>NZ_VTXF01000046.1:0-33719 GCF_013114585.1 Vibrio sp. 99K-1
CCAAAAGCCACTCTGCACTTTGTCTATGAAGCAGGACCATGTGGTTACTGGACTTATCGCCTGATTACGAGCCTTGGACACTGCTGCTATGTCGTCGCTCCATCACTTATACCTAAGAAGCCAGGCGATAGAGTTAAAACTGACAAACGAGACGCAGCAAAGCTCGCCAAGCTGTTAAAAGCCGAAGAGCTTACACCCATCTATGTACCAGAAGCCGAAGATGAAGCTATTCGAGATCTCTCGCGTGCCAGAGAAACGGCAATGAAAGATCTCAAAGACGCAAAGTTCCAACTCAAAGGCTTTCTTCTTCGCAATAATATCCAAGCGACGGTGAATGATAACTGGTCTAAAAAGCATCTACGGTGGCTGACCGATCTCATTCTTCCTCACCATAGTCAACAAATCGTCTTGCAAGAGATGATCATTACTATCAATGAGCGGATACAGCGGCTGCAACGACTCGATAATGAACTGCTCCATCAGGTCAAAAACTGGCGATACTATCCTGTTGTGAAAGCCATTCAAGCTATGCGGGGTGTAAGGTTACTCGTAGCTCTCGGCACAATAGCTGAGCTGGGTGACTTACGGCGGTTCGACCATCCAAGAAAGCTTATGGCTTACCTTGGGCTTGTTCCAACAGAAAACTCCAGTGGAGGTAAAACTCGTCGTGGCAGCTTAACAAAGTGTGGCAACAGTCGAGCCAGACGGTTACTCGTTGAAGGCGCACACACCTATAAGCATAAAGCGAACATCTCTGTAGAGCTGCAACTAAGGCAAGAAGGGCTGCCTAAAGAGATAGTTGATATCGCTTGGCAAGCCCAGCAAAGGTTATGTCGTCGTTACCAACGACTACTACAAAAAGGTAAACACCGAAATGTCGTTGTGGTCGCCATCGCAAGAGAGATGATCGCTTACATCTGGGCCATTGCGCGTGAAGTTGTCATTAGCGACGTAGATCCTAGAACTCGAATCGCTCGTTTACCGGCATGAAGACAGAATTAGTGTTATCGCATTGGATAAAGCATCGGGAGTGGCACAAACACCGACGGCGTTAGGACGGCAATATAGCTTCGGCTGTATTGAACCACGAGCATAGACTGAAGACAGGTGCTACGACGGAACAAGTAAGGTAGGCTCTACTCATCAAACGATGAGCAATCCACGTATATCAGCATGAGAACCGACGACATTACTTGCTTCATCTATGCGGTAACACTATCCCAAAATGAACAAAGGCTCTGAAATGAGGGAGCAGAAACTTCTACGTTTTTAATTGACAGTGGGGGTCATATCAACGCCCTGCTAAGGGGTGAGCAACGCAATACCGAAGCCGCCGCATACCACCTTAACCACTAAATTCAACGCATAGTAAAAATGCCACGCGTTGCGAATCCCTCTTGAGCAGTTTGTTAGTTTGCAAACCCAAAGATTTGATTTTACGTTATTTTAAACTTTGCAAACAACAAGCATTATGTGCTTTGATGCACTTAAGTCAGGCTTAGTCTCAAAGCAGCTAGTCAATGAAACCACTTGGAACAAACAACGCCGCAGAAAACGAACTCACAACACCAAAAAGCGCTTTTGGAAAACCAATCTCACAATGCGGACTTTCAACAAAGTCACTGAAACCACGTGGAACTTGCCACACCAAAGAAAGCGTCATTTTAGCGAGTAGATCGGCTTTTGCACCAACAAACTCAACGAGCAGAGTTTCAGCAAAAAAAGTACAGCTGGGTTAACCCATAACTCGCCGCACCAAAGAACAAATCAACCATTGAAACGATGCCAATTTTGGATTTTCACCACGCAAGTTAACACTGAAATTGAACACTGATATGGCTATTTAGACTTTCAGCTTTTACCACTAGATCTTGCGATATAGCTGCGTTTTTCCTCTTGCAAACTAACGCCTTGTTAAGGGGTGAGCAACGCAATACCGATGCCACCGCATACCGCCTTAAACACTAAAACCAACGCATAGTAAAAATGCCACGCGTTGCGAATCCCTCTTGAACAATTTGTTATGTGCGTTGCTCAATTTCTGCTTTATAGAGCTCTGAACCTACAGCTATCTCCCACAAGTACCCATCTGGATCAGAGAAGTAACCTGAAAAGCCACCCCAAAACACAGCCTGTCCCTGTTTGACGATTTTCCCACCATTATCCTCAGCTTTTTTCAGCAGACTAAGCACTTCACCAGACGAACGAACATTTCTAGCCAGTGTAATACCGGCAAAGCCTGATCCATTTGCTTCAACACCAACATCTTTTGCTAATTCGGATTTGGGAAACAGAGCTAATTCCGGACCATCAATATCCAGAAATACAATTTCATCAGATTGATAATCTGTGCGTTCTAATCCAAGTACGGCTTCATAGAACTTTGCGGAAACCTCGATATTTGATACACCCAATGTAATGATTGATAGTTTTCTCATTTTATCTCCAAGCACATAACAGCTCTATTAGACAGAATTATTCTGTATTTAAATGCTGATTAATTCTGTCTAGTTTCTACCGTTTACATCTCATATGCAATCTAGTCATTATATAACAACGACTTATATCACAGCTAGCATCGGCTTTTGGTAAAATACGGAATCTTTCTGTCTAGTATGACCAAACTCCCAACATAAAGAATCTGGTCAATACGGCTTACTTCAATTCGTCTGGGATGCGCCGGTCTTTGTGGTAGTACTCTCGGTCGCGTTCGCTGATTTCTCGTATTACTTTGCAAGGGTTACCAACGGCAACCACATTGGCTGGGATATCTTTGGTGACTATGCTGCCCGCTCCAATTACCGAGTTTTCACCTATGGTAACGCCCGGTAACACGACCGTGTGTGCGCCAAGCCATACGTTATTGCAGATACGGACAGGAACATTGAACTGCGCAGCTTTGAGCCTGAGCTCAGGGCTGATGGGATGTGTACCTGTTGCGATGGTGACGTTAGGTGCAATCATCACGTTATCACCGATGAATACGTCGGTGTCGTCAACAAGCGTTAGGTTGAAGTTTACGTATACGTTGTTGCCAAGGTGAGTGTGACGCCCCCAGTTGGCGTGCAGTGGTGGCTCTATGTAACAACCCTCGCCGACTTCTGCGAACAGTTGCTTCATGATTTGTTGGCGTTTTTTACCCTCGCTCGGGCGAGTGTGATTGAAATCGTACAGCACTTCTAAACATTGCGTTTGCTCGGCGACCAGATCAACGTCATCACAGTAATAAACGTCTTGGCTGTGCATTTTTGCCTTTATATCCATGTTTGAACCTATTTGATAATTACCGAAGAACGGCATAAATAAAGCGACATATGGATAATTTGAAGCGTTTCACTGGTCTCAAAACAAGTTACGAGTTACGCGGGCTTATGTTCTCGGCAACACGCCATAGCACGCCACTTGGGTCAGTGATACAAAACTCAAGCATTCCCCAAGGCTGCTCAACAACCTCGGTAACGGTTACTTCAAATTCCGCCATTACATTAGAGTTTTGTACGTGCTGATACCAACTTTTTACGTCCTCTACGAGCAAGTGCATCATGTAATTGTGACAGTGCGCAGGTTCGTAAAAATCTTGTAAAAGGAATGCATAATCACCGTGACGAAAATAGGCGATATCATGGAACTCAGACATAAGTTCAAACCCCAGAGCTTGGTAAAACCGCTTAGATAAGTCGAACTCTTTTGCGGGCACAAACGATTTTATTTCAGTGACTTTGAGGTTTTCCATGATAAACAATTCCTTCTGTTTTGAAGCCCAGAAGCATCGCTGAGCTTTGTGCATTATGCTTAAATTTGTTTTAGGTTACTGGCCGAAAGAGCTAACTTCATATTCAGTGAGGTAACGCCAGTGACCTTCTTCAACATCTAAACGGACGTCGCCTATTTGTTCTCTATGTAGCCCAACCACTCGGTTACCAACAGCAGCAAACATTCGCTTAACTTGATGAAACTTACCCTCGGTGATGGTTAAGAGCACTTCTTTGGGGCTAATTACTTCTAGTTCTGCCGGGCGCGTAAGGTTCTTCTCACCTTGCAGCGGAACCCCTGCTTTGAACTTATCAGCGACATCGTCTTTAATATCTCGTGACAATGTCACGCGGTACACCTTTTTACACGACTTCGTGGGCAATGTGATATTGAAAGACCAACGACCATCATCGGTGATTAACACTAATCCTGTGGTATCAGCATCTAAACGCCCTGCGATGTGCAGTTCAGACACTTTATCTAACTCTAAATAATTGAAAAGAGATGGATACACTTCGTCGATATTGGAACAGATGGTGCCTGCTGGCTTGTGCATCAAGATATAACGAAACGCGCGTAGCGTTAATGCGTCACCATTCAGCAAGATGGTGTTACTTTCGTGCACTTGAGTGGATTCATCAAGCACGACTTCACTGTTTACACTAACCTCACCATGATGAATGCTTTTAATGGCTTGTGACTTAGTGAGGTCTGTGCTTTTACAAAGGTATTTATCAAGGCGCATTAATCGTCGGCACCACATTTAGCACAAGGCTTGTAAGTGCGCTCTCCTTGTTCAATCACCACATAGTCACGCACACAGTTTTCACATAACGCCAGTTTTGGATAAGCGTCTTTCTGTTTCTTTGCGTTGATATCGCCTTCAGTGGTGTAGATCGTTCTCATTTGGAGCCTTTGTATTAATCACTTATGAAGCCAAATTGTATCACTGTTTATGGCGGTGCGTCGGTTCACTTTGCCAATGGTTGTTCGCGCCTCGCGCTATTTCTAAGCTCTGGACAACAAAATCAACGTGCCACGCGTATCAGTGATAACATTACAAGAGTTAGCTAACTAAGAAGCCAAGAATGAAAGATTGTAATCAATGCGGAAAATGCTGCATCAAATATGGAGATGGCGACCTCGCCGCGACTCAAGAAGAGATAGATTTGTGGGAACTGTTTAACCCAGACATCTTTGAATATGTTCGTGGTGGTGAGATTTGGTTTGATCCTGAATCTGGTGAGCGTTTAACTCGTTGCCCGTTTCTAGAACTCGTCCCCAATAAAGACACAAATGCTCAAGCAAAATACACCTGCAGTATTTACTTAGACCGCCCAGAGGATTGCCGACACTACCCTAGCCTAATCAATGAAATGGTGAGGGATGAGTGTGAGATGATTGAAGTGGTGGATCTGCAAGATACGAAAAAAGCTCAAAGAAGACTCGACCTTTTAATGAAAGACAGCCGCCCTTCAAGCTTTTCATGATTGTGATCTTTTGGAGAGCTGATCTTGTTATTACGACAAGTACTGATTCTCTTCTAACCAATCTAGTGCAACCAGTGCCGCCAATGAACATACTTCTCTGTCATTGCTATCGACAAACTTAAGCTCTTCGATTTCAGCGTCTGGCGATAATTCGCCCGTGTAATCAGCAGCGTAACAAGTCAATTGCACAGAAACGCCTTCCGCTTTGCCATCAGCTTGGCCAGTAAACGTCTCAACGTATTTGAGTGAATCAGGCACTAAATCGACTGAAATCTCTTCTTTGATTTCACGAAGCAATGCTTGCTCGTCAGTTTCACCCTCTTCGCGTTTTCCGCCCGGTAAGTAAAACAGTTCTTTTCCTTTTGATCTCACCATCAACAGCTTGCCATCTTGGATGAATACCCAAGCGAGCTTATCAATTACCTTATTCATGTTCTTAGACCTTGTTATTGTGCTTCTTATTCTAATTAAAGCGACGATATCGCATGGGCGGCATGTTACCTACAGCAGTCAGCATATTCTATTGAATTACATAAAAAATGGTATTGGGAGTCGATGAATGACAGCCATCAATGCAGTTCGTTAAAGGTAAACACTTACCACCAGCTGTCACTTGAAATAAGATGTGATGAATCTAATCAACAAGCCACTCTATGGCAGGGTCGTGTTCTTCGAATGACTTAATGTCCCCAGACACAAACCAGCTTCCCACTTTAGATGCCAGTTCTTGCCAGCTTTTATCACCACAAATAGCGATTTTGTCTATCTTGGAGTTGAGTTCTAGCCCGAGTTTGAAATCATCCCACGCGGCGCGCAGTTCCCAGCCCGTTAATGTGGAGATATCAACAAGCATCTTCAGTGCGGACGAATCGATCTCTTTTATGGTGGTTTTTAAGATGGGTATCATCGCTTGATAGTCGTCGTGCGTTAATTTCCCTTTCGCTTTGAACACGATGATGGTTTCGCCGCTAACACGCTCAATTCCAACCGATATTCCATGACGTTCGATACTCATAACCTAGCCCCTCTATTAAAAATATAGGCTTAGCTTAGAGTATTAATTAGACAACAAATGAGAGGTTGCTTTCAAAATGAACGCACAGAAAGTTTTAGCTTAACGTTACTAGGTTGAACGTCGCTTAATCGCCACAACAGAATAAGTATGCCAATGCTTCATCTTGCCTAATGATGTAAGCGCTTGTTCGTCTCGCTCGTGAAAACGGACAACTTCGAACGCATCAAATAGACTCAGTACTTTTGCCTTTGTGAGAGGCGTCGTAGAGGTTCGATAACCATAAGCCCAACTATCGTCTACCCCCATGAAATCGCCCGCAAATACACCACCGATTTCAATGCTATCGATGATTCGTTGCCACGTCTGATCGAACTGATTCGGCTCTGCAAAAAATAGACTGGAGTTAGCAATCACTAGCCCGGCTTTGGGATAATCATAATCTTCAAATGCGCTTTGAGATATCTCGACCCAAGCTTTTTGACCGAACCTGTCTCTACATATCGATATTGAGTCAGAATTAACGTCGAAGCCATAAACTTGGTTGCCTTGCTGCTCTAAAAACGCAATGTCACTTCCTGTACCACAACCACAGTCGATCGCGACATTTAAGCGAGACTCGTTCAGCTTCATAGCGAATTCTGTTCTTTTTGAATGAGGCTTATCTAAGGCTTTTTGATAATACTGACGCCAAATCTCGGAATGATCATCCATTGTATAACTCCAGTAGTTCGGTCAGGTTTTGAACCTCAACGATAGGTAAGTTTGTATCTGTATTCGCGCCTTCGGTGTTCAGCCAAACAGCCTGTAGGCCAGCTTCAAGCGCAGGGTAAATATCTTTTTCTAGGGTATCGCCAATCATGGTGATCTCTTGTGGCTTTATCCCGAGTTGCGAGATGATCGCAGGATAAAAGCCCGGTTCGTATTTAGATAAGCCAATACTCGCCTTACAGAAGTAGCCATCAATGTATTGGGACAAGCCAACTCGCTCAAACGCGTGGATTATGTCAGTTTTACTGGAATCGGCCGCATTGGTGGCAACATAGATGTTGTGATGCTTCGTCAATTGAGCGAGTAAGGCTTGTGCCCCACTCACTTCTTGTACAGTTTCCCAGTCACACATTTTCCCTTGTGCATCTGGGAAGTCGATCATTAAGGTGTTGCCCCAATCAAATAAGACGGTTTTAGTTAGCTTGATTTGAGCCGTTGATGTTGTAGCTTTGTTCATCATGCCTCCTGCATCGATGATGTTTCGAATGTATCACCGTACTTATAAGAACTTCTCGATAAGAATCTCATCATAGTACTGGCCGCCAATCTTAGCGTGTTTCTTTGCTATTCCGACAGTTTCAAAGCCCTGTTTAAGATAAGCCGCTAATGCGCGCTCGTTATCGGCTAGAACATAAGCAAAAAGCTTTTCGTAGCCTTTGGTTTTTGCGACTTCGAATGTATGTTCAAATAACTGTTTTGCGACGCCTTGCCCACGGCTGTTTGCGTCTACATACGTCCCAATAATACCAACATGATCAAAGGCTTTCGTATAAGAGGCAAACGGCTCTACGTTTTGAAAACCAAGCAATTGATTAGTCGTTTGATTAACAGCAACACTGAACACGCCACGTTCGGGAAACGACTCAATAAAACCTTTCTCTTCATCCAACGTAAACGTCTGATCTAAGATGGTATAACGCCCTTCGATGATGATTGGGTTTAATACATCGATAATACCCTGAGCATCATCTACTGTAACTTGTCTGATTGTTAAGCTCATACTTTCTCTACCTTTTTTTCCTTGGGCAGATTCTAGCTCGATATGCCACCCCTTTGATAGGACAGAATGTTATCGAAAGCGATATCAAAGTAGAGTTCGTAGCTATTTTGTTCAACGTAGCCTAAATGCGGCGTTGCTGTCACGTTTGGTAGAGACAACAACGGTTCGTTATCTGGTGTCGCAGGTTCAATATCAAACACATCTATTGCTGCTCTTTTGCTTGGTACCTTAGTGAGTTCGTTAAGCAAGGCTTCTGGTTCGACTAACTCCGCTCGGCTGATATTCACGAATAATGAGTCAGGTTTCATTACGCTGAGGTCACTGGCAGTAACACAGCCTTTAGTGACACTGTTTAAACGAAGGTGTAATGAGAGTACGTCAACACTCTCGAAAAATGCCTGCTTGGTTGCTGCAGCCTCAAAACCATCGGCTTGTGCTTGGTCTCGCGAGTTCTGGCTACCCCACACCATGACATCCATCCCGAACGCTTTGGCGTATTGCGCGATGCAGCGCCCGATTTTTCCATAGCCCCAAATGCCAAGCTTTAGGCCCCTTAGCGTTCTGCCTAAACCAAGTACGCCTGAATCTTGCCATTGGTTATGTTTAAGGTTTGAAGCGTAAGTAGGAATGTGACGAGATGCCGCCATAATCAATGCCCAACAGAGCTCAGAGGGCGCGACAGGTGAACCGCGCCCTTCCAGTACTGTGACACCGAAGCGTTCACACAGTTGTGGATCGATGTGATTACTGACTTTTCCGGTTTGGCTGATCACTTTTAGGTTTGGCAGTTTAGATAGCAGCGACTCCGTGATTTCGGTACGCTCGCGGATCAGCACAAGCGCCTCAAAATCGTACAGCTTTAACGCTAGTTCATTTTCTGGATAGGCCTCGGTGAATACGGTTACGTCATGATCTGCCAACTTTCGGTAACACTCGAGATTTTTTACTGCATTTTGATAATCATCCAATATCGCAATTTTCACTACACACTCCTTGTTCTATTGCTTTACTATTTTTGAGCGCTAAGTGCCACGGGTTAAGATTCATTTAACTTGTAACACTCTGTATAGATCAAACCAATTATTGATAGACGACTTTGAAACGCTCAAGCACCAACATCATGTCTTCACTTGGCGTGATCTTTAGCTCTTCACACTCACGAGAGAAAAAGTTCCAATGGGCTTCTCGCCACCATGCCAACGTTTTATCACCCTCGCCTTCAGCGGCAGCAAACTCAGCCGTCACCTGGTTATATGGGCATAGTGACACCGAGGTAAGTTCAACAATACAGACAGGTACACCGTCCCAATCAGTGACCACCTGCAAGTGTCCAACAACGGGCATGATTTCGCCTTCATGGCTGTACCAATACTCCAAGCTGCACGAGGCTTGCTTTCCACCTTTCAGTATCAGCTGCGCGCATAGATTGGCGTTGTATTCATCCGCACAGTAATAGTCGGCACTGAATGAGGTGTATTGTTTGGCAACTTCAGCCGGCAGTGAATTGAGATAACTATCTAGATAGGCTTTGCTTCTTTCTTCCATGATGTGTCCATTTTCAATATTCGCTTCAGCCAGAAGCGCTACATATTGAGCAACTGACTGCATTGCGCGTAACCTATCAAGGAGTACAAACGGTGTAAACCAAGTAACAATGAAAATGTGTTGAAAGAGTAGATTTAATGCAAGATTGTTAGATCAAAAAAAGAGCTAAAAACACCTTCAGGCAGTGCTTTTAACTCTTTGTATTTTGTTGTGGATTAACCAATTAACGGTTTAAGAAGTCTACCGCTTTATCTGAGAAGTCGGTAAACACACCGTCGACTTTCACTTGGTTATAAAACACATCCAACATCCCATCGAAGTTATCGACATAACCTGGAATTCGGCCTGGATCAGCGCGGAATGTGTATGGGTGAACATCTAAGCCTGCGTCTTTCGCTGATTTCATCAATGGCTTTATGATGATGTTGTCTTTGGTTGATACATCGTCCACCAGCATAGGCTTCCAAGGGCCAATACCGTCAGCATAAGTCGCCACTTTTGCCATACCGCCTTTCTCGAACATCCAATCGTAACTATAAGGCGTCGCTACGTCGCCTTTGTAAGTCATAGTTTCATTCCAGTCGGTGTAAGCCATTAGCTGAACAAGCTTGAGGTCCATTTCCATCGCTGGCATGAGTTCGTCGTTAATACGTTTTAGTTCGTTTGCATCGAAACACTGCAAGTAAACCTTATCGTCTTTAGATAGGTAACCATATTGATGCAAGGTAGCCAGTACCGCTTTAGAAATGTCTTTGCCTTCATGTCGGTGGAACCAAGGTGCTTTGATTTCAGGGTAGATACCAACGTCATAACCAAGGGTCTTATTCAAGCCTTGGATCATTTCGATTTCTTCTGCAAACGTTGGTACTCGGAAATCAGACTGCCACATTGGGAAGCGTGTTGGATACCCTGCGACTTTATTCCCTTGCTCATCAAGCTTAAAGCCTTCTGTCACTCTTAATGACTTAATCTCAGCGAGCGTAAAATCTATCGCGTAGTAGCGCCCATCTTCACGCGCACGGTCAGGAAAGCGCTCTGCAACATCGGTAACGCGATCTAGATAATGATCGTGAAGTACGACGAGCTGGTCGTCTTTGGTCATCACAACATCTTGTTCGATGTAATCGGGTTTCATTGCATACGCAAGAGCCTTAGCAGGTAGAGTGTGCTCAGGTAAGTAACCCGACGCGCCTCGGTGAGCAATAACCAAAGGGTCGGCAAATGCGTTAGCCGATAAGCTTAGAGCCAAGAGAGTCAGGGACAGTGACGTTGTTTTCATTGTTCTATTCCTTGATAAAATAGAGGCAGGTTATCCCTGCCTCGTTTAACTATTAGTATGATGCTGTTGAGTTAAAGAATGATTAAGCTATTGCCTCTTTCTCTCGCTCAAGGCTTTTCTCTTTATGGTGCTTACGCTCACCGACAAACGCGTACAGCAGACAGATGATTGAAGCGACACAAGCACCCACCAAGATAGTGAAACCACCATCCCATCCGTAATGGTCAACCATGAAGCCAAGTACTGCGTTTGCTGCAACTGCGCCACCTAAGTAACCGAATAGACCTGTTAAACCTGCTGCTGTACCCGCAGCTTTCTTAGGTGCAAGTTCAAGTGCGTATAGACCAATTAGCATTACCGGACCGTAGATTAGGAAACCAATCGCGATAAGAGCCAACATATCAATGGTTGGATTACCCGCTGGGTTAAACCAGTAAACTAGCACCGCGATAGTAACCAATACCATGAACAAGATACCAGCTGGAGCACGGCGACCTTTGAATAGCTTATCTGAGATCCAACCACACAATAACGTACCAGGGATACCTGCCCACTCATACAAGAAGTAAGCCCAAGAAGATTTATCTACAGAGAAGTCTTTCGCTTCTTTTAGGTAAACAGGAGCCCAGTCCAGTACCCCATAACGAATCAAGTATACGAACGCGTTCGCGATGGCAATTGACCACAACAGTTTGTTGTTGAATACGTACTTAAAGAAGATCTCTTTCGCAGTCATCTCAGTTTCGTGAGATTTGTCGTAATCATCTGGGTAGTCGTTCTTGTGCTCTTCAATCGGCGGTAGACCACAAGACTGAGGCGTATCTCTTACCGTAAACCAAACGAAAATAGCAACGAGAGTGGCAAAAAATGCAGGAACATAAAAAGCGGTTCGCCAATCATCGTTGAAAGCCCACAGACCCAATAGGAACATTGGACCAATCAATCCACCGCCCACGTTGTGAGCAACGTTCCATACCGACACTATCTCGCCACGCTCTTTACGTGACCACCAGTGCACCATGGTTCGTCCACACGCTGGCCAGCCCATACCTTGGAACCAACCGTTCAAGAATAGAAGAATAAACATGGCTGTGATGCTGCCCGTTGCCCAAGGCATGAAACCAAAGCAGAACATAACCAGTGCCGACATTAACAAGCCACCACTGAGGAAATAACGAGGGTTTGAACGGTCAGAAACGCTACCCATTAAGAATTTAGATAAACCGTAAGCAATAGATACGGCTGCTAATGCCACCCCTAGCTCACCACGGCTGAAACCCTGTTCAATCAAGTAAGGCATTGCCAAACTGAAGTTTTTACGGACTAGGTAGTAACCCGCATAGCCAACAAAAATACCGATGAACAGTTGCCATCGTAATCGTGTGTAAGTGCTATCGAGCTTATCTGACGACAAACGATCGATATGCGCCATAGGTTTGAATATTCCAAACATAGGAACCTCATATTATTGGGCGAAGGAAATATAAAATGCTCGAACGAAAAAATATACGCTCATTCGAAAACAGGAGGGATTGTATGTGCTTCAGGGATAATTTCTGTGATGCATATAGCTATTAACAATAAAATTGTTTAAATACAGCAAATTAGTTTCATTTAATTAGACCACGCTTCATATTTTTGACGATTCGTTTACTATTCAACCAATCGTTAACCGAACTATAATTAGCCAAAACTGAGCAATCGAGCACAAAACAACCACAAAACGTCGTATTATTGTTCTGGCTTCATATTGAGTGCTGAGTTTTGTGATGAGATTACGTTTTTATCGCCTTGCTCATTTCCACATTCGAAGCCCCCCATATCCAAGGGCGTTCTTTTGGTTCGCTAATACATAACGAATCGTGATGTTAAAACTAACGTTTGGTTTATTTATCGATCACTCCAGTTTCCGTATCGTTCACTTCAAGCGATGCAGCAGACCAGTTAGTCAAAGTTATTGATATTGTGTGAAACACTTTCTGCGCATCACCTGTTTAGAACAAACCCAACGATAGGAAACATCATGAACAAATCACTTATCGCGCTAGTCCTTACTGCCGTTCTTGCGGGTTGCTCATCTGGCGGAACCTCAGACCCCGCACAACCGCAATTCGATGGGGATCACGGCTATGAAAATATCGACCCAGGTTTTGGAAACGGCGACTCTGATAGTGATGTCGACAATGGGTTTGATAATATCGACCCTGGATATGGTAAAGGCGATTCAAAAAATATCGCTGATATCATTGAACAAGCTGATCTAGGTTTCGTCTACATCCCAGATATCGGTGACATTCCGTTTTTCAATAAAGGTCACGACGACGCAAAGCTTGGCGCCGTGAAAGAACGAGACTACGAAGGTGAAACCTTATACGGGATATATGTTAACGACATACGAGTCGGTGAAATATTAATTAACGATGGCCATGTCAAAGTAACTGCAGGTGACAAAGAAATTAATGGTACTAGAGATAATTACCAAGACACTGAATACACGTTTTGGACAGTGAGAGACACCAACGGTAACGTGATTGGAGACTTTAAACGTTTAGACGATGGTGTTTGGATTTTCCGTGAAGAAATAGACCGTGAAACATTTGTTGTTAAATATCATGATGGTAAGTGGAACTTTATCCCAGTTGCCGACATCAAGAACAAAATTAAAGACAAACTGCCTACTCATGCTGAAGTGACAAAAGTACGTACCAAGATGCAGGTAAACAAACTACGCACTTTAAAGTAGTGGACTTTGACTCCTCACGATAATGACACCCCATAGAGCAGGCACTCTTTCAATTGGAGAGTGCCTGTTCAAAACAAGAACAACGGAAACAAATAACAAAAACAACTCAAGGACGATCCCGACTAGGTTACTCATTTACTGGCGTTCCATATCACCGATATGCGTCTCTATTAAGTACACATAAGCGAGCGATCCAATGATTATCAAAGCCCTTCCCTTTACAGTGTTAGCTTCCCTTCTTTTGTTCTCTACATCTCATGTTAACGCTTTCGAACAGACTCAAGAAGAAACAGCCGTTACGTTTGGCCTATCTGCTGAAAGAGGCTGGAGAGATTGGTCTGCTTCTTATGTGAAATACCGTGGTCCGGGAACCGTTGGTTATGGTGTTGAGTTTACACGCTCGGCATATAACGAGGATGACGGGGCTTACGAGTACAAACAACGCGACAACGAATATCAGTTCCATGCACCGATCGGTATCACTGATAACTTGTACATCACACCCGGCTACGGGATCAAACGAACACACACGGATATTACTTTCGAAAGACACGAGCTTTCTGATAGCGCGACAAAACAAGTTGGTGGCTTAGATGCAACCTATATTACGGACACAGGCTTCGTTGTGACCGCAGGTTTTGATAAAGCCGAAGGAGAAGATTTAGAGTTTTCCATCGGTGCAGGTATTGCTTGGTAAACACTACTAATCCAAACGATGCATACAAAAAGGGCCTAGATTTCTCTAGACCCTTCTATAAACAGAATTCGGCAGCTGAGTCAGCTACAACCATCTATTATTCTTCGATGTAGTAAGCTTCTACAGTGCCTTTAAGAGTAATAAGCATTGGCTGACCGAAGCGATCAAGTGCTTTAGGAGAAGGAATCTTCACCCAACCTTCGCTGATGCAGTATTCTTCAACATCAGTACGCTCTTTACCATTTAGACGGATACCGATTGGGTATTCGAAACACTCAGCCACGTGGTGTGGGCTGCGTGGGTTGCCTGCAAGATGATCTGGTAAAGCTGGTCTTGAATTAGTATCGCTCATGTTCATTACCTGTATGTACGTAAATAAAAAAAGTGCGTCATTCTAGTCAATATAGGCTTCGTGCTCAACAACTGCTGTAATAAATCGTATTGATAGCTTTAATCAGCGTCTAGTTGTTTGATTTATTGGCGATATTTGCTCTGTTTCTTACATAAAACTAAACACTTTTAACATCGTAAGCCGATACGTTTGCTCAAAAAGAAACACACACCACATGATGGTCTGGGTCGGTATTGATGTTAACGATCGACCAACCGAGAGAAAGGTACAAAGACGGTATGTTGGTATAAGCATAAAGGTCAGACGCAGAGTGTTCTGCGGTTTTAGATTGGTAGAAGGCTGGCATTTGTTCAACCGCTCGCTTAATCAATTCACTCGCAATGCCTTGGCCTCGCCATTTCTCATCAACATAAACAGCATTAATCCACACGATATCCCTTACTTGATGAGGTTCTTGAAAATGGGAGTACGCTAAACCACCGATGACAACATTTTCGCGAATAACCACGATAACTGGCGGTAGATGAGTGTTGGTTGGGTCCGAGTGTTCTGGATAGGCCGATTTAAACTCAAAGTCCGCCCATTCACTTTGAAAAAGGCGCTCGAGCTCTTGCCAGTGTGGAGAATGCTGGACACATTGTCTAAAAACGACTTTTTGCATTTAAACTTCCTTTTTAAATACGAACGATAGAAATGAGAACCAGTGAGTTAAGCAAATCACTAAAAGCAGTATTACGCTACTCTTCTTCCTCATAATGATCATAGTCTGCGTCTTGACTAATCTCTTCTCCACAACCTAAGCATTCCGCTTGTAAGTCTGTTGGCATCGCAATAATCAAACCACAATGTGGGCATAAATCGCCTTGTTGATACATATAGCTTCCCTTCTACTTTACCCAGTCTACTTTACCCATTTTTGATTAGGGTACATTTGCTTGCTCGCTTCTAACCAATCGTGAATCACTTGGCGAGCTGCCTCAGTCGGTGGCGCGTTTCTTTTACCGCAGATTTGGTCAATCTCGAAAGGAAACGCTTTACTTGGAACACGACGTAAACCTATGGTTAAGCGCTGAGGTTTCATCATTCGAAACACCACATAGCGATCACTCATTATGCGATTATGATACACGCCAATGCAGTGCTTTTGCTCGATGCCCTCTTTCTCAAGATCAAAGTAATCCATAATGGGATGAATGTTATCATTACCTAGCAAAGGAACCGGATACGGGATATCCATGTCCATAGGGCGACTGCCTTCTAAACGTCGCATTTGACGTTGCTCACTCCAACGGTCGTGGAGTTGTTCGAACATTGCGAACGAGTTCTGACTGGTTATTGAACGTAAAGGATCATCAATCTCTAAATCCTGTCCCAACAATATTGCATCTTGGAACATCGCCATCTTCGACGGAGAATTGAGTCTACCCTCTTCAACCATTGCAATACCCAATCGACTGCCGGTTAAAAATGGATGTACCTGATCTAAGCGTAGTGCCGTGTAGCCAACCTTCGAATAGTGCTTAAACTTCAGAACACGTCTTTGCAGCGGCTCTAAAATTCGCACGATATGGTCGAGTTCATCGCCAACGTTATAATGCAGCTCAAGCTTATCAATAAACTTTAGCGTCGCTTTACTGCTGTCTAGACCAAGCTTAGTCAGGATCTTCTTTTGCCCTAAACGGCTCAGTTCCAAAGCCTTCTGATTATCAACACTGTACTTCATGCAAATCAGCGCCAAGATCACAGGTCGCAGTTCCAACAGTTGCGCGGCTTCATAGGTGTTAGCCGCCAACCATAACATTTGGTACTGATATTCTGGAAAGTTATCTGTGATTTCACGGTAGCGTGCTGGCAGAGTTTCTAACCATCGCCCGTTAACATCAAATTGCTCTATGAGATTAAGGCTTAGCCCAATACCACCATCGAGTGGACGTCGTCCGTCTTCAAACACATGGAAGCCAACCAATTTTTGTGACCAATCACGAATCTCGATATCGTAATCAAATCCAAGTGTTCGGGTGGGAATGGTGAGTAATGCTGTCATTGATGCCTCTTCATTGGTGGCGCATTGAACTTTCAAGCCTATCTACAGCATAAGCTAGCGCTTCATCCACTATATCAACCTTTTGTAAATTTCTTATCAATCAAAGCGCTATATACAAGAAAGCCTTTATAAGATCTTTGAATGATGATTTTCCTTAATATGAGACCTCTTCGATATCATTTGCGCTAACAAAAACTATGCTTGTTACATAACCCACAACAAAAGGCTTAAATTATGGAATACCGACATATTCTAGTCGCCGTTGAGCTGTCTGACGACACCAAGATATTGATTGATAGAGCGACTTTCTTTGCGGATAAACTCGATGCGGGTATTTCGTTTGTCTACATCGATGGTACTCATGGAGAAATCTACCCTGAGCTGGTTGATATTCAAGCAAACGACGGGGATCTACCCATCAATCAAGATGCCGTTAACCACTTGAAAGAGTTCGAGGCTTACGCAAAGCACCCTATTAAGCATATTTTTGTAGGTACGGGCGATCTCAACGATAAGCTCAAGAATACTATCTCACAAAATAACGTTGACCTATTGATGTGCGGCCATCACCATGATTTTTGGCACAAGCTCATTTCCCATTCTAAACAGATAATCGATACTTCTCCGATCGATATCTTGGTTGTTCCAATGGAATAGCGCCTACCTGTTAAACGGTTAAAACGTTCAGAATTGCCAACCTCTATCGGTATTATTGGTTGGCATATTTCGGTTGGCTGAATACCCTCTGTGCTCGTCCCTTTTTCTCTGGCTAAGCACTACCGATTTCCCTACATCATTTGTGATCTTGTTAGCGTATCAACTCGTAAGCGTCTAATAATTAACAATTCACGAGTGTAAGCATGAAAAAGATTGGTCTCTATCTTTTTACAAATGACTTAAGAATCAACGATAACACACTACTTTATCAGGCGTCGCAGATCGTCGATGAGCTACTGTGTGTTGCAATTGAACCAAAGCTTTCTACCTATTCAGTCCGACTTTCACAAGAACAGGAAAACGGGCCGCATCGTCACCTTTTCATTAAACAGTCTATTGATGATTTAGCCTCGAGCTTGTCACACCTTGGACAACGCCTTTTTGTGTTAGACCAAAATACTAACGAGAACTTAGTTCAACTCATCAAATCTCAGCATGTGACACACTTTTTTGCCAATTCGCATTGTGCCTATGACGAGCGACAGTTAATAATCGATACGTTAACGCAGTGTCCTGATTTGTTCATCTCTCAGCAGCATCACACTACTCTGTTTGAGAGTGATGCGTTCCCCTTCGAACTGTCCAAGTTGCCTCGTTCGTTCACCAAGTTCCGTCTTCAAGTTGAACATTTAGAGATTGAGACAGAAGAGCGCGTGATAACTTACCTTCCACCTACACCACACACGGCTACTGGCTCTTACAGAGAGCCGACACTTAGATTAGATGACTCAAAAACAGGCGACTACGTAGGCGGTGAAACGGCAGGGTTAATCCACTTAGAAAACTACTTTTCACATGACTACGCCGGAAACTACAAACAGACTCGAAATGCATTAGATGGCATCGAGAACTCAACTAAGTTTTCGCCATGGCTAGCACTAGGGTGTGTTTCGCCAAAAACTATTTACCGCCACTTAAAGCAATTCGAAGCGCATCGTGGCGCGAACGATTCTACCTACTGGATTTATTTTGAGTTGTTGTGGCGTGAATATTTCTACTGGAAGTGTTTAACGCTGGGGACATCATTGTTTGGTCGAGAATCTAGTGACCTGCCCAATGAACAATTGCTCGATACCACTTCGGGATCAAGCTTCTCCAAATGGAAAAGCGGCAACACCAATTATCCTATTGTCGATGCCTTCATGCGCCAGCTTAACGCAACGGGATATATGTCTAACAGAGGCAGACAGCTGGTGGCGAGCTGCTTGATTCACGAGCTCGGTCTTGATTGGCGTCACGGTGCCGCCTATTTCGAAAGCCAACTCATTGATTACGATGTGGCGTCTAATTGGGGTAATTGGGCTTATATCGCTGGAGCTTTAAATTCACAGGCTACGCAAAACGCCAACAAACCAAGTGCAGCCAATCAATCACAACCTAAACCCCGTCATTTCGATCTTGTTAAGCAGACAGAAATGTATGACCCAGAGCACGCCTTTATCAGCAAGTGGCACCGGGAACACGAAGCTTCAACGTCAACTCGATATCAGGACGTAATATGAAATACAAAACTGTACGCCTAGTTTTAGGTGACCAGCTCAATATAGAGCACTCTTGGTTTGATCATGTTAGTGATGACGTAATCTACATAATCGCC
The DNA here is from genome assembly GCF_013114585.1 of Vibrio sp. 99K-1. Classification (NCBI taxonomy): domain Bacteria; kingdom Pseudomonadati; phylum Pseudomonadota; class Gammaproteobacteria; order Vibrionales; family Vibrionaceae; genus Vibrio; species Vibrio sp. 99K-1. The sequence goes on from NZ_VTXF01000046.1 coordinate 19,001, forward strand.
GAACTTAAGCAGGAAACCGACTATGTTGCCTCGCACATCCAAAAAGTGGCGGCGTTCTTCTCTGCTATGGGTTATTTCGCTGAAGAGCTAACACAACGTGGGCACCAAGTTTTGCATCTAACCTTGGATGATACGGCGCAGTTTAGAGATCTCGATGCCGTGCTTCAGCACTACACAAACGAGTTTGACGCCGAGAAATTTGAATACCAAAGACCAGACGAATATCGTCTATTAGAACAACTTAACAAGCTCAAATTACCTAACACTGTTAAAGGGAGCTGCGACTCCGAGCACTTCATGTTTCCTTTTGCCGAAATCGAAGAACAGTTTCCGAAAGACAAACACATCATGATGGAACATTTCTATCGTCGAATGAGAAAGCGTTTCGATATTCTCTTAAACGATGGAAAACCAGTCGGCGGCAAATGGAACTATGATGCAAACAACCGTAAAAAGCTCAAGAAACAAGACATCGTAAACCTGCCACAACCCTTGGTGTTTGCCAACGATATCTCATCCATCTTAGAGCGTATTGAACGCCATCAAGTAGCGACCATAGGACAAGTTGGTGACCAACTACTTTGGCCTGTGAATCGTGCACAAAGTTTGTCTTTGCTCGCTCACTTCTGCCAAGTTTGTCTGCCACTGTTTGGTCACTTTCAAGATGCAATGACGGTGGAACACGATTCAAAGTGGAGCTTGTACCACAGCCGCCTCTCGTTCTCGTTAAATAGTAAGCTTCTTAGCCCTAGCGAAGTTATTGATGCAGCTCTTTCGGCTTATCACGCTTCTTCTAAGCAAGGAGCACCCACTATCGATATTGCACAGGTTGAAGGGTTCATTCGTCAGATTTTGGGTTGGCGTGAGTACATACGCGCGGTGTATTGGGCGAACATGCCAGCTTACGCCAGCAAGAACCACTACTCAGCAGACCGAGCATTGCCCCATTATTTTTGGGATGGTCACACAAAGATGAATTGCATGAAACACGCAATTGATCAGTCTCTAGAGTTTGCTTATGCCCACCATATCCAAAGGCTCATGGTTACAGGCAACTTCTGCTTAATCACAGGCATTGCACCAGACCAAGTCGACAGCTGGTACCTCGGCATTTACGTGGATGCGATTGAATGGGTTGAAATGCCAAATACGCGAGGTATGGCACTGTTTGCGGATGGCGGGATCGTCGGAACCAAACCATACTCTGCGAGCGGTTCGTACATTAATCGCATGAGTGACTACTGCAAAGGCTGTCATTACAAGATTAAAGAGCGCACTGGTGAAAGCTCATGCCCGTTCAACAGTTTGTATTGGCGCTTTATGAATCAACACCGCGATGCCTTAAATCGAAACCCTCGCATGGGAATGCTTTATCGTTCTTGGGACAACATGGATGAACAAGAACAGCAAGCGATACTAGATACCGCAGAACAACGACTAACTAATTTGGAGAACTTATAATGGTGGAGCAACTCAGACTACATATATTGGTTATTGGTGGTAGTGGCGGCATTGGTCTCGCCGTAGTTAAACACCTACTCTCTGAACTGTCTCGCTTTGATTTTCTCGATATTCGTGTTGCTGCGACTTACCATTCTAAAAAGCCTGAGATTGATGACAAACGCCTGACTTGGCACCAGGTTGACGTGACTCAAGAATCCGATATTGCCGCATTACGATCTCAATTTGATCAACTCGATTGGCTGATTAACTGCGTTGGGATGTTACATACGCCAGAACTAGGACCTGAAAAGAACCTTTCGTCCATCGACCCAGAGTTCTTCCTCAAAAACATGTCTGTGAATACCCTACCAAGCTTGTTGCTCGCTAAGCATTTCACTCCACTTCTCAAAGCAAGCGACAACCCCAAGTTTGCGGTGGTTTCCGCCAAGGTTGGTAGCATTTCAGATAACAGATTAGGTGGTTGGTATAGCTACCGTTCATCAAAAGCTGCACTCAACATGTTCATTAAAACCATGTCAATTGAATGGGGTCGAACCATTAAGAAAGGCACCATATTAGCGCTGCACCCAGGGACGACGGATACTGCGTTGTCAAAACCCTTTCAAGCAAATGTACCGGAAGGCAAGCTATTTGATTCGGCTTACGTGGCACATCAGCTCGTCGACATTATTCGCACCGCCACACCAGAGCAAAGCGGTCATTTCTACGCGTATAACGGTGAACAATTATCTTGGTAAATTAGAAGTAAAAGGTTGGGAGTTTCGGAACCTCACTGAGATTCCCTATCACGCTCGTCCCTCGCTGTAGGGAATGACGACATTAAGTATGTCGAACCCTTTTATAAATGCCCAAGAGGCAATTAAGCATCCAAAGTCTATTACACTCACGTGGGACATCCGAACACATGGGCATGACGATGACTAAGTACTGTGCAAGTAGGAAGTATACGCAATAGTCCACTCCAGAACCTTTCACCGTCATTCCCGAGAAGGAGAAACGACTGAGTCGGGAATCTCTTTAAGACTTTGGCTAAACGTGGGTGAGATTCCCTACTGCGCTCGTCCCTCGCTTTAGGGAATGACGACATTAAGTATGTCGAACCCTTTTATAAATGCCCAAGAGGCAATTAAGCATCCAAAGTCTATTACACTCACGCGGGACATCCGAACACATGGACATGACGATGACTAAGTACTGTGCAAGTAGGAAGTATACGCAATAGTCCACTCCATAACTTTTCACCGTCATTCCCGAGAAGGGGAAACGACTGAGTCGGGAATCTCTTTAAGACTTTGGCTAAACGTGGGTGAGATTCCCTACTGCGCTCGTCCCTCGCTTTAGGGAATGACGAAGGCTGTGCTAACAAAATCTAACCCTGTTTAGGTTTATTACGTCGACAACGCTCAGAGCAGTACACCACTTCCTCCCAGCAGCGCTCCCACTTCTTGCGCCATGCAAATGACTTCTGACATACAGGACATGTCTTTGTTGGGAGGTGCGGTTTTTTGTGCATGTCGGTTCCATATATAGGTCTAGTTCGTTGAAGAGCTCACAACAACACTACCGATTGCGCTAGCACCTCGCGATAGGGAATGAGGTTAGTTGTCACATCCAAGCTCGCTTGCCTCTACTAAAAACCACCACTCCGCCATCCCCGAGAAGGAGGAACGACTGAGTTGGGGATCTGCTTTACTGAGGTTGGAACCATTTCAACTCAACAGGCAGGCTTTGAATACCAACCAATCTCTACGATATTAAGCAACCACTTTATATTGCTTTTCCATCTCGCTAACGCCAAGGCCTGCGTGTTTCGTCACTTTCAATTGCACAGGCACACGCTCTTTCAAAGCTTCAACGTGGCTAATAACGCCAATCATTTTGCCTGAGGCATTCAAGTTATCGAGTGCGTTCAATGCAATGTCTAGCGTGTCACTATCAAGCGTGCCAAAGCCTTCATCCAAGAACAGTGAATCAATACTGGTTTTGTAGCTCACAAGATCAGATAACGCGAGTGCCAACGCCAAACTCACCAAGAAGCTTTCACCACCAGACAGAGTTTTAGTATCGCGCATTACATCGCCCTGCCAGGTGTCGAGTACCTGTAACTCTAAGCCGTCGTCAGCTTTACGTTTCAGCTCATAGCGACCATGCAAACGCTGAAGTTGCTTATTCGCTAAATACACTAAGTTTTCCAGTGTTAAGCCTTGGGCAAATTTGCGGAACTTGTCACCGTTCTTAGAACCAATCAGCGAATTCAAACGAGAAATATCATCAAACTCGACTTGTTGTTCAGAGATCTGCTTAAACAGATCTTGCTGGTTACTTCGGTTCTGACGATCAGTTTCAAGGTTCGCAGAAATTGCGCCAATTTTGCTCGCATGACTTTGCTGAGCCTCTTGGCACTCAGCCGTTGCCTGCTCCACTAGCTGTTGATCTTGTTCTTGCCATGTTTGCGCATTTTCGTGGTTTTGTAGCTCCACTTGCGCGGCTTTTGCCGTATTCAGCCTTGCTTGTGCACTGACAATTGCTTCATCCAGAGACTTCTTAAGGTTTTGTAATTGAGTTCGCAACTCCTCATCAAGCAGTGCCGCTTCAAAATCAACTTCCTCTTCAAACGGGCTCGCATGCAAAGCTTCAACCCAAACATTCTTCGCTTGCGTGAGGCTTGTTTGCTTCGCGGTTAACTCATCAGAAAAACCTGTATGTTTGGTTTGTTCAGTTCGATGTTCCAATTCACAGCGATTGAGAACCAGCTGAGCCGCGTCCAGTGCCTTGACTGCATCTGCTACCTTTTGCTTCATTGCTTGGCTTGCGACTTGAATGTCTTGCTCACCAAACAACTGTGTTCTTTCACCACTAATACGAGCTAACTCGGCTGTTAGCAATTCGCTTTCTTTGCTTAACGCATCCAGCTCTTTCTGCGCACTGCTTAGCTTGTCATCCAGTGTTTTTTGCTCAGCACATTCGGTAATCAAACGCTTCTCTAGTTCAGCCTGTTGCTGTTTGGTTTGCAGCCATGTGTTTGAGGCTTGCAGTTTTTCAGCAAACCAAGCATCAATGTGCTCAAGTTCAGGTGCCTCAATCGAGGTTCCCACAATACTCTCTTTGAGTGAGTGCCATTGTTGCTCTTTGGCTTGCGTGGATTGAGCTGCTTGCTCATTCGCGACTTGGTTTTGCTTATTGAGGTCGTTGAGGCGCTCCTCCGCTAACACAAGATTAGCTTGGGCTTTATCAGCCGTAACACTCGCTGATAAACGTTGTTTTTCCGCCTCGGCATAGCTGTTTTTAGCATCCACTAAGACTTTCAGCTGCTGCTGGGTTTGATTTACGTGAAGCTCGCATTGCTCAACGAAAGCCGTCACCGCCATCTCATTCCCCAAGTCAGTCACAGAAAGCAGTGTTAACTCCAGCGTCACATTAGGAAAGTCAGACAAACTCTGTTGAAGCTTACCTATTACAGATTGCCAATTAAGTTGAGCTTGCTGGGTATCCGCTTGTGCTCGTTGAATATCATCGCTTAGTGCTGTGATCATAGGAGCAAGAGAATCCAACTGTTGGCGATGCTCTTGACCATCTTTCTTAATGACCGCTAACCCATGTTTTTCACGCTCTTGCTGAGCAACCAAGTTCGCCATGTCTTGTGACTGCTCAATGGTATGTTCAGTAGAACCACACAGCGGACATTCAGAGCCAAACTCCAATTTCGCACGATACTTAGCTAACTCTCCTTCTTGGTCTATTAACAAGGTTAAACGCTCAAGCGAAGTCTCTCGCTCTTTATATCGCTCCACCAACACTTCACGTTCTTTTGAAAGCTTGTCGACCAACTGGGTGTTAGTTTGATGTGCCTGTGTTTTAACGTGTAGCTGTTGCTGTGCGTTTAAAAAGCCACGATTGATTTCAAACAACGAATGAGTGTTGCGATTCCAAAGCTCCAACAACTCTTTTTGGGCGAGTAACGCTGTTTCACTGGTGTTCGCGTGTAACGCTTCCCATTGCTGCTTGGTATTGTTCTCGGCCAGCACCAATTCAGCCAGAGCTTGATCTTGCGATGCTTTGGTTTGCTGTGCGTTTTTAATCACTGCTTGCTGAGCTTCTAGCGCCGTATAGGTTTGTTTGGCCAAATTGAGTTGCTGTGAATGCTGAGACTCTAACGTACGTACTTGCTCAACCTTAGCTTGCCACTGACCTAGGTGCTTTTCGAGGTGTTGGTCCGCCTTATGTGCCTCTAGGTACTCGGCGCTCAGCTTTTCTTGCTGTTTCAACTCGTCAATCTGTTGCGCCAACACAAGCTGTTGATTGCGTTGCTGCGCGTGTTGTTCGTTCAGCGTATTCGCGGCATTAACTGCCGAGGTATGCTTGTCTTTGAGTACCGATATTTGGTTGTCGAGTGGGCGGACTTGCTCAATGATCCTCTCTTGATCTTGTTGCTCCGCTTTAACTTTTTCAACCGCTTCGCTACTTTGAGCCAGCTTAGTTTGGGCATCTAGCTTCTCGGTCTCACGCACTGCGAGCAGCTTGGTACTGTTATCTAGGTTAATCTGCGTAAGATTGAGCTCATGCTCGCAGCGTTTTAGGTCTTTGTGCAACGGTCGCAATTTCTCAGCGGGTTCGCTGTTTGCCAAACGAACCAAGGATGATTGGTTTTGCTCTAAGTCACCTTGCGCTGTTTTTAAATCCTGTTCACTGGTCGCAATAGTATGCTGCGCTTTGGTCACGTCTTTCCACCAGCTAAGGTGAGCTTGCCACTCTTTTAATTGTTCAGCTAAACGTTTCTGTTCAATTTCTAACGTGTCACGCTCTGTTGTCAGCTCTTGAATCTGCTCATCAGACAGTAAACTCACACCTTCTGCTTTCGCTTTCAGGTGGTTGAGTGATTGTTCACTCGACTTAAAGTGATCATAAATACGCTCTGATATTAGGCTGTAGACCTCGGTACCGGTTAACTCTTCTAGAAGCTCGGCTCGGTCATTTGCGTTGGCATTTAAGAAGGCGGCAAATTCGCCTTGAGACAGCATGATCGACTTAGTAAAGCGAGAGAAGTCCAAACCAGTCACCTGCTCAACTAACTTGGTCTTCTTGGTTAACATGGTTTCTAAGACTTTATCTCTGTCTGCATCCGCAAATTCACATGTTGGTGTTTGCAGTGCACCATCATGCTTGCCACGAGCTCGCTTTTGGTGGAAGTTAGAACGGTAAGTTTTGCCCTGCACTTCAAATTCAAGTTCAGCGAAACACTCACCCGTACCGCGAGTCATCAGCTCGTTGTTGCCCTTCGCGATACTTTTCAAACGAGGTGTGCGGTGAAATAGCGCCAAGCAAATCGCATCCAGAATAGTAGTTTTACCCGCACCGGTTGGACCCGTAATAGCAAACAGGCCGTTTTCTGCGAACGGTGATTGAGTAAAATCGAGCTTCCAACGCCCTTTCAAAGAGTTTAGGTTTTCAAATTCTAGGCTTAAAATCTTCATACTCGTTACTCTTCTACTTTGTTTGTTGCTTGAGCGCTTTCAGACACTTCGACCATGACTTGCTTAAACTTCACCGTCATTCGCTCTAAGCGAGCTTTTTCAGATTCAGTTTCGAACTCTTCTAAGGCAATACGCTTGGTAAACACGTCCATCGGGCTCAGTTCTGACAGAGTTTCTGCTGACTCTTGCTCCAACGCTTGATTACGACGCTCTCTTGCGCGGCGCAGCTGCAGTACTTCCACATTCAAGCCTTCAGTCAATGCACGCATACGCTCTTGTAGATCAGATAGGTAATCTTGAGCTTGAACCTCTATCGACAACCAGAGACTTTGTTCACCATCCAAACCAATATATTGATTTAGTTGAGACTCTATCTCGCTCAAATCGCCTTTAATTTCAGCAAGCGGTTGGAATGTCGGGACAGCCAATTGAGAAATGGTTCGTTCGCCTTCAGAAAACTCAACCACGCACACCTGCTTTTGAGATTTAAGCTCATCAAAGCTAAGTGGGATTGGAGAGCCGGAATAACGAATGTATTCACGTTTAGCCACTACTTGTGGGCGGTGAATATGACCAAGAGCAATGTAGTCGGCATCAGGGAAACCGTCCGCAGCAAAGCCATCTAGGTTACCAACGTAAATATCACGTACAGAATCTGACTGTTGAACACCCATTGCAGTAAGGTGTCCCGTAGCGATGATTGGCATGTGCTCATGGTTTTCATAGACAGAGCGCTTAGCGACCGCTGCTTCATAAACACTTTGGTAGTGCTGCTTGATTGCATCGCCAAGCTGTTTTTGACGCTCAACACCAGTTACACCGGCTTGACTGGTCAGCACATCGCGAGGACGAATAAATGGAATGGCACACACAAGCGCTTCTACATCGCCCGTTTTACCCTTGAGTTCAACAACCTGAGTCGCATGATCTTCGTTGGTATTTGGGATGACGTCAGCACCCATGTATTTGAGCAGCTGTTGGGTCTCTTTCAGGACCGAAACGGAATCGTGATTTCCGCCTAGCAGTACCAATTGGCAGCCGATCATGTTCGAATCGACAACAAACTTGTTATACATCTCACGAGCGTAACTTGGTGGCGTACTGGTATCGAAAATGTCACCAGCAACGATGATCGCATCGATGTCATGTTCAGTAACTTGCTCAAGTAACCATTGTAAGAAACGTTCATGTTCATTCTTACGGCTTTTGTTGTAGAAGTTTTGGCCAAGGTGCCAATCGGACGTGTGAAGAATCTTCATTGCTGCTCACTGGAAGTCGGTAATACCTATAATCTACCAAAATCGCTCATACAATTCCCTTTTATAAGCTTGTGAAAAGCAACTAATTTTACGCATGAACGCATCATAGGCTATAGCTACAAAAAAGCCGCTCATAATCAGAGCGGCTTTCGTATCAACTATAAACAATTTCAAGTCTCAACATGCGTTAGAAATTGTAAGAAGCACCCAGTGTTACTGTGCTAAATGCGACATCACGGCTTTGCAGTCTATTGCCACGGCTATCGAAGAATTCGATGTTTACTGCATCCGCTTGCGAGATCAGGCGAAGTGTTAGGTTATCCACTGGAGTGTATTCCACACCAACACCGAAGCGGAAACCTGCGCCAGAATCATCATCAAATGCATTAGAGCTGTTTGCATTCAGATCAACGTAGCTTAAACCTGCTAGTACAAATGGGCGAATTGAGTTGTCGAAGGTATAACCAAGATTTGCTGCGACAGACAGAGACGTTGGTGAAAACACCTTAGTACCATATGATTCATAGTCAGCGTAGTCCGTGTAGCCAAGTTCAATGCCGACAATACGGTTAAATTGGTAACCGCCGTAAAGACTGTATCCCATGCTTTCAGCGTCTAAATTGCCACCACCATCTGTGTCCGAATCTTGATGTACACCAAGGCCAGCACCAATGTATGGACCGCCCTCAATACCAGCAGCAAATGTAGGAAGTGAAACCAAGCCAACTAGGCCTAATAGAAATGTTGATTTAAGCATGAAAATACCCTTTTTAGTTTGTCCCACAGTACCGTTCATCAACTATTAATAGGTTTCCGACACTATTCCAACGGTTGCGATACTGTTTAAATAAATTATTCAAGCGACTCCTAATAAACAATAAAACACTGTTCATTTGCGGAGTGATTGGGAAGTTATCACGACATTTTTCATTCACCAAGCGAATAATTAGCGAATTTTATATAGTCTTATTTATGAGACAAAATAGAGCAAAAGCAAAAAAACAACTAAGAGTTACAATATCCACATTGCACCTATCATAAACAAATACATTTAAATCAGTAATTTAATCACACATGCAGTTATATAAAGTGGCTTATACATTCTAGCTATTACTTAACTCTCCCCTTCCTAGAAAACAAAAAGCTCACACTATTGATTAATAGAGTGAGCTTTATTTTATCCTTTCCAACCATTCAGAATAAAACCCTGTTAAATTATATTTAAAATAATGAATATAATATTAATGAACTTCCGCAAGGCTTGCCAAATAAGTATTCGTTAAATAGAAACCACTAAACTTCTCCACAAAGTCTTGAGGTACCGTTTTCTCCGTTAAGCCCGACTTAATCAAAGCGGTCTGCCACGCTTGCACTTTAGGGAAGCCTTCTAACATATCAAAACCTGAACGATCTTTTATCACCGATGCGCGGTGTAATAGTGGCAGCCAAGCTATGTCGACATTCGAGATGTAATCCCCTTTGAAGAATTGAGTATCGCCTAATTTATTTTCAGCTTTTAGAAACGCTTTTTGAAGATTAGCCAAACGTGTTTCAAAAGTTTCTTTGTCTTTGCTTCCCATCGTTCCGCATTGTGGCATGTAATGTTTACTTGCTTGATAAGACCAAGCACGGTCCAATGCTTTTTGCTCGGCTGTTACCTCTTCAATAGGGGCGTATTTATCATCAAGGTATTCAACAATCGCATCAGATTCAAACAATACCGTGTCGTTTTCAGTCACTAGCACAGGCACTTGTCCATTTGGGGAAATATCCAAAAACCACTGCGGCTTGTTGTTAAGCTCAATGTATTCGATTTCAAATGGCACTTTCTTCATGACTAGAGCCCCCATTACACGTTGAACAAATGGGCAGTTTTTAAAGCTAATCAGTTTAATCATCGTTGACTCCGTATCAGGTCATTAATTTGTAGTTACATCTCTAAGACGAACATCAACAACAAAAGACGAAAGAAAATTCTATTTTTTTAGAAATAATGAAATAAGGCCAGTTAAACAATTAATGATATTGCAATAGATGCCATTATCACACCCACGAGAAATTCCAACACCTTCCAGGCTCTAGGGTTCTTAAACAGAGGCGCCAAGAATCGAGCACCATAACCGAGCGAAAAAAAGAACACGAAAGAAGCCGACACCGCCCCCGCCCCAAATAACATTTGATTTGGTTGATATTGAGTTGAAATAGAACCTAACAGCACAACGGTATCAAGATAGACGTGTGGGTTTAGCCAAGTAAACGCAACGCACATGGCTATCGCTTTGGTTAACGAGTCTTTGGTTTCAGCACTTGCTTCTAGCGCATGATTTTCAGTAAATGCAGAGCGGAAACTTAAAAATGAATACACACCCAAAAACATTGCTCCACCATAACGAGCAATCAGTTCGATTTGAGGAAACTGCTGAACAATAGCTCCAAAGCCTGTGACGCCAAAACTAATCAGTAACGCATCAGAGACAGCACACACAGTACAAATGACCAAAACATGTTGGTTCTTTAGGCCTTGCTTGAGTACAAAAGCATTTTGAGAACCTATCGCAAGGATCAGCGAAAGTCCGAGGGAGAAACCAGCAAAATAAGTCGTCATTAAATGCACTTCGAAATAGGTTGAATAATCATAAGTTACTATAAATTGGTGTATTTTTTCACAAAATTTACAATATGATCACATATCCGTTACACAGCACAAAACCAACACAACCAAATTGCAACCAAGTGCATATGAGGGCTACTTTCTGACTTCGATTTTAGGAATGTAATCAAAGGAAGAAACATGATTAAAAACCTGTGTTTAACACTGATATTTTGGGTAATAACGAGCCAGGCATATGCTACATCACTTTACTATATAAACCGCACTGATAAACCCATATTGATAAACTTTTCATTAGACACCAGTGCTCCCGTGAGCAATGGTTACCAATACAAGCTATCAGAAAATGACTTAGTAATTTGGCCCTATCAAAAAGCTAAAGTGGCTGATTTTAATCGATATTATGGAATTGTGAATGGTGCTACATATGATTACTTTCTGACAATATCACGATTGACTGATGAGGGAACATGGGAAGTCAAACCGCAAGAACCAGTCGCTCAACTTAAGTTGGTTGGTCATAGTTCAGGCTCGACGTTGTCTTATGGCTATAAAGGTCAAGGTATGATGACTGACTACAACCCATACATTCTTCATCGATATAATCAAGATGGATATCACTCTGAGTTCGGCGTTAAAGCGGTATACACATCGGGTTTTGACGACGTTGAATTTGTTGTGTCTGAACATACAATCAATGACACAGAATATGAACCAAACATCCTAAACGTTGCATCATATAACTTATGGTTGCTTCCTTCTGTGTCTTCCAATATTGCAGGCCGAGCAAGCATCATGAGCCATAGCCTTTCTGGGTTTGATGTACTCACTTTGCAAGAAGCATTTTCTACCGATAGAGACATTCTATTCAATAAGTTAGCGGACGAATATCCATACAGAACAGAGGTGGTTGGTGGTAACAGTAATGCGCTGTACGATGGCGGTGTGGTGACATTTAGCCGACATCCAATCATCGACACCGATAGTATCGTCTTCGAACACTGTACAGGCACTGACTGCTACGCAGACAAAGGCGTTGTATATACCAAGATAAACAAGGATGGCGAGATATACCACATTTTCAATACACACCTTGCCTCTTTCAACACACCTTCAGCTAAGCGTCTAAGACGCCTACAACTCGGTCTAATGCGAACCTTTATGTTGACCAAAGACATTCCTGCTAACGAAGCGGTGATCTATGCTGGAGACTTCAACATCGACAAAAATAGTGACTTCTTGGAATACCTTTTGATGCTTGCTACGTTAGATGTTGATCCTCCAGAGTTCAGAGGCTACACCCGTGCAACCTTTGATCCGACGATTAACCCTTACGCTGCTTATAAGTATTCAGGTGGTGCTGATGTAGAGTATCTGGATTACGTTTTTGTAAGTAGAGTGCACAGACGAGCAGTAAGTAATACAAATACGGTGAAACTCAACCAAAGACTAAACTCTGAGACTTGGGGAAGTTGGCACTTATCCGACCATTTTGCTATTGATGCTAACTTTGTGTTTAGTCCAAATGAGTAGCGTTCTAAAATAACCATAAGGTTGAACCAACCAAACACACTTGGGATGCTCGTTCTGTTCCTCCAATAAGAAGATCGAGCTCCTTATCCCCCTCCTTTTCACTGGCTCAATGAAAACCTTCCCGCCTGCTAAATAACAAATTAATCAATTGATTTTTAAGCAGTTTAACCTTCAGCGTGCATTTTATAAATGTTGAATTTATTAATAGAATTTAGCTCAAACTTTAAAGCTTAAAAATCGAACACAGTGAGATCTCAATACCATTTCATTGACCAAGCGAATGATAGAAATCTAATTGCATATTACCTTTTGACTGCTTTTTGAACGGGCTTTTCCCGTTCACTAAACTGGCTAAACGCGTGTTTACGCATTGCGTTTAAAAACAGTTTTAGCCGCATAACTATAAGGACGCTACACAGATGAAATACGGATACAGACTTACAACTCTTACTTTAGCTATCATCGCTTCAGCACACGCCACCGCTACAACTGTCAATGAAGAGAGTGTTACGCCACACATCTCCAATTCGCCATTCATACAAGATGTAAAAGGTACGATTGTTGAGGACTACTCTAAAGCTCCCATCCAACCATCCTTCTTCTCAATGAGAATGATGAGCTCTGCTGATTCACAGCGCGGCGATTGGTTCAATCTATCTGCGAGCTACACAAGGCTTCAAGGAGTAGGTTCTGACGTGGTATATGACTACCTTATGCCACCACTAAAGCCAGAGCCAGTGATCGTGGCTGTTCTTGATTCGGGCGTTGATGTGGAACATGAAGACCTAAAAAACAAGCTTTGGACGAACAAGGGCGAGATCCCAGATAACGGTATCGATGATGATGGCAATGGTTACATCGATGATATTCACGGATGGAACTTTCTCGGAAACTCTTTAGGGATTAACGTTGACCAAGATACATTAGAGGTCACACGAGAATACAAGAAGTACCTGAAACTGAAAGAAAATGGACATTGGATTCCACGCAAAAAGCGTAAGTACTATGAAGGCGTTGAGTCCGACTACCTCTCCTCTTTAAAAGACGACCAAGATGCGTTAAATCGTGTCACTACCGCGATTGACCAAGCCAACGAATACAAACAAGAGATTCTTCAATACGTTGATCAGAAAGACTTTTCGACTAATGGTTTAAAAACGCTATTAGATAACGAAAACGCTAGCGTCGTTGCAGCGGCGCAAGGCCTACTTAGCCTATTTGAATCTTGGTACTCATTTGAATACTTGGAATCTCGTCGTAGTCGCTATCAAGACTCTTTAGACTTCCATTTAAATCTTGAGCTCGATACTCGTCGCGACATCGTGTTAGATGACATCAATAACCCTTGGGAAAAAGGTTACGGTAACAACGATGTTAAGGGGCCTGTCGGCTCTCACGGCACTCACGTAGCTGGTATCATCGCTGCTGAACGCGGCAACTTTATCGGTATCGATGGGGTTGCAGACCATGCACAAATTATGGCAGTGCGTATGGTGCCAAATGGGGATGAGCGAGATAAAGACATTGCCAATGCGGTGCGCTATGCCGTCGATAATGGTGCAAAGATCATTAACATGAGTTTCGGTAAAAGCTACTCACCTCGCAAGTACATTGTTGACCATGCATTCCGTTATGCCGCTCGTAAAGGCGTACTGATTGTTCACTCCGCGGGTAACAGCCGTAACGACAATGACATTAAACCAAGCTTTCCAAACCGCTACGCTAAGCACTACCGCTCAAAGCCTATCTCAACATGGTTAGATGTGGGCGCATCAGCAAAATATGCAGACCAAAGCTTAGTGGCAAGCTTCAGTAACTTCGGACAAGAATCAGTTGATGTATTTGCTCCTGGGTATCGAATTCTTTCAACTACACCGGGCAACACTTACGGTTCGAAAAGTGGTACCAGCATGGCAGCACCTGTGGTTTCAGGTGTCGCTGCTTTAGTGTGGTCTCGCTACCCTGACCTATCAGTGAAAGAGCTGAAGTCGCTATTAATGAACGAATCAAAAGTCTATCCAGAATTGCTTGTTAAAAAGCCTTCTAGCCCGACAGATTTAGTGCCTTTTAACACTCTATCGATTTCTGGCAGTGTGGTAGATGCTGAGGCTATATTCACAGAGTTGGAAACACGCTAACACCTTATTATCTATTGATTAATTATGAAAAAGGTTGCCCGAGGCAACCTTTTTGCTTTTCACAACAACAACAGAGATTCCAGACACCTCGTCCCTCAGTTCTGGAATGACACGAGAGAAAACGCGAACGCTTTGTTCATCATTCCCTACAGTGAAGAGCGAACGCAACAAGAAGTCTTGCTGTGCCGTAAGAGATTCCAGATACCTCGTCTCACGGTTCTGAAATGACACGAGAGAAAAACG
>NZ_VTXF01000047.1:0-32095 GCF_013114585.1 Vibrio sp. 99K-1
GTATATATCGGTGTAAAAAAAGCATTCTTAAGCGTAATAGCCAATACACTTGACACTGCAATACTATACTCTCCAAGAAACGAATATTTATACATAAATATGCTAAAAAACAGATAAGCCAATCCAAATAAAATGCTCATTTGTCCTGGTACTTTAACTCTATTATACGCTGTATTTATAGTAAAAAGAGGCAGAACTGAAGTGTTGATAAATAAAGGAATAATTAGAATATAAGATAGCGTATCTAAATAGGAAAAACCTTCGCCGAGCCAATAATAAAAAATCAAGTGATTAAAGCTAGCCACAATAACAACAGGAATTATCGATATTACAGATATAAACCGCATGAAAAGCAACGTTAAATCTTTGAGTAGTTCATGCTTCCCCTGAGCATACAGCAAAAGTATCGATGGCCCCATCAAACCAGCAAACACACCGATACAGCTTCGTATGAGATTACTGACTTGAATTATTATTGCATAATCAGAAGAAACTCTTGCACCTGCAAGTTTATTTGCCAAATAAATATCAAATCTGGATAATAAAAGAAAACCAACCTGATTTATTATTAACCAACCACCTATCGAGGCCATACTTTTAAACTCTTTTGGGTTGAAATCATTGATCGATACACTCAACCCATTACCTACCTTTTGAAAATTGTGATAGATGAAAAAAAAGCTTATCATTGTTCCAGCTAATGTTGCATAGCCAACTAATTCAAGACTTGCATCGTAAGTATTAAATAGAAGTATGATAATAAAAGTTCTACCTAATACTCGTAAAACATTTCCATATTGAATTATGTCTAGTCTATTATTCGAGTATAGTGGCACTGAAAAAACTGAAGTTAATAATGAAACTACAAATGAGAAGAAGGCACAAATAAACAATATTATAACATCATTTTTTTCTGCAGAACCAATATCTACATAATTATTCACATTAAGAAGTGGGAATATAAAAAACACAACCTGAAGTATACAAATTAAAATCATACCGAACAAGGCTGTATTAAATATTATATTTTTTTTGCTATTATCTTTGATTGCTAAGGTAAACTGGCGATTAATTGCAGTACATATAGATTGCCCAATGAGCCCAATGTATTCAATAAAAAGCATTGATATTGGAATCAGGGCGTAAGTAGTTATCCCTATATTATTAATAAAATAAGGGACGAGAAATATACCAATAGAAATGTTGCACGCTAAAGATATTATATTCGCCGTGATGTTTTTTTTAAAAGAAAATTTCATTTGTTATGCTTATTTTACTTGATATTTATTGGTCTTACTATTTTATCTTAGACGAACACATGCAGTTCTAATTTTTAAAATCAACATTATCGATTAGCGCTCTATATTATTTTGTAAATTATTAGTAGATTTAGGCTTACTTTTATAGAATTTGAAATCATACGATTAATTAAATTTTTCTACTTGATAACATTACTTATGGTGTTAATAGTTACTTTAAAACAATTTCTCTAGTTCCCATAACCAGATATAATTATCTACAGTAAGAAAGTATTTTCTGAGACTATCACATACATAGCATTCAATCTCCTCTACCTATTCAAAACTCGCCCTTAACAATCAGTGCAATTTAACGGCCTGAGTGTTTTGTATGAGCGCCTTTAAAAACTAGGAGAGAACTACTTTCCGCACTTGGCTAGCAGCCAAGCTGCCTTTTAATCAGTAGAACATCAATATGAATAACAACTGCACTGTAATCAATATTTTTTAAAGCTTGTAAAATCTTAAATCAGGCACGCTACCGCCCTTAGGTTTGGCTCCTACAGGCAATAAAACATGTTTTTTCACCGTACCTCATCCTAATGCGGTTTTCATACGGTTTCTAATTTGATGCGCATTCTAGCAAAGTAAGTGCATATTGACTAGTTTGAAATTTGAACCAAGATCTCACCACGCATTTACCCAACGAAAGCATTGTACGTCTTGCAGGTATTGCCTCCCTATGTAGTATCGGTTTTCTTGTGCTGCATCGCAGTAGCGCTTTTCTATATCGATGAATATTTTGCCGTTACGGTACAAAGAAACAAAACTGGGGTTGGTGTTCACCGCCAGTAGTGTTTTGATTTCAGTGCGGGTTAAACCTTGTGGGTAATGGCTCACCAGTAGTTTTAAGAACTCTCCAATTCGCCCTTCTACTCGTGCCACCTCTTTAGCCAACAGCGTAGCTTGCTGTTCGGTGGTCAGTTTTTTTAAGCTTGTATCTTCCATGTTACGCTTTCCTCTATTTCTAGTGCCTTCTCAATTATGTTGCTTGGTTTTGGTTGCTCCCTGTTTTAGTTTCTCCAAGCTTGGCTTCACTCAGTGTCATCTTTGATCTGCGCTTTCGATTGAATGAGTGCTTTAATGCGCGCTTCAAACGGGTTGTGGGTGTTATTGCTTTGATATTCGGCCAGTGCTTGGGCCACAGGCGTTGTGCTTTGTTGACTGTGCTGGTGAGGTAAGTGGTTACTTCGCGGTTGTTCTTTCGTAAGGTTTACTTGCGCCTGCTGCATTGGCAGTTTTCGCTTGATTGGCCTTGTCCCTTTGGTTCGCTTTACTGGTGTGAACGCTCCCTGTTTGGTTTTGGCTTTCGCGCTTCTTCTTAGCCAGCCATTCACAAAATGGCCAATGTGTTCAAACGGTTTACGTTTATCGGGGTTAATGTACAACCAAGCTTGCATGGCGTGCAGTTGTTGCAGCACGTCTAAGCTGGGGTAGGTGCTCTCTAATATGGTAAAGAACTCGTGATAAATCGGTGCACTTCCCTCTTGGGTAAGCAGGTGAATCACCGCGTCATCGGGGCTCTTGGTGTCCGAGTTTTTGGCGTCCGAGTTTTTGGCGCCCGAGATTTCAGTGTTAGTGCTTGTGATGTCCGTGCTTTTGCTCTTCGAACTGTGCGTATCCGTTGTGCTTGTATCTCCTCGTTCTACCACTGTGTTCTCTGAGGGACTCTTCTCGAGCGTGTTAGTTTTTAGGCTCAGCCCTGTTTTATGTTCTTTATGAGAGATTATGTGTGCCAGGGGATCACTCTCCGTGTTGGATCGGTTGGCCTCCTGGTGGGTGTCGGATCGATCCGTATTAGGGTTGTGATTGGCTACTGGCTCCATTACCGGTACAGTGGCGGGCTTTGGGGTGTCATGAGTTAAGTCGCGCTGTTCAATATGGCAACCTTCAGGCACACGCAGTTGGTATAAGTTGCTGCGCTGGCGCCCTGAATCATCAAAGCGCTTTATCCGCTGTAAAAACCCTTGCTTTTCCAGCTCGTTAACGTGTCGTGTCACGGTTCTTAGCGACACTTCGCAATATTGCGCTAAGTAATTCAACGAAGGGAAACACACGCCGCGCGCGTCGGCATTATCGGCCAATTTTAACAGTACCAATTTGCTAATTGGCGAGCCGGTTTTCAGTGGCATAAAAGAAAGAATGAGAGAAACACACATCATTAACGCTCCTTGTTATCGGTTGATTCATCAAGAGACCCATTGATAGTCAGAGCATTAACAACACTTTTTTAAGGATTGGGGGCGCAACGCCTGTGAGATAAGTTGTAAGAAAAGATGTTTAGTTAATTGGCTCGAACTGATATGCAACATCAAACCTATCAAACAGGTGTTTTGGGAAACACCTCTCACTTTTTAGCTAAGCCTTTTTTAATGATGAGCAGCGGCAACCCTAATCGAAAATCTTGAATTACATTGCCTCCCCCGTAGCGACCATAAGGTGTTCAATGAAGGCAATCATCTCTCTTTTTATTTCCGCCTACCGAGGCAACATGGCCAGTGCAGAGTGCTGCTCTTACTCCTTCCCTAATCCGCACTCTAACTCTCGCTGTTGCTCAGATCAGAACTCGGCATATGGCGCATCACCAGAACACAGTGGCTTTGCTGCTGTTAACTTCGAGGATTTTTGTTGGGCAATAAGCCGTGCTAGCAAGCGCGAAACCCTTGGCTATTACATTACTTACCTTCGCTATGTGCGCTATCACGACGCTTACGCGAAAACTGTGGAACGTGCTTGGCTGAAACGTGCTAACTCAGAACGCAGTAATTCAGAAATTAGCCATTCAGAAAGCGAGCGCGTTATAAAGAAAGGCCAACACCAGCCGCAAATGGAGCAAGAGCAAGCCACAAACCACCGTTCTTCGGAACAAAGCCAAATACCTGCACCCCAACAATGGTTACAACAACATGAGGAAGCATTTTGTCACGCACTCCACCAGCAACTCATCGAACTCAATGGCCGCGATTAATGGGTCAATCTTTATCCCTTTGTTCCTTTTTGTGTCACCTTCCCGCCGGTTTGGCTTTCTCTTTTATTACCGTGCATTGCAGCGCCACGTCACCACAGCAAGACATAGGCGTGAATGACATTCGCCGCTGGCATAAAAAGAGAGGCTGGCGCGATGTGGGGTATCACTTTGTTATTCGTCGTGATGGCAAGGTAGAGCTAGGTAGGCCGCTGTCGCAGACTGGCGCGCATGTGAAAGGGCACAACAAAAGTAATATTGGGGTTTGTATGATCGGTGGCTGTAACGCAAAGCAGCAACCAGACGACAATTTCACGTTTTCGCAACGTAAGGCACTGTTTGGCTTGGTGGCAGCGTTGCAAGAACAGTTCTCTATTTCAGATGAAGCGGTAAAGGGCCATAAAGATTGGGGAGTGAATAAGGCGTGTCCGGTGATGAGATTAAGAGCAGATGCGAGATACGAGTAAACGGGATTCGAAGAGCTGAAGAGCAGATGCGGGATGCGAGTAAACGAGATGCGAAAAGATTAGGAGCAGATGTGAGATACGAGTAAACGGGATTCGAAGAGCTGAAGAGCAGATGCGGGATGCGAGTGGCGGGGAAACGAGTAGCGAAGATACTAAAAGCAGATTCCAGATACTTCGTTCCTCGCCTCTAAAGCAACAGAATGGCGGAATGACGGAGTCGTGGGATTATTAACTAAATAAAACTAGTCGTCATTCCCTACAGTGAGGGACGAACGTGATAGGGAATCTAATTCAACGGATAAATGGTAGAGGAAAGGCCTCGCTAAGGTTGTCGAACTATAAGGTTAGTCAGTCAAAGGCCATACATGCGGTATATAACCATCAATAAACTAAGGAGCAGTATGACGTTGTTCGGGAGAATATTTGGAAGCCAGTCTTCCATTAGCAAAGGGTTAGATGCAATCACCAACACAGGAGATGCGATGTTTTTTACTGATGAAGAAAAGGCGAAGCACAAGCTAGCACTACTGAAAGCGTATGAACCTTTTAAATTGGTGCAACGCTACATTGTATTGTTGTTCACCATACCCTATGTCGCACTTCATGTGATGGTCATTGTTGGCTGCATGCACGGTTACGATTGGAAACCGTTGGGAGAAATGACCAATGAAGCGTTTGGTTATCCGGTGTTAGCTGCGATTGGATTGTATTTAACGGGAGGGGTGATTAAAAAGTAGAAGAGCAGATGAGGGATACGAGTAAACGAGACTCGAAGAGCTGAAGAGCGGATGCGAGTAGCGATATTCGAGTAAACGAAGAGCTAAGGGAGCAGAAACTGGTGACGGGTATCGAGATACGAAGAGATTTAAAGCAGATTCCAGATACTTCGTTCCTCAGTTCTGGAATGACGATTTCATTAATCGATAAAACGTAATGATGAAAAAGCGGGTGGCAGAGAGCAAGCAATATGAAAATCAAAGACAAGAGTATGCGAGTTTTGCTTTTAGCTCCTCCCCTTTATCACGATTGTTACTTGGCAAAAAATATTAATATAAGGGGAGGCAGGGAGGGGTTGGTTAGACACCGCTAGCATCCCCCTCTGACTCCCCCTTCTATCAACACCATGACTCACAATAGTCCAGTGTTCAAGGGGGAGAACCAAAAGCTAAGTCTTCGAATAATTTGAACTGCAGGTACGAGGGGATAAAAATAGGTACGGGTGACGGGTATCGAGATACGAAGAGATTAAGAGCAGATGAGGGATTCGAGTAAACGAGATGCGAAAGGCTTAAGAGCGGGTGCGGGTGCGGGTAGCGAGATGCCGAAAGAGCGGATGCGGGTATCGGGATACGAAGTGATGCGGTCCCTTAAAAGTAGACACAGGGGTTTAGTTAATTAGCTCAAAATCCATGGGGCTTAGTCCACCTAGAGTCCCATGTCTTCTCACTGGATTATAATAGGTATCAATGTAGATTCGACTCTGCATTGTCATTTCTTGACGCGAGATCTCTCCTAAATTATTCATCCATTCTTTCTTGTATTGCGCGAAGAAGCTTTCAGAACAAGCATTGTCCCAACAGTTCCCTTTCCTCGACATACTGATTTTAATCTTGCGTTTACGATGCCAGCGGATCGTTTCCAGCGCTCGATATTGAATGCCTTGATCGGAGTGAAACAAGAGTTCATGACCTAAGGGCTGCCTTTGTTCCCAAGCCTTATTCAGACTTTTTAATACTAACTTTGCGTTGTTTATTCGGCTTGTCGACCAGCCAATTACTTTGCGTGAAAACAAATCCAAAACGACGCACAGATACTGCCAACCATCCGTACAGCGCACCTGAGTTATGTCTGACACCCATACTCGATCCGGTTCATCTACATTAAATTGACGGGCAAGAATGTTATAGGCAGGCATGAGTGTATTTTGCCTAAGTGTTCGTCCATATCGCTTCTTACTAGCGCAAGAGCGATAGCTCATATCTTGTAAAAGTCTCTGTACTCGCTTTTTATTACAAATAAAACCGCTGGCGACAGCTGCTTCCCAAAGTTTTCGATAACCGGGAATACCGTATTGAGCTTGGCTTTCTCTCCTCAAGTAGCTGCTTAAACACTCATTTTCGGTCTCTCGTTTCGACGGTTTCCTCGTAAGCCACTTGTAATAACCAGCAGTCGATACATCTAACCACCGACATAAACGAATAACTGGGAGCTTCACACTGGCCTTCTTCAGGATGTACTCGAACCTTATTCTTTTGGGCTTTCGAAGAAAGCCTTCGCTTCCTTTAAGAAATCATTCTCCAACTCCGCCATCTCAAGCTTCTTTTTCAGTTGGCGGATCTCCTTCTCCAATTGTGCAACGGATTTTTCGGGGCCTTGGTTAGGTATTGGAAGAGAATTTGTCTTTTTGGACGTCATTTGGCATCTCCATTTAGAAAGTAGCACCGGCGATATACCTAAGGATAGCGCTACTGACTTAACGGTGTCAGAAGAGTCGAGGGATTGCTGAACGGCTTCTCGTTTAAATTCGTCTGTATATTGTCTTTGTGATTTTACTTTCATGACACTTAACACTCTGTATTAAGTGTCTACTTTAATGGGGTCACATCAAAGAGATTAAGAGCAGATACGAGTAACGGGTAAACGGGATGCGAAGAGATTAAGAGCAGATACGAGTAACGAAGAGATAAAAAGATGAAGAGCGGATTCGAGTGGTGTTTTGCATTCTCGCCACTCGTATCTGCCTTTTAGCTTTTCGTTTACCCGATTACTAGCATCTCGTTACCGCTCTTTATTTCTTATCGCTCGAATACGCGTAGTTGTAGTAACCGTAGCCGTATGAGCTTGATGCTTTCTTCTCGATGGCGTTGAAGATAACGCCTTTCACTTCGATGCCTGATTGTTCGAAGCGGTTACGAGCAACGTCGATCTCTTTAAGGGTGTTTTGACCGTAACGTGCCACCATTAGTGTTGTGCCAGCAAAAGCACCTACGATGCTCGGGTCGGTTACCGCTAATACTGGCGGAGTATCGACAATCACCAAATCATACTCTTTTGATGCCCACTCCATCAGCTCTGCAAAGCGTGGGTGCATCAGCAGCTCCGATGGGTTGGGTGGCACTTGGCCGCGAGTAAGAATGTCTAGATTTTCTACTGGTGTTGCTTTTACTGATTGCGCAAACTCTTGTTTGTTGCTCAATACATCAGAAAGGCCGTTTTCCCATTTCACACCAAAGCTTTGCTGTAGGTAACCTTTACGCATATCGGCATCAATTATGAGCACTTTCTGGCCTGTTTTGGCCGCTACGGCCGCAAAGTTGGTCGAGATGAAAGATTTACCAATGCCTGGCGCCGGGCCAGAGATCATTAACACGTTGTTTTTGGCTTCAAGCATTGCAAAGTGCAAGCTGGTGCGAAGGCCGCGCAGCGCTTCTACCGACAAGTCTGCCGGGTTAGATTCTGCCAGCAGTGCCTGTGCGCCTTTGGTTTGTACTTTCTTCGATTTAAAGCGGTTGGTTAGCTCAATTTGCAAATCGGACTTTGGTACAGCCGCATAAACTGGCAAACCAATTTGTTCAATTTGATCTGGGCTTTCAACACCACGGTGGAACGCCGCTTTCACTAATACAAACGCCACACTCAACATACCACCAAGCAAGGTCGCTAATACTACAATTAGTGGCTTCTTAGGTTTTACAGCGCGCTTATACGCTTGGGCGTCGTCTAGAATACGAACGTTACCTACGGTACCCGCTTTAATGATGCTCAGCTCTTGCACCTTGTTTAATAGCTGGATGTAGATTTGTTGGTTAACTTCTACATCTCGTGTCATACGCAGTACTTCACGCTGTGTTTTTGGCAGCTTTTGTACTTGCTTGTTCAGGCGCTCTTTCTCACGTAACAGTGTTTTACGCTTATCAAGCAGTGATTTATAAGCGGGGTGATCCTTGGTAAAACGCTGGCTGATCTCGCTCTCTTTAAACGTCAGTTCGTTTAACTGCGCTTCAAGCTCTACCATTACCTTGAGCGTCGATTGCGCTTCTAAGCCTAGGTCAATCGATTCGTTCTTCTGACGGTAGTTGTTTAGCGTGTCTTCATAGCCAGTCAGCTCAGATTTGATACCAGGTAGGTGGCTTTCTAAGAATTCTAAGCTCTTTTCTGCTTCCGCTGAATTGCGCTTCACATTTTGTAAGAAGTAGATCTGGCTTATGTGATTAAGAATCTCAGTGATCTGTTGTTTGTTTTCGCCTTCAAAGCTCAGCTTCAAAATACCAGTTTGCTTACCTTGCTCAGACAGAGACAAGGATTTTTTCAACCATTCGATCGCTTCTAATCGGCTTTGTTTACCAATCGAGAATTCGAAACCGTTGTGAGATTCAAAACCAGCCACAAACAGGCTGTAATCGTCAGCTGTTGCTAACTCACCCACTTTACCTTGTAGGATAACACGCTCGTCATCACGCACCAGTTGGTAAGTGCCTTGCTCGGCATCAACAATCTGGATAGTGTGTGAGTAATCGCTCGCATAGCTTGGTAAGTTAAATCGGCTTACCGCAATATGGTTAATGTCACCAGTTAAACGTGCAAAGCCTTTACCGACGATGGGTGCGTAAATTGGTGCAGTCACCGTGGTAAGGTTAAATTTATCTACCGTTTCGCCTAAGATCATACGCGATTTGATGATCTCGACTTCGGTAGTTGCTGATGACTCCTGCGAGAATAACTCGCCCATATCGCCGACCATAGAAGAGATGCCGCCAGAGCTCTTCTCTTCAATTTGAATCAGCGCATCGGCTTTGTAGATCGGTGTTGAAAGCAGCGCAAACGCAATACCAAGCACAGCAAAGATGAATGTGGTGAGCATGATTAGCCATTTAGCATCTAATAAGATGCCAAGCAGTTTTCCTAAATCGATCTCATCAGAGTTATCTGTATGCGATGGCTGGGAGGGTTGTGTTGTCATTTGTTTGCTACTTCCTAAATTATTGCTATTCAAGAGGTGAACGACGCATCTCTTGTCTATGATTCTGTTATTAATGCCTTTGTGACGCTTCGACGGTCAATGGCGTATACACGGATTAAACGCGAAGCCTCAAGCTACAGCTTTTTTGCCCACGCTTGCGCAGCTTCGTCTATCAACTGATAAGCGTATTCAAATGCTTCTCGGCTTTGACGGTGCGGATCGGGAATGTCTTTCTGACCAATCCACTGACCGAACAACATGGTTTTACCGCGTGCTTCGGGTGAGATCTGAGTGAGCGCTTCCAAGTGGCCCTTCTCCATCACCAAGATCAAATCGTATTGAGCGCAAAGCTGAGGCGTCACTTGTTGTGCTTGATGGTTTTCCACATCAACACCATTTTCTGCTGCGATTAAAATCGCTGTCTCATCGGCTGGCTTACCGAGTAAACGGCTCTTTTCGGCCGCGATCCCGGCAGAAGCTATCTCTTTGCCTGGAAGTAATTGTTGAAGAACGCGCTCTCCCGTTGGAGAACGACAAATGTTGCCCACGCACACGACTAAAATTTTATTAAACATAGCTGTCTCTAATTGTATTGGGCTCACATACCCAAGTGACTTCAACAGGCAAGATTCATGCATCCCGAAATGACTTGGGTATAAATATAAAAATCAGGCCGCATTTAACATGCGACCTGATTGCCATTATCTCTTAGCCTACGGCCAAGTACGAATACGCTGTACACCTTCAGTCAAGTTATTGAATCCGTTGATGGTCGGTAGTAATTGACCAATCACACGGTTCCAGCGGCTGATCGGTGCTGCCGTTACGTAAACCACATCGTAAGGTTTTAAATCGAACTCAGTACCAATCACTAACGCTGAAGCATCTTCAATGTCTAGTTGGTAGATGTCCGCCATACGCTCTGATTTATCATCAGAGGTGCGAATCACAAATATACCGGTTGCGTCTGCAGTCAGTTCGTTGATACCGCCAACGTTGCTGAGCGCTTCAGTTAGGCTCATGCCCACGCGGTCGATCTTAAGAAGTTTAGGCTCTTTCACTTCGCCCATCACGAAGACTTTTTGATTATCGTTACGCGGCACGTGAACAATGTCACCCGCTTGCAGCAAACGGTTTTGCGTTAAATCACCACGCTGCATTAAGCCATACAGCGACAGAGTCTCTTCTACACCGTTGCGCGTTAATGACACGTTGCGCCAATCCGCATCTTCTGAAAGGCCACCGGAGCGGTTAACGGCATCAAGTAGCGTTAATGGAATATTGGTGATCGGCTGCTGGCCCGGTTGAGACACTTCGCCAGTAATGTAAGTTTTTTTAGAACGGAACGCCGCTACGTTAACATCAACTTGCGGGCTTTCGATGTATTTAGCCAAGCGTTCTGCGATATCAGATCGAATTTCACGAACCGTTTTTCCTGCCACTTCTACAGTACCAATGTAAGGATAGAAGATGGTGCCATCAGCATGTACCCAGTTACCCGCTTCGGTGCTACTACGGTAAGAACCGGCTGGAATCGTCAACTCAGGATGATCCCAAATCGTAATATTTAAGATATCACCAACGCCGACTTTATATTCATACTTTGCGATGTCTACGTCTAACTCAGGGTTTGCTCTTGAAACCGATAGTTCACCCGTTTGGTAAGTCGATACTGACTGTGCAGTAAGTGGGTAAACGTTCACTACTTCAGAAATATCAGACTCTTGCTGATCTTCAGAAGTCTGAATCACATTCTTATCACCAGTAGATAGGTGACTACCTGGAGTCGTACACCCTGCAAGTAATACAGGAAGGAGCGCCAAAAGGAGACGATTTTTATTAATCTTCATGTTAACCAAGTTCTAGAAACGGAATGTGTTGTGATACCCCAAAGGACACCCAAAAGAAATTAAGCGAGTTATTTTATCAGCTACACCGTGTTTAATAGAGTTAGGAGTTAGAGTTAATGTGATCCTGTTCCCATTTAGTGTCAAAAAAACTAAAAGACGCTACCGCCCTTTGATAGCCCGCGACACCACACTGCGTAGATCATATGTTCCCATCAATATGGGAATTGAGTAGGAATTTTTTGCCCAAAACATAGCAAAAAAGTGCGTTTGCATACGGTTTGTTTAATCCGTATGCATTATCCACAAATTGTGTTTATTATCAACCTAGTTGAATGGTTTTAAGGGGGGAGAGCAGATACGGGATGAGAGTAAACGGGATGCGAAAAGAATAAGAGCTCAAGAGCAGATGAGGGATGCGAGATACGAGTACACGAAGAGCAAAATAGCAGATGCGGGATACGAGATACGAGTACACGAAGAACTAAAGTAGCAGATGCGGGATTCGAGTAAACGAGATACGAAAAGCATAAGAGCTCAAGAGCAAATGAGAGATGCGTGTAAACGGGATGCGAAAAGCTTAAGGGCCCAAGAGCAGACGAGAGTAGCATTCCATAACTCTTATCTAAATCACGTCGTCATTCCAGAATTGAGGAACGAAATGTCTGGAATCTCTACTCCGCCATGCCCCCGTATTTAACATCCAGAAAAAGATAGATAAAAGCAGATTCGGGATGCGAAAAGCTTAAGGGCCCAAGAGCAAACGAGAGTAGCATTCCATAACTCTTATCTAAATCACGTCGTCATTCCAGAATTGAGGAACGAAATGTCTGGAATCTCTACTCCGCCATGCCCCATGTTTAACATCGAGAAAAGATAGATAAAAGCAGATGCGGGATACGAAAAGAATAAGAGCTCAAGAGCAGATGAGGGATGCGAGATACGAGTAAACGAAGAACTAAAAGCAAGAGCAAAAAAAAGAGCCAACACACTTAGTGTTGGCTCTTCACTTTCTATTTACGCTATTTAACGGCTTCTAAGTATTTTAGGTAAGCATTGCGTAAGCGCTGTCGGTTTTCATGGTAGTAACTTGCACCAATGCGGTTACGGTTAAAGTACTGCCTTTCAATATTGTGTTGTAAGCCAGTATCGACGCCCAAACCTTCACCTAAATTGTTGTGCGTATCACCAACACGAGTTTGGACAGAATATACAAATTGATCAACACCACGCAACTGAACGTAGCCTGGGCTCATATCACGCCACAGTGTTAAAGGAATAGCAATAGAGAGAGTCACAAAATCTTCGGCTTCACTTTTGCCAACCGCTTTTGTCGTTTGGTATGAAGCATCCACTCTTACATCACCCAACCAGTGGCTGGTAGTCACACGCACCCCTTCATCGCCTTTCCAGAATTGACCAGCTTGCACTTTACCTTGCCAGTTCCAGTCCGGCCTTGAGTAAGTGTAATGGCCAATCATCGGCGTCGCATCTAAGATTACCTCACCTTTTGAGTCGTACTTATCTTGAGGAGAAAAGCTCGCAAATTCTGTTCCTAGAATATGGCGACCGCTGTTACTTGCATACAGGGTTTCATTCACCCCCCCCAAATAGTTGCCACTTACTTGACCGAATGAAAATTGAGTAGTGAGGTTGTAAGGCAGCTGGAAAGCTTGATGGAAAAGAACCCTATCCACTTCATTCTCAAACGCATCATCACCCCAAATTCTACCTTCTTCAAAGTCATCACTTTCAGCCAATGGCATGACATGTCGAACATCCAGCGCCGCGCCTTTCCAAAGCGGTGTGTACAAGTTAGTCGCCAATGCTAATGAGTAATCAAACACACCATAATCAGTGGCTATATTGTGATACAAAGCAGGAGATACTATTACCTGTGTTCGGCCAAAGCCAGAACGGGTAACCTCTCCACCAAAATTCGCTTTAGCGTAGCTCTTTTTAACATCAGAGGTACGAACAAGCAACGTTTTGCAAGGCTCACCTGTTTTTACAAACTCACGGTAACATGGTGCGCTAGTGATCACTTCCATCATCGGCATGTCGTTAACCAAGTTAAACAAGCGAATATTTTGCTGTTGGTAATTCTTAACGCCGAGGTCTTGAAGCATACCCTCTCCCACATAAGAAGAGATGATACCTAAAGCAACACCAACGCCATCCACTTGGTTACGATTATAACGGCGGTTTTCTAACGCCACATTTAAACCAATATCGTCCGCAGAGATTCTAACATTAAGAAAACCTTCATCGACCAGTGCTTTTTTAAGCTGAACCAGACCGGCGAATTTATGATGCGCTTGCTCTACTGCGATCTTGTCTTCTAGGGTTAATTCATTAACTCGGCGAGACTCGGAAAAGCCCATTAAAGGAGTTGATGCCGCTACCGACCAAATATCGATATCGGCATTGCCACTGGTATAAAACTGGTACTGAAAAGATAACTGCGTATCCAGTGGTAAATAATGTTCTGGTGTAAACACCTTTAGGCCAGCATTAAATTGGTGAGAGTCGTGCTCTGCAATAAGCTGAACAAAGTCCAGAGGCTGATACTCTAAGCTGGCAAATGGCCCATTCAGAACACCATGGCTGACCTCTGATTTACCGTAACCTGCACTGAACCTTGCTGGTACAAAATCAGGTTGGTAATCGGCCACAGCATAGAAAGTTTCAAAATTGTTGGCAGCACCACCTAAATCTTGAACACCTACCGCCAGATCAAACCCTGTCCACTCTTTGACAAAAGGAAGCTGGTACTTAAACGATGCTGACAAGTCACGAATACCGGGACCTCCACTACCGCCACAATTAGGATCGTAATGCGGAACATTCTCAAACTTATGACAATCATAAGTTTTGGTCACGATACGTCCAGCCGCTTCAAAACCTTCAAACAAGCCAACGCTAAACAAAATATTGTCTAGCTCTCTGGTTTTTCCGTTGATGGGTACGCCCTGACCATAAAGAAAAGAGATATCTCCGCTGTCCATCACTTGAGCATTGGGAACAATGATCGCGCCGGTATAGCTTTGAGACGACATTAAGTTATCAACAGCGTAGGCATTCGGGGCGATGGCAAATGCATTCAGGGATGCAATCAGCGCTGCGTTTTTAGAGTGACTGAGTATTTTCATTGGTATGCAATAGGTTATAACAGAATTCGCTAGTGGCTATGTTTGATAGCGACTATGTTTGATTGTAACTATGTTGATAATAACAGCATGTAAAAAAGGCACCGACTGGTGCCTTTTTATTATCAATAATTGGATTATCGGCCAGTACCACCGCCGTTACCGCCGCCGCCAGTACCGCCAGTACCGCCAGTACCGCCAGTTGGTGGCTTAGTGCCTTCATCTGGATCTGGAACAGGTTCAGATGGTTTTTCTGCTGAAGGTGGAATTGTCACAGGTTTACTTGGGTCAGCTACAACATCTTTAATAAAGTTTGGATCTTCAGTTAGATCTAGGTAAATATCATCACCACCTGGAGCTGTAGGGTAATCAGGATAGGTCTTGATTACTTCCTTTGTAATAGCAACAGAAGCCTCAGAGATCTCAGTTGCTGATGCATCTGGGCTTACCACAAGTACGTCTGATAGTACCGCCGCTGTCGCTGACACTAAGCTAGCATCTTTTGGTGAAAGGTCTTCAATAATTTCTTGTGTACGACGTAGGAAGTCAGCAACACTGCTCACACTGCCGTTGTTTAGTAGATCACCAAGACCAAGAGCAACAAGAACATCACTACCTGTCGACTCATTGTAAGGTTGACCGTCTAGTTCTTTTTCAATCAGCGTAGAGATTGGAGAAGATGTCACTAAGTCATCGTAGTTCGCTAACCCTTTAGGGAACTTGTAGCTTACTTGGCTCATGTCTTTACCGTTTGAAACGTCCACTGCACCAGCAGTTGCGTTGTAAGCAAATGTACAAGTTTCAGGGTAGTTTAAAACGGTAAGGTCCGTAACTTCAGAAACACCGTGGTAGTTTGTTTCTTCTAAAGAACCAGTTGCACCATTGTCACAGCTGTAGGTGCCTTTCATACCCATAACTGCAGGGTCGAATGCCATGATATTACGGTACGCTTGCTCAGGTGGCACGCTGTTGTTGTTGTCACTGCCACAACCACCAAGGATTGCACCAACGACTGATAACGCTAAAATTTTATATTTCACAATTTATCCCTACAAATGATTAGAAGCTGTGTGACAAAGCAACATTAAACGAGTCGATATCTACGCCACCAATATCTTGATATAGCTGGTATTCGATACCAACCTTCATCGCTGATGTAATCGAGTATTCAGAACCAAAAGCAATCGTTGGAGTAACGCCAGAATCGTCAGACTCAACACCCGGGCCGTTTGCTTTCCAGTCATAAACGGCAAAACCACCTTTAGCGTATAACGCTAGGCTATCGGTTACATTGCCAGACGCTTTTAGAACAACATCAAAGCTGCTTGCTTCGTAGCTACCGCCGGCAATATCTTTAAGATCGTACTCACCAAGGTAGTTATAACCACCCTCGATCGCTAGTGTGTCTACGATATGGTAACCAACAAATAAGCCGTAAGACGTATCTGAATCATCAATAGCCGTGCGGCTTTCGACTAACGGTGCAAAGTTATCGGCCGTTACATTACCGACTTTAGCACCTACGTATAAGTTTTCAGCTCCGACAGCTGATGCTGATAGCAACAACAACGGTGAAATCCTAGCTAACCACTGCACTTTCATATAATTATATCTTCCATATTTCAAACTGAACTGAGGCTGATTTTCCTAGCAAATCTGAGCTATAGGCAAATCATATCGATACAAACGAGGGACATATCAGTACACCTCACTTGTTCATGTATCGTGACACTTTAACTGCACGGTTTTCCTTCACGAAAGTGATTGGGTTAAACACCGAACATCAACTAAGCAAGATATTTCGAAAGCGATATGAAAAAGCACCATAAGCAAGAGAGGTAAACCTACCCTAAAACCTCTTACTTATTAGATATCTCAAAATAAAGCACTCAGCTTAAACAACTAATTGAACAACATGATAGTTAATAACCACATTCAAGTAAATGGGTAAATCATAAACAATACCTTATAAAGCATCATATTAGAGCGCTCTAGTACGCAAAACTGTAAAAGTTGGCACAGACCTCATATATCGTGAGCCTTAAGCATCGCAATTCACACTCGGTCACCTGCCCCTTTACCTAACACCGTTTGAATGATGTATTGAAAGTAAAGCTTGGTCGTTAGAGTCTTAAGCATACGTTGATCCCATTCCGCCAATAGCTTGGGTGTCGACATATCGATATCATTGATTTGAGCCAACCCCGTAACACCGGGCCTTACCGCCAGCACGCCTCTCGATTCCCTTTCATTGATGAGCTCTTGCTGGTTGAATAAGCATGGCAAACTCTGCTTCCTAATCATCCGTTTGCTACTGTCTATATAAAAATGAAACAAGTAGATATAAAAAAACCACTTTATGTTTTCACATAAAATGGTTTTAAAGCCCCACCAGATAACCGTCTAATTAAAAATGCTTTACGGAAAAAAACACCACTAAGGTAACTACTCAAGATACTTTTTCTACTGCTCTCCATCAATATAAGCGGTTATATGTCAGGAATGCTCTATGCATAATCAAACAGCTATCCATCCATATACAACATAACATCAAAAAAGCGAATAAATCATGAGTAGAGCCAATAATGTATCTAAATTACTTGTTGGTATGTAGCCAAACTAAATCACCTATGCCATCTGTAGGAGAAAACTCAGCGGGGGCACTTAACAAAAGTTGACGAATTTTTTCATGTTCAAAGTTATGGCATGCAGTATCTAACTCATCTATTAACATCTTATATTCTTCAATAGGTAAGAATGACTCGTTGGCTGTCATAATTCGCTCATGTGCTGTTTGTTCAACATTATCGCCAATCAAAAGCTCTTCAAATAATTTTTCCCCTGGGCGTAAGCCAGAAAACAATATTTCAACATCTCCATAAGGATGCTCTTCATCTTTAACTTCCAGTCCCGATAAATGCACAAGGTTGGTAGCTAAGTCGGTAATTTTAACAGGATCGCCCATATCAAGCACGAATACATCCCCTCCTTTACCCATCGCTCCGGCTTGTATCACGAGCTGAGCTGCTTCCGGAATCGTCATGAAGTAACGGATGATATCAGGGTGTGTCACTGTAATAGGCCCGCCTTTGGCTATCTGTTTTTTAAACAAAGGAATAACAGAGCCAGAAGATCCTAAGACATTACCAAAGCGCACCATACAGAATCGAGTCCCGGTAGTTTTCTCTTTTTCCTGTTGAGCTAGAGCCTGAAGCCCCAATTCAGCAACACGTTTGGTAGTTCCCATAACATTGGTTGGTCGAACCGCTTTGTCCGTTGAAATAAGTACGAAAGACTCGACATGAGCTTCTATGGCAGCCTTAGCGGTATAGTAAGTACCAAACACATTGTTTCGTACTCCTTCCACGACATTATATTCAACTAAAGGAACATGTTTATACGCAGCAGCATGATACACGGTCTGAACAGAGAAACTCTTCATTACTGTCGCTAATCGGTTAATTCGCTGAACAGATCCAAGCAGTGGAATAATTTCCACATCGAGTTCATTTACCTGTACCAAGGTCGATAACTCACGATCAATTTGGTAAAGACCAAATTCTGATAGCTCAAACAGTAATAACGTCGTTGGTTTTTGTTTAATTATCTGACGACAAAGCTCAGAGCCAATAGACCCTCCAGCTCCAGTCACCATGACAACTTTCCCTTTAATGTTGGCTTCCATCAGCGATTGCTGAGGATCTACAGGGTCTCGTCCGAGTAAGTCCTCAATGGGCACATCTTTTAGTTCATCAATACTCGCTTTACCTTCAACAATATCCTTCATATCAGGAACAGTGAGAACCTCAGCTGGTAAATCAAATAACGAGTCTAAAATCTGCTTACGCCTCGAACGGGAGGCACTAGGCACGGCTAGTAATATCTGCTCTACGCTATATTTATTAAGCACAGTCTCTGAATCACTAATATCGAAAACACGCAGCCCCATAAGAACAGTGTTCTCTAATGTTTTGTCTTCATCAATGAAACCTACAACCTTATGACTTTCAGACGTTCTTAATGCCAGTGCCAGTTGACGCCCTGCTGAACCAGCACCGTAAATCAATACTTTTTTACGGCCTTTACTATTAGCTTGTGCGACTAGTACTCGTACAATTAAGCGCGAGCCACCACAAAGTAAACACAGAAAAGTCCCATAGATGATCGGAACAGAGCGAGGGACTGACGCATCTAAATAAAATGCGAGAAACGCCACCGTTGTAGCAGAAATCAAGGTACCGATACTAACGACAGCCAACGCATGAAAAGTAAGATAGCGTAGAACAGCACGATACAATCCCAATTTACTAAACGCCAGCAATGTAACTAGCAATGTACCAATCAACACGTACTGATTGAGTTCATCGTTTAAAGGTTTAATATGGCCAATACGAGTCCAATATGCAGCATAGAACGAAGTTATTACAAACAGCGCGTCAATAAAAACACTTATCAGTCGCTTATTGAAACGAGAAAGATTCCAAATAAAATTAAGCCTAGCCATATAATTCACTTATAAAAACAAAACGTCAGTATTGTACTGACGTTTTAATAATAAATCTTAGTTTGAGTCAAAAGTCCTGTGCATAATTTAGCTTTGGGCTTCTAAAAGAACTTTACGTATCACACGGCAAGTTTCATTAACTTCTAGTTGAGTTAAACTCGGGTGTACCAGAAACATTAAACTCGTCTCCCCGAGTTCACTTGCAGAACTCAATCGGTTTGTCGGGCGCCATGTTGTATTATCAAATGCTTTTTCTAAATACACCTCAGAGCAGCTTCCTTGAAATGCAGGTACACCTTCTGCATTAATCGCGTCGACAATCTTATCACGAGTCCAGTTTTCAGCCAGATATTCAGGTCTAATAAACAAATAGTGCTTATATTCAGCGTGTTCACTATATTCAGGTACAATAACACGACGAACAACATTCAAGTCTGACACTGCGGCATCAATAGCCCTGCCATTAGATTGACGCTTTTTCGTCCAATCCGCCATATGAGTCAGCTGAATTCGTCCAATGACAGCTTGCATCTCTGTCATCCGCCAATTGGTTCCGAAACTATCATGCAACCAACGAAAGCCGGGCGGGTGTTCTTTGTTGTATATCGAATCATAATTTTTACCATGGTCTTTATAAGACCACATAAACGACCACAAATTTTCATTGTTAGTCGTAACCATACCGCCTTCCCCTCCTGTGGTCATAATCTTATCTTGGCAGAATGACCACGCACCGATGTGACCAATACTTCCCACACTACGCCCTTTATATTTTGCACCATGAGCCTGGGCGCAATCCTCAATGACGTAAAAACCGTGTTTAGCAGATAAGGCCATTATAGCGTCCATTTCAGCGGGCATACCAGCAAGATGCACGACAATCACGGCCTTGGTTTTCTCTGTAAGCACAGCTTCAATAGATTCTGCAGTTATTGCTTGGCTGTTTATATCTACATCCGCAAATATTGGGGTCGCACCCGCTGTTACTATCGACGATGCAGAGGCTAAAAACGTACGAGGTGTAGTAATCACCTCATCCCCAGTTGCCACACCTAAAGCCTTTAATGCAATATCTAACGCTAGTGTGCCGTTGGCCAACGACACTGCGTAATCACAACCGACCCACGCTGCAAACTCTTTTTCAAATTCGCGGCACTCATTGCCAGTCCAATAGTTTACCTTATTTGATAATAAAACATTTTTTACAGCCTCTGCTTCTTCATTCGTGAAGCTAGGCCAAGGAGAGAATGGAATATTAAGCATTATCTGACCACTTTATCATTGCACCAGCCCAAGAGTAACCAACACCAAAACCGCACAACAGGACATTATCACCTGATTTTAGTCTACCTTCGCTTTGTGCGAGCTCGAGTCCTAATGGGATAGTTGAAGATACAGTATTGCCATAGTGTTCATAAGAAACT
This sequence comes from Vibrio sp. 99K-1, assembly GCF_013114585.1. Taxonomy (NCBI): domain Bacteria; kingdom Pseudomonadati; phylum Pseudomonadota; class Gammaproteobacteria; order Vibrionales; family Vibrionaceae; genus Vibrio; species Vibrio sp. 99K-1. The sequence goes on from NZ_VTXF01000047.1 coordinate 20,615, forward strand.
AAAAACTGCTGTTCTGTAAATTGGGTTTTCTTGCGTAACTTATCTAACATAAACTTATTTGCTTGATGAAAGACAACCTTATCTACATCAGAAACCTCTAAATTAGACTTACTCAAAACACTGGCAACTAACTTTGGTACAGCCTTTAAAGTAAACGTTAATATTTCTGCACCATTCATATACAAGTCAGCTAAACTTCTACAGTTCCCACTACTATCAACAGTCGCGAAATTAGATGACTCCACGATAGGGTTTAGTGAACCACCATGAGGAACAATTAAGTTTTTATCCCCAGCACCATCACTACCAAGTACAATCCCACCAATATACTCATCATTTGACTCAGTAACTCCAATTAAAGTAGCCGTAGCCGCATCTCCAAATAATGTGCGTACACTTTTATCTTGGTCATTGATATAGCGCGAATACAACTCTGATGTAATAAGGAGTACATTTTTAGATTGTCCCGACTCAATAAGACCTTTGGCAAGGCTTAAGCCATAGACATAACCAGAACAGCCTAAGTTAAAGTCCAAAGCACCGGCGGTTGTTGGGATACCTAATTTGTTCTGAACAATGCATGCTGTTGTAGGTAATTTGAAATCCGGACTTTGCGTGCACAGCAAAACATAGTCGATACAACTAGGCTCTACATTTAGCTTTTCAAATAAACGCTTTGAGGCTTCTATTGCCATAGATGAACAAGAGTCTTCTTTACTAGCAATTGGGCGGGATTTAATACCTGTCTTTTCAAATATTTTATCTACGCTCCAATCTGGATATTCGATAGCTAATTGTTCATTCGTCAAACGATTAGTAGGTAGATAAGATGAAACCCCGAGAATAGCTGCCTTATTGTGCACTGTAACCTCCATCAACATATAATGTCGTGCCCGTTACCCATCGAGATAAACCACTAGCTAAATATAACGCAGCATTAGCGACATCTTCTGGCTGGCCTAAGCCGAGAGGATGCTTGTCGTGTATTCTTTGATTCTGTTCTGCCGTTAGAGTTTTAGAAAACTCAATTGCCATTTCAGTCTCAACATGCCCCGGAGCAATACAGTTAACCCTAATTCTGTTTCTTGCTAACTCTGATGCCAAGGACTTACTCAGACCTAATAAAGCTGCCTTTGAGGCTGAATATGTTGAGATCGCTGGCTCACCACATGTTCCTGCGACAGAACTTAAGAAAACTAATGAGCTACCAAACGCATTATATCTTCCTTTCTTTCGATAGGATTTAGCTAAAAACTGGGCAGATTTAACATTGGTGTTGAAAACCTGTTCGAAATCAGTTTCTTTTAAAGCTTGTAATGGCAACGTTTTCTGAATACCCGCGCAATGTATTACTGCGTCTAACTCACCAATATTATTACATAGATCTTTAAATAAACTTTCTATTGAAGATGGGGAGGCCAAATCACATTGTAGCGCTAAATGCTCCCCATTTTCGAGCGACGCTAATGTTTGCTCAAGGCGGTGAGTATTTCGCCCCACGATTATAACTTGAGCACCTTGTTGACTAAAAACTTGGGCAATAGCTCTACCGATACCGGAAGAGCCTCCTGTAATCAGCACTTTTTTATTCTCTAAAATATTATTCGCCACTAGAAAACTCACTTACTGGTAGTATTAATGTATTAGAAAGATCGCAATATACAGCACCCCATGACAACCCAACACCAAATCCAACAAACAAGGTGCTTGTATATGACTCCCTAGGTACCGCACAGATAGTTACAGGAATAGAGGCACCACTGGTATTGCCATACTTATCAATAGATATGGGAACTTGGTTTTCTGAAAATTTTGACTTCTTAGATAAGTGCTTAATCATAAAGTGATTCGCTTGATGATAGAAGCAGTTATCTATCATCTCAGGGACAAGAGAAAGTTCACTCAAGAAACTACGAATAAGCTTTGGTACAGTTTTTAGTGTGAAAGAAAAAACCTCCCCACCATTCATTTCCAAAAATGAATAATTATCAGCCCTTCCCTTAAAGCTATTACTTAAAATAGGCTCTTTTGCGATAATGTGTTGATAACCAGAACCATCAGTGCCAAGACTAAATGACATTTTTGATGTCTCTAAGCCTGAAACCAACGTAGCAGTGCCCGCATCACCAAAGAGAAGCTCTGTGCTCCTATCTCCTGGCTTGACGATCTTGCTGATTGTGTCGCCAACAAGTAACAGTACATGCTTCAATCCACTATTGACTAAACTAGCTGCTACTTGCAAGCCGTACACATATCCCGAACAACCCATATTAATATCAAATGCTAAAGCTGTGCTTGGTAGCTGTAATTTATTTTGCAAAATACAAGCAGTCGCTGGTAGTTGATATTCTGGGGTCTGTGAAACAAAAATAACAGCTTGGATATCAGAGACGTCTATCTCTTTACTTTGAATAAGGTTTCTAGCTGCGTCCAAACATAAATCAGCGCTTGTGATTGCATCTCCAGATACTCTCCGTTCATGAACACCAACACTTGAGATCAGTTTATTAATTTCCTCACTGCCGTACTTAGTTGCTAGTTCATAATTACTAACGACTTTCTCTGGTACTGACGTTGCAACCGCAGAGATGCCGACATTGTTTATTGTTAACATCTAGAAACCTCTCTAGTTACTTAATTAGCTCTAACAAATCAGCAACTTTTGTTACCTTGTTAACTTCTGATGGTGATACAACCTTATCAAACTCATTATCAGCTTCAGAAATAAATGTAACAACAGCTAAAGAATCCCAATTATCTTCATTTAGCGGTGTTTCTAAACTAACATCATCAACCTCTAGAATTTCTGCGACGATTTCCAACAATTGATTTACATTACTCATATTTAAACTCCTATTTAATTTTCTTTGCTGGATTACCAAACACTGTCAATCCAGGTTTTACTTTCGATATAACTACGCTGCCTGCACCTATCACAGCGTCATTTCCAACTTTTACCTTAGGTATTACGGCTGCACTAGATCCCACAAAGACCTTAGAACCAAGTTCAACAAATCCAGTGATATCACAATGACCGCTCAAAGTGCAGAAATCACCGATTTTTGCATCATGTCCAATCGTCGATAAAACATTGATTGTATTACAGTTACCAATGCTAACGTTAGCCGTTATTACACTTTGAGGTGATACTATAGTTCCTTCCCCAAGCACAACAGATTCACCAACAAATGCTGAATCATGTACATAGGTAATAAACTCATGCCCAAGATTCTTATAAAACTTATAGAGCTTCTCCTTCAAGCTAGGATTGGCAATTGCCATCACTAACTTAGAACATTTTGGTAGCTCTTTTGTAAATAAACCATTTACAATGCTATGCTCAAGAAAAAAATCATCTAATGCTTGAGGGTTATCGTCTAAAAAGCCAGCACAGGAAAAACCATCAATTTTAAATCGATTTTCCCTAAGGTATGAGTAGACTTCTCTTGCAAATCCCCCTGCCCCCAAAATATAGAAGGTTTTATTCACGATCACTCCCTTTAAATTCAGTCATCGTTGCCTCACCATCAGCTGAAATTCCCTCTTTAATAAATACCTTCTTGACCGTCAAAAATAGTATTCTCAGGTCCAGAAGAAGAGATTGATTTGATACATACCAAACATCATACTCGAATTTCTGTTCCCAGCTTATCGCATTACGGCCATTGACTTGAGCCCACCCAGTGATGCCCGGGCGCACATTATGCCGTGTTGCTTGGCGCGCATTATACAATGGTAAATACTTCATCAAAAGAGGTCTTGGACCCACTAAGCTCATATCGCCCTTAAGCACATTCCATAAACCCGGTAATTCATCCAAACTTGAAGACCTAAGCTTTTTGCCAAATGAAGTTAAACGCTCACTGTCGGGTAAAAGCCTTCCCTTGGAATCAACGGCATCCTTCATAGAACGAAATTTAACCATTTCAAATGGAGTCCCGTGCAACCCTGGACGAGTTTGTCTAAAAAGAACGGGAGAACCAAGGTTTCTCCTAATCTTCCATGCGACAAAAGCAATTATAGGAAACAAGAGAATTAGTGCAGAAAGCGATACACAGAAGTCAAACAACCTTTTCATCGAACCTCCTCAAAAACTGAAATAAACTTTGCTACTCCCTGTTTTAGTGACAAGTTCTGCTCATAATAATTCTTTCCTGCATTCCCCAGACTCAGTCGCTCACTATCTGATAAGTCGCATACATACGCTATCGCCTCAGCTAGTGACTCAGGGTTGTCTGGTTGGCACGTTACACCAGCTCCTGCTTTAGTTATCAAATCAGAGGCGTCACCGGAAACTCCCATTATGATTGGTTTACCCATTGCCATGTTTGCTTGAGTCCTTGAAGGAACTGTAATTTCGAATAGTTCGTTTTTGTTTAAATGGACGAGTAGAATATCAGCACAAGAAAGTAATGATCCTACTTGCTGCATTGGAACTCTTGGTAAAAAATATACGTTGCTTAATCCAAGCTCTTTACTCTTTTCTATTGCAGCCTGTTTAGCGACCCCATCACCAAGAAAAACAATATTAACTCCAACATTATCTTTATTCAAAATCTCTGCGGCCTGAATAATTGAAGGTAACCCTTGGGCAAAGCCAAGATTACCGGCAAATAATAGATTTAAATTTCCATTTTCTGGCATTTTTAAGTCTGTATATTCCAAGTTATTTAGAGCTGGCTCATTACACCAATTATAAATCACTTCAATTTTTTTCTCCGACACACCGCGAGATATTATTCTATTTTTAAAACCTGGAGATAGAACAACAATTTTTGATGCTCTCTTATATATAAGGTCACAAGTTTTACCTACGACATTAAGGAGTCTTTTGTTATTTATCATTCCAGTTGCAGACAACGTATCAGGCCACAAATCTTGCACATCTACCACGAACGGAACTCGCTTAAACAGTCCCAACAAACAAGCAGACAAAGATGTTGTTAGAGGGGGATGGTAACAATAAATCACATCAACATTTCGAGTTTTCAACATCCCAACAAGGAAACTACAAACCGCAAAAGATACATAGTTTAAGACTCGTTTAGAGGCTGAGCCATCATGGCTTGGATATAAAGGTGCCCTATGAACCGTGATACCATCCATAATCTCTTTTTGGTAAATGTTAATTTTGTAACCGTCGTATAATTTCCCACCTGGGTAGTTTGGAAAACCAGTCAGAACTTCAACCTCATGTCCTTCATCACGCAACGCTTGTGCAAAAAGGAGCCCCTTAAAAGTTGGTTCAGGCTCAAACCATTGAGTTAACAAAAGAATTTTCATATATGGCTCTATCTTATAACTCGTGAGCTAAACCCACGAGCTAATTCATTTAATACTCTTTCCAAACAACGCGTTTAACGTAATCTGTATAGGAGTGAATGATTCTGACCATTTTATCAGATACATTAGGCATGCTGTAATCGTATACTGGGCGTAATAATCGCTCATGACCACTTGGCTGAGTTTCTAATACCTGCAGCGCTTGCATTACACGCTCTACATCTAAACCAACCATCATAACCGAAGCCTCTTCCATCCCCTCTGGGCGTTCATGTGCTTCGCGCAAATTTAATGCAGGGAAATTCATGATCGAAGACTCTTCATTAATTGTTCCGCTGTCAGAGAGAACCACTTTGGCATTTTTCTGAAGATGATTATAGTCATGAAAACCCAAAGGTTTGAGTAATTTAATGTTCTGATGAAACTCAATACCTTGAGCTTCAATTCGGTTACGAGTTCTAGGATGTGTTGAGACTATTACTGGTAAATTATAATACTCTGCAACAGTGTTTAGTGTCTCGGCAAGCTTCGCTAATTGTTTTGGAGAGTCTACATTTTCTTCACGATGAGCACTCACCACAAAAAACTGCCCTTTTTCAAGTTTTAATCGGGCTAGCACATCTGAGCCATCAATTTGAGGCATATACTGACTTAGCACCTCAAACATTGGACTGCCTGTTTTTATCACTCGATCAGCAGGTAGACCTTCCGCAAGTAAGTAATCTCGCGCAATCGAGCTATAAGTTAGGTTTATATCGGCGGTGTGATCAACAATACGGCGGTTAGTTTCTTCTGGTACACGTTGATCAAAACAGCGATTGCCTGCTTCCATATGAAAAATGGGTACTTTTCGACGTTTTGCGGGTATGGCAGACAAGCAAGAATTAGTGTCACCCAAAACTAACATTGCGTCAGGCTGGATCTCTTCTAATGCTTGATCCACCTTGATGATCACTTGCCCAATGGTCTCTGCTGCATTTTTACCAGCAGCACTTAAAAAATAATCCGGTTTACGTACACCTAAATCACTAAAAAAGACTTCGTTAAGCTCGAAGTCGTAGTTTTGACCTGTATGAACAAGAACATGGTCACAGTGCTCATCTAATTTAGCCAACACTCTAGATAATCGAATGATTTCAGGTCTAGTACCGACCACTGACATTACTTTTAGTTTTTTCATTTTTTATTCCTACAGCGGCTTTGAAAAAGTGTCTGGTTTTTCGCGGTCAAAGATTTCGTTAGCCCATAGCATTACAATAAGTTCAGAGTCACCAATATTAGTCACATCATGAGTCCAACCAGGGACAGTTTCGACCACTCGGTAATCATCACCCGTAACATCTAACTCGTAGCATTCACCAGTTGAGATATGTTCAAACCGAAATCTTGCTTGCCCCTTAATAACCAAGAATTTCTCATTTTTTGAATGATGATAATGCCCGCCACGCGTAATACCCGGATGAGCAGTAAAGAAAGAAAACTGCCCTGCATCCTTAGTTTTTAAAAGTTCACAAAAAGAACCACGAGGATCTGTATAAGCTGGGACTGTATATGAGAACTGTTCTGGGGAATAGTAACTAATGTAGGTAGAATAAAGTGCTCGTAAGAAGCCAGACCCTACGTTTTCAGTTATCAAAGATGACTTGCTCTTTTTAAATGACTCAAGCGCGTTAGCAACCTCACCAACCGTTGTTGGATAAATTGGCTCAATTTGTTGCTCTCCAGGTTCCTCGTCATGATTTAGATGATTAATAAAATGTTCACAAACTGTATCGATGTAAACTAAATTAACTTTTGCGGCAGGGTCATTGATCGTCAACGGTAGACCGTTTGCTACATTATGACAGAAAGTAGCAACCATTGAGTTGTAGTTTGGTCGGCACCACTTACCAAAGACATTTGGCAAACGATAGATATAAACTTTTGCTTGAGACTGTAAGCCGTATTCATTTACAACGTCTTCTGCCTGAGCTTTACTGACACCATATGGGTTCGATTGTTCTGCTTGTATCGAAGAAGTTAGAAGAATGGGTGTAGCTTTATTTAGTTCGTTTAGCTTAGTTACAATATGCGAAGTTAGATCAGCATTACCTTGTTTGAATTCATCGTCATTTTTTGGCCGATTAACACCAGCCAAATGATAAATAAAATCTGCTGTCTCTAACGCATTATCTAGCTCTTGAAGTGAATGGGCTCGGTCAATTTTAACGATATCTGTAAAACCTTGCTCTGCTAGTTGAAAACAAAGGTTTTTGCCAATAAAGCCATTTGCGCCTGTAACTAAAATTCTCATTACACACCCTCTGGCACGTTAAGACTGCCAGCTTCGATATCAACAATAAAATCCAACTTATGAAGTAGCTTAACCATACCAGCTACATCTAAGCGATCGGTATTGTGAGAGTTATAATCTTCAATAACACTTAAATCTTGCTCACCTTCTTCAACATACTGTGAATAATTTAAATCTCTGTTGTCTGAAGGAATTCGGTAGTAACCACCTTGATCTTCAGCAACAAACATCTCTTCACGGCTACATAATGCCTCATACAGTTTTTCACCATGACGAGTGCCTATCACATTGACTTCATGTTCAGGTTTGGACGTAATGGTTTTCAAAGCCTGTACTAAAACATCAATAGTTGCAGCGGGAGCTTTTTGCACGAAAATGTCACCATTAACACCGTGTGTAAATGCATGCAATACAAGATCCACAGCATCGTTAAGAGTCATCATAAAGCGTGTCATGTTAGGGTCTGTAATTGTTATTGCATCGCCATTAATGATTTGGCGCAAAAACAGTGGGATAACGGAACCACGAGATGCCATAACATTACCGTAACGTGTAGCTGATATAACAGTCTTGTTAGGATCAACATTACGGGATTTAGCAACAATGACTTTTTCCATCATCGCTTTTGAAATACCCATAGCATTAATTGGATAGACGGCTTTATCAGTGCTTAAACAGACAACTCTCGCAACTTCGTTTGCAATACAAGCTTCTAGAACATTCTCTGTTCCTAACACATTGGTCTTAACAGCCTCCATCGGATGGAATTCACAAGAGGGGACTTGCTTAAGAGCTGCTGCATGATAAACAAAGTCAACACCGCGAGTTGCAGACAAAATAGAGTTATAATCTCGCACATCGCCAATATAAAACTTTAGTTTAGGCGAATTGTACTTCTTCCGCATATCATCTTGTTTTTTCTCGTCGCGCGAAAAAATTCGGATTTCACCGATGTCCGTTTTTAGAAAACGGTCAAGAACTGCGTTTCCAAAAGAGCCAGTCCCACCAGTAATCAATAATATTTTTTTGCTAAAAATGTTTAACATACTCTTCCTTATCTCGAATCAAATCAACCTGACTTTTTGAGAAACCTGATACCTTGTTTATAAAAATAATCACAAAAGCCTTGCGGTAACAAACTCACCACAGACAAAGATAAACCTGTGGATAATTTATAAGGGATCCCCAATTCTTTTAACAAATATCTGAATTCTTTGTACGCTACTCCGCCATTACTTTTGCACCTTAGAGCATAGCTAATCAACCTTCTATTATATTCCTTATTGAAGGACTCTAGTATATCTTCGGAATATATTGATGAAAGATTAAGAATTACTTTTCTCAGAAAGACTTGGTACCTTAAGTTGGATAAAATAGATGCTCTATCTTGGAGGGCAGACTTATTTTTAGCTGCTTCATTCTTTCCAAAGTAATTCTCACCGTCCCCCCCTAAAACCAAAGCTCCACTATTTATATACTTATAATCTGAAAATTCATAGTTGAGAGCTACGGTTAAGTAAACTTGCGTATAAATACATGAAGACAAAAATACCTTGTCTAATTTCAATGAACAGACTTTTTCCCTATCAAAAATCAAACCAGAGAAGAGTATTGAGTTATAAATAAGTTGAGAAGTAGAGAGTTCTAAAATATTAAAGTTCGAGTCAACAACTCTTTTCATCTCACCTGATTCGATATATGAACTAATATAAAAAGGTTTGCGACTTTTTTTCAACTCAGATATAACATCTAAAAACTCATTCCCTACAATAAAGTCATCATCACTCAACAAGTAAACATATTGAGAGTTCGTAATATAGAATGAGTCCATAAGGTTAGAATCATAACCCATATTTTTTTCATTCTGATGAAGACTGAGAGGCACCGATAAAACATCTTGAAACTCAGAACAAATATCTTTTATTTCACCAATTAAGGGGGAGACGTCATCCTTAATAATTATACAGAATTCGTCGCTTTTGACATCGACAAAGTTTTCAAGAATTCTCCTGACTTGTTGAGGTCGATTATATGACAAAATTACAATTGAAACTAACATGATATAAAATCCAAAATTCTATTCTTTATATTACCTGCGTTAAATGCAAACAACGACTTTATAAGAAAAAAGGCTAATTTAAACCTAAGGTTTAGTATCGAAAAAACAATTAGCCTTACATGGGAATAGTTAAAATCTTTTACTCTGCTACTTGGGTAAACCCTAAATATAACTCTTTTACCCAGAAAGCTCTTCTCTGTACTGTCTTGTAGAGACTCGTGGTCAATCCCTTTAATACTTATAGGTTTTATGCTTCCACCATCAATAATAGTTTGGCAGCAATATTCATAATCTACACATTCAACATGATAACTTCGATTATGCATTAGTGATTCTTCATTGATTCTAAATAGACAACCGCTACTCGGGAAAAAACCAGATTTAAACTTTTCAACATTTTCGCTAGTATAAAATATTGAGTAGCCATCATTATCTTTCAGATCACCTCTATACCTTGTAAGTATGTTGCTCAACGTTTCTCTACCAACAATAGTATCTTGATCAAAGTAAAGAAAATCACCACCTCCATTTTTAAGTAGCATAGTTTCTAGATCATTAAATGCAACACCAAGCCCTGCGTTAATATTGTCCCCGAGTATATTGATACCCATTTTTTTTAGCCGAATTATATCATCTTCACTGGCATGGTTCAAATAAACGAAAACATCAAAACCTTTATCGATAGCATTCGATATATTTACATATACGTTGTCATCTGGATTATAAACAACAGTAAAAAACACCAACTTTTTATTCATAGTAACATTCCTAAAAGTGTTATTTTAGCTACTTACAATAATTAATAATAAAAATTAAAGTACGCATAACTAATATTTAGCTTCTTTCTTTTTCACTACACAGCTTAAAAAATGAGCAGACAGAACCAAATAAATTAGCTGTGTAACTCCCGAAGATCCTAAAATATAGACGTCTTTTAGGTTTAAAAATGGTAACATAAAGAAACATACAGCAACGAAAGGTTTGAAAACTGAACTTTTTGTACAGATTGATAGGAAAAATGATATTACAAAAAAACTACCAATGAACAAAATAGAATAAATTAACCCGCCGAAATTCGTTAGAAGTATCAATCCAAGATCACTATCTATATAGGGCATATTATTGCTTCTACCAAAATTCCCATCACCAAAAATCACATCATTTGGAATGATCAGCATGTTATTTATAATATAGTTAACAGTATCACCTGAAATTTGATTTGAGTTTTCAAAGAATAAAGAAAATGCCCACATATAAAAATACATAACTTCTTCAGTGTAAATAAAAAAAGTAAGTACCAAAAATATTAATACCATAAAGAAAACGCGATAAAGGATCGATTTTTTTATTCTTAAAAAATAAGAAGGTAAGATCAGGGACAAAAGGCAGATAGAAGAGATCAATATCATCCCGGTCCTTCCAGAATACACAGCCGCTAGCGAAGAAAGTGCGGCAAATAAGTATAGATATATTACATTTCTATTGCTAAAGTTATAATTAGACATGAATATAAAGGTAATAAATACTGAAAACCCATAGAAAACAGACAATATTGAAAAACCACTCTCAAACATGCCACTAATTCGCCTTCCCAACTCAAAATATACTCTAGCTGTTTCTGAAAGACCAAATATATTATAAAATTCCACACCAAAATCTTTACTGTAAATGATTAAGATTGAAAAGGCTACATTTACAAAAACAGCTAATATAATATTTCTTAAAACATAATACTTCCAATATTCATCATATAAGCTATGATAGAGATCGACAATAGCTCTCGATGACAAAAACAGCATAATGGATATAATAATAACTTTTATTACTGTCTCTTATACACATCTCC
>NZ_VTXF01000048.1:0-32056 GCF_013114585.1 Vibrio sp. 99K-1
ATTCTAAACCCTCTAAATTAGTCAGATTTAAATTAGGTTTCTTTAAATTTGATAATGTTAATTTATTTCATTCTAATTAATGATGTAATAGGCTTAGTTACATAAAATATACATATACCTACACTGATTATCATTAAATTAATTTATCATTTTTAACTTCAGTATAGTGGAGTAATAAAATGAAACCTCTTAAATATGTGATGACACTTGCTTTAATTCAAGGCTCATTCGCATGTCATAGCGAACAAGTTAAAAAAGACCAGACCCATGATATTAATGGGGTTTGGTTTAGCCAACGAGACGGCGAAATTAAAGTTATCGAAAATGAGACTACAAGAACAATACAAGTGGTTAATAGCACTTGTTATGAAGTGTCTAACTCTCTGAGTTATGGCACAGAGTTGAGTTATGAAGCGATAAAACAGCATTCCATTCGTCAAGATAATCAATTGATTCTTAATATTCTTCGACCTAGACCTTTTACTTATACTTTAGTTAGCAATATCAATGATGTATGTACTGAAGGTCTTGGCCACTCTATGGTTCGCGATGGTTACTTTGATTTTGATGCTCAATCGATGTTCGATATATATTGGCAAGATATGAACAACCACTATGCCTTTTTTGATGAACGTAACATTGACTGGGATGAGGTTTATGATAAATATTATGATGACTTATACGGTGCAGACGACGAACAGTTAATTAATGTATTCGATGAAATACTGCGTCACTTAAAGGATGATCATAGTTCTATTTCTATCCCTTCAAAAGAGTTGCAGATATGGTATAGCAATAAAGCCACCTTGGAACAACAATTGGAGTTGGAAGCTGACCAGTTAAATATTCCTGAATCAGAAAAAGAAAGCTACATAACCAGTCAGAAGGATAAAATTACGCTCAATATCATGAAGTATTTGTTTGAACATGAACAGGAAGGTTTTAAAAAACGAGCTTCTCGTGAGAGCAAGGAACATCGTCTTAACTGGGGCATCATTGATAATAAGGGCATACCGACTGGATACTTAAGAATTGGCGACTTCATGAGCTATATCGATGAAGGTTTAATAACAGAGACTCCTAAACGAAACACAGATAAAGCTCATCGTCAGTTTGAAGAATTAGTGACTAAAATTTTAACGCAGCTTAATGATACCCAGTCGTTGATTATCGATATCCGTGAAAATGAGGGTGGGCTTGATATGCAAGGTCTATGGTTATTGCAGCATTTGATTGAAGAGCAGCAGTTAGCTTGGCATGTTAGCTCTTACTTCAAAGGTGAATTCAGTCATGATGTCGATGTCACGATGACTCCGAGCGATGGTATTTCATATACAAAACCGATTGTACTTTTGAGCTCTTTTGGAACGGTTAGTGCAGCAGAGACATTCGCATCGGCGATGAAGACGCTCCCTCACGTGACCATCGTTGGTGAATCGACATCAGGCGCCACCTCAGATGCGTTTGGCAGAATGCTGCCTAATGGCTGGGAGTATTCATTAAGTAATTTATATTATAAGAATCGCGACCTTGAAAACCATGAAGTCACAGGGGTACAGCCAGATCACGTGGTTAGAAACTTTGTGTTAGAAGATCGTCAGCAAGGCCGAGATGTTGCGCTCGAAAAAGCATTGTCATTACTTTATTAAGGCTAACGAGTGCTTAGTTAGAGTGTCACTTGGATAACGAAAAATAGCCGCTGATTAGCGGCTATTTTTGTATGGCTTGTATAAATCCAGACAAGCCTATCGATGGTTATGTATACCCGAGTCGTTCGGTACACATAGTGCTCTTAATCAGGTTTTAGCTAGAGACTAATCTAGGTTAACACGCTCAAATTTGACAGTGTGGCCACCGGTGTTTTGACTTGATTCTGTTGCGTAATACAGAGATACCTTACCATTTGAATGAAGGTAGAACTCTTCACCTGTATTCACTTGAAGCGTCGAATTTTCAGAATTTCGAGAATCAATGTAGTTGATCGATACTGCGGTGATAGCATTTCCGTTTTCATCGGTTGCGCTTCCCGTCGCCGAAACTCGATACGTCGTATCCGCATCAATAAAATGTGATAGAGGCTGAGCGTTGCCTACAAGAATATTGTGATCAGACGCGCTAACAGCGACACCTTCTTGAACAGGTAAACCGCAGAATCTTGCTGTTACTTTGATTACTTCGATGGTTTCATTTGAACCTGTGCGACCTAAGCCAAGATTCAGCTTTCCGTCAACTAAACGTGAAAAATAACGGTCACTGTTTAGATTCATGTGAAGTTCAATTCTACCAGCGTTATTCGAACCGCCGCTTGCTCCACTCTCTCCCTCAAGGATACCTGAAATCGACATTGCTTCTGTAGTGTGGTTAGCCAACAGAACCTCAACTGAAAAGCCTCGTGGATTTTCAATCTTGTCGTAGCCGAAGTCAAAATCAAACTTTTCGATTTCATTCCATGCACTGGTGTTGTAGTTAATAAGGAGTGGTTTATTTGGCTCGATGACACTTTCTAACCACTGAGAGCCATCGGTTTCTCCAAAGTAACAGCCGCTGCTAGCCATTGACTGAGTTGATGTCATTACTAATGCACTGGTGATAGCTGCGATAACTGATTTGTTAATTAAATTCATTTTGTTCTCATTGAATTGTTATAAAACTAGCCATTGGTCAGAACGACCGACGTACATGAATTGTCGCTATTAAAGCATTGATTAAATAACCTTCCGGTTTTTTGTTTATTTAAATCAATAACTTATAATGACTCATTTTCGGTTCGTACCCTACATCAGTATTGGTTATGAAATCAAGCTAATACCACAATAAATAAGTCGAGGTTATCTATCATTCTTGTGGGTTATCATTTGGCTGGTTAAAGTATGTACTAAAGTCTCTTAAATTGTTCTAACTAGCTTTATAAAGGGCTAAATTATTTGGGTTAATTGAAATGGCCAGTTAACAAACAGTGCAGCATGATGGTGACTAAACTTGAATCTTTCTTTGCAGAAAAGGGTAATTACTCCTACCTCTAACTTCCCCACTCACGCCTTCACTCAACCATTCACTCCTCATTATTACCATTCGTCGCATTGATAAAACGGCGTGACAGTTTGTGGTTAACCTTTCAACGTCAACATTTGAAAGGGATTACACATCATGACTGCTTCAAACACTTCAAACTCATTTACTGCTCTGTTTCGTCGTTCACTTTTAATTGGGTTAGCTTCAATCGCTCCTACGCTGGCGCTAGCTAATCCAAGTTCAGATGTGCTGGATATTTACAACCAAGCCGCGCAAGGCAATGAAGAGCTGGTCGAGGTGGCTTATGAGCGCCTCAATGACACGCTGCAACAAGACGGCGCGACACCACTGACTTTGGTTTATCTAGGCAGCACAGAAACCTTAATGGGGCGTGATGCGTTCTTACCTTGGAATAAGATGAAGTATGTCGAAAAGGGCTTATCGACCATAGATAAATCATTGGGGCAGCTTAAAGACGAAGACCAACCCATTCATGTGCAACCTCGTGTTCAAGGGCTACCAGATTCTTACCTGACTCGCGCCATGGCCGCGGTGACTTACACCTCTCTACCTGACATGTTTAACCACTTTGATCGCGGTTACGACCTGTTTCTCTCGCTACTCTCGGAAGATGAATTTCAACAACAGCACTTCTCAGCAACCTCATGGATTTATCGCTACGCAATTACCGCTTCGATTCGTGCTGAAGACTTAACGCAAGCACAAACTTGGTTAAAACACATGGAAATGGCTGATGCCGACAACATCGAAACGATAACTGCGAAGGCCCTAATAGTGAAAGCCAAGTAATAGTTGCGAAAGCGAAATAAAGGGCATGGAAGCTGAATAGTTGGTTAGTAATCAGAGGAAAACGGGATGATTGAATTTAAAAAAATCGGCAAGTCATATCTCACGGGTGGACAAAGTGTAGACGCACTCAAGGGAGTTGATGGGCAGATCAGACGTGGTGAAATGGTGGCACTGTGCGGCCCGTCGGGATCGGGGAAAAGTACACTTTTGAATATTCTTGGTTTGTTGGATATGGACTATCGAGGTGAGATAAATATTGCTGGCAAAGCGTATCCAACAGAGCAGATTGCTGCTGCGCGTTTTCGCCGCCAGTCGTTGGGTTTTGTGTTTCAGCGCTTCAACCTGGTTCCTGTGATGACTGCGCTTGAGAACGTCTCTTACCCGTTGATGTTGAACCAATGCACGAAGCAAGAACAGCAGACCAGAGCCCAAGATATATTAGAGCGTGTTGGGCTAGGGGAGTACATCCATCACCGCCCAGATAACCTTTCAGGCGGTCAGCAGCAACGTGTCGCGATAGCCAGAGCATTGGTCCACAGCCCAAGCCTAGTGATTGCCGATGAGCCGACTGCCAGCTTAGACAGCTACACAGCCAACTTGGTGATCGACATTATGAAAGAGCTCGGTCATGAGATGGGTACCACATTTATCGTCGCAACGCACGACCCAAGGATGGCGCAGCGCTGTGACCGAGTGATTGAACTTATCGATGGACAACTGTCATCACAAGTCGAAGCAATGGAGGCGATCTCATGGGCAAGTTAACGCAAGGCTTTAGATCCGTTTTAATTCCAACTTCGGTGCGTTTGGCGTGGCTCAATCTATTGAGAAATGGCCGACGTAGTCTGCTTTCGGTGTTGATCATCGCGATTGCCGTGTTTGCGTTGACTAGCGCGGGCGGTTATGGACTTTACACCTACGAATCTTTGAGAGAATCAACCGCGCGAGATACTGGTCACCTTACATTGAGCACGCCAGGTTACTTTGAACAAGACGAAGATATGCCGCTGAGTAATGGTTTAGATAATGTTAAAGCGCTCACTAAGAGCATTATTGGCGATAGCGACGTACGTGGTGTGCAGCCACGAGTTTACTTTAGTGGTTTGGTGTCTAACGGAAGCAAGTCGACCATCTTTATGGGAACAGGTGTTAATGAGCGCGAGTTTGACATGAAAGGACCTTTCCTTGATGTGCGCAGCGGTCAAACCCTATCTGATGTGAAATCACCAAGATACGACAGCCAAGAGCCACAAGTGATGCTCGGAACTGACCTTGCTCGCAATCTCAAAGTGGCCGTTGGTGATTGGGTCACACTGCTTGCTACCACCAGTGATGGTGCATTGAATGCCTTTGATTTTAAGGTGCAGGGTATCTATTCGACTGGTGTGCCTGAGTTGGACAAACGTCAGTTGTACGTACACATCACCACCGCACAAGAGCTTTTAGCGTCAGATAAAGTCAGCACCTTGTCGGTATTTCTTTTTGAAACCAATAAGACTTCGACGGTTCAACAACGCATCCAATTGGCTTTGGATAAGCAAGTTGATCAACAAGGCTCAGAGATTGAGATCACCCCATGGCAAGATCGCGCCTTTTTCTACACCAAGGTTAAAGACCTTTACGATCGTATCTTCGGCATCATGGGGGCAGTGATGGCATTGGTCGTGTTTGTGTCGCTGTTCAACACCATGACCATGTCGGTGACGGAACGTACTCGTGAAATCGGCACCTTATCGGCACTCGGCAGTTACCCATCTGAAATCGTGGCGGGTTTTCTAAAAGAGGCGGGCTTACTGGCGGTGATTGGCAGTGCGATAGGCGCATTAGTGAGTGGTTTAGTGTCGGTGTTATTGCTGGTGATTGATGTGCAAATGCCACCACCTCCGGGGCGAACCGAAGGTTACCCACTCAATATTTATTTCTCATTGGAATTGGTTGGTTACGCTACTTTGGGTGTGCTGACGATCTGTTTGCTGGCTGCTTATTTCTCTGCTCGCAAAGGCGTAAATAAGCCAATCACGGAGGCGCTGGTTTATGTATAAATTTACTCGTTCACTCACTGTTTTAGGTTCTGCGTTGGCCTTGGCTCTAGTATCAGCACCAAGCTGGGCTATCGATTCACAGCAAGTTACCGAGATGATTGCTAAGGCAGACAGCTACCGTTTGAACAGCGAACAGGCGTCGAAAGTGGTGTCTCTGGTCACGCTATATCAAGACGAGCAACTAGACAAAACCCGCGAATACAACGTCTACACAAGACCAAACCGAGAGTCGCTGGTTGTGTTCAAGTCGGCGGTCGAGGCGGGTCAAAAGATGCTGATGATAGAGGACAACTATTGGTTACTGATGCCGAAATCTCGCCGTCCAATTCGTATCACCCCGATGCAAAAATTGCTTGGCGAAGCTTCGGTAGGGGACATTTCGACGCTCACTTGGAGCGAAGATTACCAAGGTAAGTGGGTTGCCGAGCAACAGGTTGAGAGGTCGACTGGCGAGACACTCGATACTTATCATCTAAAGCTAACGGCGAAAACCAAGGGTGCCAGCTATCAATCAATTGATTTGTGGTTAACGGCAGACCGAGCGTTTCCTGTTAAAGCGGATCTGTATCTGCGTTCAGGTAAGTTAGCCAAGCAAGCTTGGTTTACTGAAGGCGTGCGAGATGGCTTGCCAAGTGTAGTTTCGATGACTTTGCTCGATAAGATTCAACCAAGTAAGAAAACCGTGATTGAGTACCGCGAGGTAAGCGAACAAGCTTTAGCGGACAAATACTACAACCCTGCTTACTTATCACGTAATAGTGTGTCTGGGCTTTAGGTGGGTGCCATGAAAGCTTCTAGTCGTCGATTCCACATCAAGCCTTTAATCGTTACTTTCCTTGTGCTGCCTTGTATGAGTAATACGACTCAAGCGGACGATCTGAGCCTAGCGTGGGACTGGCAACTGAGTGCTGAAGCTGTTGAATCGCGAGAATCGCCATTTAGCCCTTTCGAATCTGACAACCGTCAGTCACTCAATGGCTTGCTGGATCTTGAAGTTGGATATGGCAATTGGCTGGGCCTTTTTGCAGTGAAAGCCAATGACATTTTGACTAATGCTCCTCAAGACCAAGACGCGAGCTTTGAATCGGAATTCATTGTACGCGAGTTGTTTTGGCAAGGTGGTGTTGAACTGTCTAATTCAGCGTTCGGTGATCACTACCTCGATGTCACGCTCGGCAAGGTTCGCTTAGATTGGGGCGTTGGTTATGGCTACCGACCTTTAGACATCATCAAACCTTACCGACAAAATCCAGTGGGCATTGTCGCAGAAGAGGGCGCAGGTGTGGCTTCAGCGTCATTGTTCGATATGACGGGCGAATGGACACTGCTTTACAGCGATTCATCATGGACTTCCCAAGATGTGAATCAATTCGAAAAGCAGAATCAGCAACAAGGGGTTGGCTTACGTCGTTACAATTTAGTAGGCGATCACGAATATCAATGGGTCGCTTATTACGACGATGTACGCCACGGTTTGTTTGGAGCAAGCTTGGTGTCGGTATTAAACCTCGCGTGGGAGTTTCACGGTTCGTTGGTTTATCAGCGACAAAGTTTGGGTTACAGCCAGCCCAACTCACTGCTTGAACCGGTTTATCTACAAGAGCAGGGCGAGGCTTACCAAGCCTTAGTCGGACTGACATGGGCCAACGAGACGGGCCACAATGTGGTACTGGAATACTGGTTTGATAGCCACGCTTGGAGTGATTCTGAGTGGCAAAGTGCTTTAGTGAATGCGGAATCTTTATCTCTTAATCCCATGACAACATCGTTGGCGGGCTCTTATGCTCAAGGTTATCAACACGCTAATTTGGTTCAACACAATCTCATGTTTCACTGGTCTTTGGACTCGGCACATGGCTGGCTTGAAGATATTACGCCTACATTTGATGTCATGCTGTCTCCACAGGACGGTGGCTTTATTGCTACGCAGTGGCTTAATTATCAGGCTTTCGATAATGGTGATTCATCGTTGGAATTGGAACTTGCTGCACGCTTTCTAGGCGGTAAAAGTGATTCTGCTTACGCCAACTTACCGGATAGTCATATGATTCTTTTAAATATCAAAGGACGATTTTAATGGACACTTCTTCAAACAGTCGCTTTTCATGGATTAAAAGCTTCGCGTTCACTACGCTATTTTGCGTTCTTATTGCAATTACAACCAATACGATTTGGGGAGGCGGGTTTACGCTCAACTTGGCCATCAGCTTCGGCTTTGGCTACAGCGCAGTTGGCTCTTCGTTTGTGTTGGTTGAACTATTCAAAAGGAAATCAAAGGCATTTGATGTAGGGGTATCAATGGTGATTGCAATGACCATTGGTACCTTGAATGCACACTATTGGTTGAACGGCTTTTTCGGCTCTAACCTTTCCGATCTTAAGTCTGTGATGCTGCTTGGTGTGATCTTCTGTTCCGTTTGTTATTACTATTTCTACACAAGAGAGCAGCAGCTACGTGCCGATAATGAATTAGAGGTGGCTAAGCGTCGCCAAGCTGATCAAGAAAAGGTGGTCGTACTTAGCCAGTTAAAGCAGCTGCAAAGCCAAATTGAGCCGCACTTTTTGTTCAACACTCTTGCGACCATCAATGTATTGATTGAGAGTGACAGCGCCAAAGCTAAGTTGATGCTTGAAAAACTGACTGACTTGTTACGTGTGACCCTCAAGAACAGTCGTACTGAGCAATCGAACATAGCTCAAGAGGTCGATTTGCTAGACGCGTATCTCAATATCCAGAAGATACGTTTGGGTGAGCGCTTAACGTTCTCGATTGAAACCAATGACATCAGCGTTCAGCAAGTGATTCCACCTTTCTTGATTCAACCTTTGGTTGAGAATGCATTAACACACGGCATCGAGCCCAAGGCTGCTGGTGGTGAAGTCAATATCCGAATTGTTCAACAAGATGATCAGATGAAAATTGAAGTATCAGACAGTGGCGTGGGGCTAACAGCACCGTCTATTGCTACTGGCCATGGTGTTGGATTGAGTAATATTCGTCAGCGTATTGCTACCCTATACGGAGATAAGGCGAGCCTGACGATCACAGAGCAAGCGACTGGTGGCGTGGTGTCGACTATCTTGTTGCCGCTCATCAGCGAAACTAGCTCCGAGAATGCAGATCTGAAACTCTAAGTACTGTTAAGAAAACAGACGATTTACAGTGTGAATTTAAAGGAAGAATAATGATCAACTCAGGACTAAAGCCCAGCGTGACGGCAATTATTGCAGACGATGAAGCACTGTTAAGACATCACTTGGATAAGAGTCTTGCTGAGGTTTGGCCTGAGCTAGAGATTATCAGCAAGGCCAAAAATGGGACAGAGGCTATGCAGAGTATTCAGCAGCTACAACCTGATGTCGCCTTTCTTGATATTCGCATGCCAGAGCTTGATGGTATTTCGCTAGCCAAACAACTGAACAAACTTACATCACCACCGCTAGTGGTCTTCATAACGGCTTACGACGAGTATGCGGTTAAAGCTTTTGAGCACAATGCGATAGATTACCTACTCAAGCCAATCAATGAAGAGCGACTGCTTGCTACCTGTCAGAAGATTCAAGCGCGCTTATCAAGTAATCAAACACAGTCCGGTCACATGCCAGAACAACCCGACATCGCAGCACTCATGAGTCAACTTCAGCAACTGTCACAATCGGCGTCACAGCAAACGCAGCCTCCTTATCTGTCGCAGAAAAAGTATCTCACGTGGCTCAAAGCCAGTGTTAGGGAAGACATTCACTTGATCGCTGTTGATGATGTGGCGTATTTCAAAGCAGAAGATAAGTACGTATCGATATTCAAGAAAGGGCACGGCGGGCTATTAGAGGAGTTTATTCTTCGTGTATCTCTAAAAGAGTTACTCGCTCAACTTAATCCGGATGAGTTTTGGCAGATCCATCGTTCAGTGGTGGTGAAAGTGTCGGCCATTGATAAGGTCAAAAAAGGACTATCCGGCCAGATGTCGGCGTATGTATCTGGTGAGAAGCTGCCAATCAGCCGTGCCTCACAAGCTCTGTTTAAAGGCATGTAGAGAAGTGGTTTAAAAGTATGTAACGATCTCGCAAATCGCATGGTGATTTATAAAATGTAGATCAAAATCACAAAGATACTCACTCGGTTCAATATTAAATAATAATCGTTAGCTCAATCTGTATATTGTCAGTGAATGACATTAAGAGGTTGTTATGAAGACATATTATTTAGTGACGGCAATATGCTTTGCCCTGGTTGGTTGCAGTTCTACATCAAAAACCAATGAAACTTTAATTCAACCAGATCCTGCCTGGACATCTGCTCAACTGGACAATGGTTTTACCTACCATGTTTATCCTGATCATGAAGCATCGGTATCTGTGCGTTTAGTTGTGCACGCGGGCTCCATTCAAGAAACACCTCAACAAGAAGGCTATGCTCACTTTGTCGAGCACATGGCATTCAATGGCAGCAAGAACTTCTCTCAAAACGATGTTATTCGTCTATTTGAAGATGCGGGTTCTAGTTTCGGTGCGGACTTAAATGCTTATACCTCTTATGAAGAGACGGTGTATGAATTAGATTTGCCAGATAACCTCCAATTAGAGCAAGCCTTGACTTGGATGCGTGACGTTGGCGATGGCCTCGATCTCTCTAGTTCGGAAGTTGAAAAAGAAAAGGGAGTGATTCTTGGTGAGTTTCGTATGGCTCGTCTCGATGATAAGTCGTTCCCCGAGAAATATGTTGATTACCTATTCGAAGGCAGCCCTTATGAATCGCAAGATGCGCTAGGAACTAAAGCTTCGGTTGTGGCTGCCACGTCGGAAGGGCTTACCGACTTTTACCAAACTTGGTATCAACCTCAAATCGTTGAGCTAGTGGTTTCTGGTGATGTGGACCTTAAAACAGTGATCCCAATGATTGAAGAGAAATTTTCGAGCTGGGAGCGCGGTAAAACGTCAAAGCCACAAAAGCAGAATACGACTTCGTTCAATGAAGGTGACTACATTGAATATGCTGGCAGAGAAGCTCCGAGTATTTCTTTGACGTTTAACCGAGGTTTAAACACTGTTGAAACCCACGCTCAACAACATCAGCGTTGGTTGGATGAAACCACTCAGATTCTTATTCAACAGCGTTTAGAGGCAGACTTTAATGATGCAGCGCTACCGACGCAATGGATAACGTCAGATAACATCAGGTTGGGTGCTCTGCTTTATTCATCGACAAGTGTTGGCTTCCCAGCAGGCAGCCGTGATGCGGTTCAGAAAGCGTTGGTTTCTACTTTAACGTCGTTACGTGATTACGGTGTTTCTGAAGGAGAAATTGCGAGTGAGCTCCATTATTATCAAGACTCACTGGATGATATTGAGCACGACTGGGATAAAAGGGACAGTGTGGATCACGTGAACGATAAAGTGAACGCATCACTGTCTGGCGATATTGTCCAATCTCAAAAAGACTATCAGGCCAGCATGGAAGCCTTTCTTGCTAATTTAAGCCTTGAAGCGATTAATAAAAATATCAAAGAAGTCCTTTCGAGTGATTACTTTTTGATTGTCGGCATGGATGACAATGAGGATCGCACAGCGGTTCAGGCTTCTCTAGATGGATTAAAAGCTTCTTATAGTCAGCAGGGTACACAGATATTCGTAACGGCAACAGCCAGTGCATTTGCTTCGCCTACCGTACCCGGCGAGGTTGAATTGGTAGAGCAAATGTACGCCGATCCAAATATTCAAAAGTGGACTTTAAGTAATGGTATCGACATGTGGTACCTACGTGATTCATACGCGAAAGACGATGTTGGAATAATGTATGTGAGTCTTGGCGGTAAAGCGGCGTTGGATCCGGATTTATACGCAGCTGCAAATGTGACATTACCTGTTATTGCTCGAAGTGGTGCTGGTGACTTTACGGGATCTGAGCTGAAAGCCTACTTTGATCGTGAAGGGATTTTAGTCGATTCTTTTATTTCTTCGACGCGACATGGCATTGAGTTTAATATCGAAAAAGATGGGATGAGTGACGCGTTTGCTGCGCTATATACCTTCATGGTGTCTCCTAAAGTGAATTCTGATCAGCTTGAAGCTGTGAAGCAAGAGCTAGTGCAAGATAAAGAGTCCTTCCTAAGTACGCCTGTTGGTCAATTTGAACAAGCGATCAATCAAAATATTTATCGCTCGGGAAGCCGCCATCTATTCGTAAATAAAGAGCGTGTTAAAGCGGTTTCTGTTGAAGATGTCCGTGCTGTTCATCAACAATTATTTGGTCAACTAAGACACAACCAGTTGGTGGTCGTTGGTGATATCGACCCAAGTGAGTTGAAACCTCTAGTTCGTAAGTACTTAGCTTCAATTCCATTGCAAGCGGGGACGGTGCCAGACTTCAAAGTGGAGTACAAGCAACCAGCGAAACCACGTATTGATGTCGCGATCAACAACGTAAATAGTGCGGAATATATCTTACGAGTGATTCCAGAGCCGACGACGATAGAAAGTGGAGGCTGGACTGCAAAAGATGTCTTCATGGAAGACTTATTGCAACGTTTAGTCGCATCTCGTTTAGACTCTTATGTTCGTGAAGAGTTGAGTCTAGATTATTCACCTTATGCTTATGCGGCTTCGAATGATGGTGAACCGACTCATGAGTGGGTAATCGGAGCAATGATCGCGCCGGAGAACGTAGATACTGTTGAAATGGCGATTGATAGAGTGATCTCAGACCTCCTACAAGGTATTTCTGAAGACGAACTGCATTCGATAGTAAAACAGTTTGAAGCTGACTTCGTGCCACTAGAGGCAAGCTCTATCGATCAGGCGTGGTTTGTGTCTCGTTATCTATTGTATGGGTATGGAGTGGAAGCTTTGGCTGATGTTGACCGAGTCGCTAAAACAATATCGGTTGAAGACATGAATGCTCTGCTCCATCACCTATTTGGCGAGAATAGCCGTAAGGTTAAGAACATCATGCGTCCTGAAGCTTAATCGCTTTGATACTGTGTAATAGCTTTAAAACGTCATAACAATCAGCGTTGGACGCATACGTAATGGAAAGCCAAGCCTAGTTGCTTGGCTTTTTCTTTTTTTAGAAGCACTGAAGCTTAATCGGTTGCATTGAACCATTTTCTAAAAAAATGTTT
Organism: Vibrio sp. 99K-1; assembly: GCF_013114585.1. NCBI lineage: Bacteria > Pseudomonadati > Pseudomonadota > Gammaproteobacteria > Vibrionales > Vibrionaceae > Vibrio > Vibrio sp. 99K-1. The sequence continues at coordinate 12,983 of NZ_VTXF01000048.1, forward strand.
TAAATCAAGACAGCTTTTCAATTGTGTTGTAGATTGGCGATCTACGAGAATGTTGTTTGGATATTAGATTGCTTAAACTGGGTACCCGATTAGTCTTAATGTTATTTTTACTGAGCTTTGGCTTAGTGAATTCTAACGGCTATTCGTTTCCTTCTAAGCCGTTTCAAATCGAGACTGCTCAACAGCAATCCTCAGTCAATAAACAGTGTAAGAACGCTGCAATTGATGACCCATTGGCCTATTTAGAGTGCGATAAAGCTCAGCTAGGCGCTTCGTCAGTAGGTGACAGCTCCAACTATCACGATACTGAATCTAGCCTTCAAGCGACGACTTACCGACGTATATCAACCAATGAGCAAGAAAGCGCGCCCGACCTTGAGCCTGCTTATCACTTGCTGATTGACTTCTCTCCCCCTTCTTTACTGGCTTCGCTGTTAGCGACAACCCCGATGTTGGACCTCAAACAGCACTGGACCAGTATTGTTAGCTCTCCGCCTTCCCGTTTGTCGGGGTGGAAAGAGGGCAACATCCAATATTCACATTTCCGAGAACTTATTAGCTAATCGTTTGCCCCTGATTGGTCGTATCGACGATCCTTTGTGTCCGTTGTTCTATCCAATCCTCAAAACAATTCGCGAATGCACTCTGCTGTCGTTTAATCAGTTTGGTCTGGTTGTCGTCAGTTTCGTACCTGTTCGCAACATATTAGCTTAAGAAATAAGAGATCTTGACTGTGAAAAAACGCATTCCAAGAAAACAAATCAACCACTACTCGAAGTGGAAATACGTGGTACTTATCACCACCATTATCATTATGATTCTGAGCGCTTTACCGTCTTGGTATGGCGAAGATGCTTCGGTTCAAATTAACAATCGCTCTGAGCAAACCATCGACGCGACGCAGGTGACTCAATACCTCGCGAGCGAAGGCATCCAAGCTAAATCGGCTTATCAGAAAGACAAGCGTTTAGTTGTGATATTGGAAGATGCAGAACAACAAGCGAAGGCCAAAGAGGTGCTGAATGAGCGCCTATTGGACAACGCGACTGTTGCGCTAGCGATGGAGCCAGCAGCACCAAAATGGCTGACTGACATGGGCTTCGCACCGATTCAGTTAGGCCTTGATTTACGTGGTGGTGTGCAGTTCCTGCTAGAAGTGGACATGGAACCGGTTTATCACGCACAAGCGCAATCTGTGGTCGACGAGATCACCAGCCAAGTGCGTTATGCACGCGGTAAAGTGGTGAACAACCAAGTTGAATTTAACTTCCGTACCGACGCGGATTTTGAAAAGGCGCAAAAACTGATTCGTGAAGAATTCCCACAATGGCAACGTGACCGTTCAGATAAATCGCTAACGTTAACTCAGTCTGAAGAAGAGCAAAGAACGCTACGTAACCTAACGGTTCAACAAAACCTGCAGATCATGCGCAGCCGTATTGAAGAGCTTGGTATCACCGAAGCTTCAATTCAACGCCAAGGTGAAAGCCGTATCCGTATCGAATTGCCGGGTGTACAAGATCCTGCAGCTGCAAAAGACGTGATTGGTGCCACGGCATCATTGGCATTCTACTCGGTTTACGACAACCCAACGCGCAACACTCAAACGCTAAAAGATACCGATGGCAACCGTGTGGTTGTCGCTCGTAAAGCAGTACTAAGTGGTGAACACATTATTGATGCACGTAGTGGCATTGGTGAAATGGGCAGCGCAGAAGTAAACATCACCCTAGACTCTGCGGGTGGTAAGAAAATGTCTGAATTCTCTCGTCATAATATCGGTAAGCCAATGGCGACTGTGTACAGCGAGTACAGCCGCGACAGAGCTGGTAACAGCGAGAAAACCAGTGAAGTGATCAGCGTAGCGAACATCCAATCTCAATTGGGCAGCCGTTTTAGAATTACTGGTGCTGGCACTATGGCTGAAGCGCAAGAGTTGGCTCTACTGCTTCGCGCTGGCTCATTAACCGCGCCTGTGACCATCATTGAAGAGCGTACCATTGGTCCATCTTTGGGCGCAGAAAACGTGACTAACGGCTTTGCTGCACTGGCGCTTGGTCTTGGTCTTACTCTTACGTTTATGGCGCTATGGTATCGCCGCCTTGGTTGGGTCGCGAATGGTGCGCTTATCGTTAACATGGTAACGCTGTTTGGTCTGATCGCATTGCTACCGGGTGCGGTATTAACACTGCCGGGTATTGCTGGTTTGGTATTAACCGTTGGTATGGCGGTGGATACTAACGTACTTATCTTCGAACGTATTCGAGACAAAATGAAAGAAGGACGCAGCTTTGCTAGCTCCATCGATCGAGGTTTCGATAGCGCGTTCTCATCTATCTTCGATGCTAACTTCACCACAATGATTGTAGCTGTCGCTCTTTACACCATTGGTAACGGACCAATTCAAGGCTTTGCTTTGACACTGGGCTTAGGTCTTCTAACCAGTATGTTTACGGGCATTTTTGCTTCACGAGCGATCATCAATTTGGTTTGGGGGCGTGACCAACGCCACGATGTAAGGATTTAAGCATGAGTACTTCAACAAAAATGACAATTTCAGAACGCTATTTCTCAAATAGTAATATGACTCTCCTACGTAAGGTGATGTCGGTAATCTCTATTGTGTTGTTCATGAGCTCAGTAATGCTGGTGGCCGTAAAAGGGTTCAACTGGGGCTTGGATTTTACAGGTGGTGTGGTCGCTGAGGTTCAACTTTCTGATCAAGTGACCAAAGACGCGCTGAAAACACAGCTTGATGCCGCTTTCCAACAAGACGTGCAAGTGGTTGGCATGGCAGAGCAAGACCGCTGGACCATTCGCTACAGCCAACTGACAGACGGACCGCAGATCAATTTAGTTGATGCTTTGGCATCGGTGAGTGACCAAGTGAAAGTGCTGAACAGCAGCGTGGTTGGCCCTCAAGTGGGTCAAGACATGGTTGACCAAGGTGGCTTAGCGGTATTGGTGTGTTTCTTAATGATCATGCTTTACCTAAGTGTCCGATTTGAATGGCGTTTAGCTCTAGGTGCTCTGGCTGCGATCATTTACGACGTGACGATTATCTTCGGCTTATTCGCCTTGACTCAGTTTGAGTTCAACCTAACGGTGTTAGCGGCGGTATTAGCGATTCTAGGTTACTCACTCAATGACTCGATCATTATCGCTGACCGTGTCCGTGAGATGCTGCGTGGCAACCCTAACGGTGATACCGACAACCTGCTTAACGAATCAGTTAAAGCAACGTTCTCTCGTACCATGGTGACTTCAGGTACGACGTTGTTGACGGTATCTGCGCTTTGGTTGCTTGGTGGCGCGGCGCTACAAGGCTTTGCAATCGCATTAGTAGTAGGCATTGCGAGTGGTACATGGTCTTCAATTTCGGTCGGTATCACCCTTCCGAAATTACTTGGTCTACAGCCTTGTCACTATCAAGTAAAACCACCTGTAGAAGTTGAGGGTGAGTACCCTTAGGTTATCTATTTTGATAATGCTGCAACTCAGTAAGTGAGTTCACTTTAGCCCTTCGTTTTTAACCGAACGAAGGGCTTTATTTTATTTAAGAGTCAAACAGTTAGGAAAAGAGAGCCTATTTCAAAAAACGACGGATTGAGCAGGCAAGTACTAATGATATGAAGTATGTTTATATGACGTTAGTAGAAATGAGGCAAGGGAATGGAATATCGACATCAATGTCACGTAGGCGACCACGGTGATGCACTGAAGCACCCTGTATTAAGTGCTCTGGTTCAGTCATTAATGCAGCAGCATTCGCGCCTCAATGTTATCGACACTCACTCTGGTACTGGGTGTTATGACCTAACCACTGCGCCAAGTAATCATGCGGGCGAATTTGCAGAAGGGGTTGGATATCTTTGGCGAAACAAGGCTTACCTTCCTGAGTCATTCGCTTCTTTTATGTCGGTGTTGGAATACTACAATCCGAATCAACTTATCACGCTGTATCCCGGTTCGGCGGCGATTACCTATCAACAAGGTCGCAGCCAAGATAGCTTCTATTTTTCAGACATTCAGCAAGATGAAGCCGATTTACTGCAAACCAACATTGAGAAGTTGCAACGTGACCTGGATGTCTCTAGCAAGCTGACCATTACTGCGGGTGATGGACTTAAAGCTCTGCCTGACGATGTTGCGAAACATGACAGCCATCACCTGATTGTGATCGATCCACCTTACGAAACGGATTCCGAATATCTCGCGGTGATCGATGCTTTGGTTAAGGCCTATCAGCAGTCGGAGAGAGTCTCTGCGTTAATTTGGTATCCGTTATACACAGATGATCGAAGCTCTCTAATATTGGACCACTGTGTGACAGCGGTGAAAGATGGCTTGTTGCCAAGTCCGATAAAGTCGGAATTGCGACTGCGCGACCCGAAAGGGGATGATCGCCTTATTGGCAGTGGCTTACTGTTATTTAACCCACCACAAGGCGTTGCAGGGACGGTTGCTGACACGCTCGATTATTTACATAGTCAGCTTGCAACCAATGGCGAAGGCTATTGGCAAATGAAAAGTCTATAAGCCTGATATGTAGGGGCTTTTTGGTGGATTAGTAGACACAGCTCACTAATTCACTGTTATTTGTGTGGTTTAAATTGACCAAACGCTAACTTTTATCGATTGATTAATTGCAGTGAATCATTTAAAAATGGAATATCAATGCGCGCAAGTGCATAATGGCTCATAAGTTAAATAATTAGCCCAAATTAATATCAGATTGTGGTTTACCCCCTAAACTGCATTAGGCTCGCACTAGTCACGCGAGCCTTTCTTTTGCCTGTCGTAAAACTCAAGGCATCACTATCACTTCAAAATTCACTACAACGCCGGATAATCGATATAGCCTTTTTCATTGCCGCCGAATAGAGTCGCGCCATCGAGTTGTGCTAACTCACTGCCGTTTTGCAGGCGTGATACCAGATCGGGGTTGGCAACAAATGGGCGACCAAATGCGACGAGATCGGCGTAGCCTTTGCCTAACACTTCTTCGGCGCGTTCTGGTGTGTAGCTGCCAGCGACGATGATAGTGTTGGAGAATAGCTCCCTTAGTTCTACTCGGAAGCTTTCAGGGATCACGGGTGCATCATCCCAGTCGGCTTCTGATAGGTGTAGATAAGCGATATTACGAGCTTGCAGTTCCTTTGACGCATCTAAAATGGTTGGCACTATGTCTGGGCAGTTCATATCTTTGAAGGTGATGAATGGAGCCAAGCGCACGCCCACCTTATCGGCGCCAATCGCATCAATCACTGCATCCACTACTTCGATTAGAAAACGAAGTCGGTTCTCGCGGCTACCGCCATAGTTGTCGTTGCGCTTGTTTGAGTTAGTTCTTAGGAACTGGTCAATCAGGTAGCCATTGCCGCCATGGATCTCGACACCATTAAAGCCTGCTTCGATGGCTTTCTTGGCCGAGTTGGCAAAATCTTGAACCACTCGATCGATGTCTGCTTGGGTCATCTCTCTTGGTTGGATGCAATCGACCATGTTGCCGTTGCCATTCTCATCAGAAATCCACACCTGAGTTTCTATTGGAGCCAAAGCTGAGGGTGCTATCGGCAGTTCGCCTTTTTGAAAGGTAGGGTGAGACACGCGGCCGACATGCCAGAGCTGACAGAATATTGCAGCGCCTTGTTCTTTGGCTGCTTTGGTTACTGACTTCCAACCTTCAATCTGTGCATCGGTGTAAACGCCGGGAGTGAATGAGTAGCCTTGAGAGTCATCAGAGATCTGTGTCGCTTCAGTGATGATAAGCCCAGCGCTAGCACGTTGTTGGTAATAGGTCGCCATCATGTCGTTTGGTACATTGCCCGGTTGACTGGTACGAGCGCGAGTCATAGGTGCCATAACGACACGGTTTTGAAGTGCTAGACCTTTGAGTGCTGATGTTTCGAATAATTTGTTCATGGTATCCACCTTGTTTTAATTCAGTACTTTTTAATTCAATGTTTATAGTTTTGTATTCGGGTTATAGAGCGGATTACTTGCTTTCCGCTGGGCTAAAAATCGATTTGCTCTGAGGCTTATCAGCTCGGTTGGCTTTGGCGATAAGTAGCAAGCCAATTACAGGAACAACAACGGCTGCGAATGGAATCATGCCTGCGCCTAGCTGGCTGTCGAGTACCATGCCACCAAGGAATCCACCGAAGGCATTCGCCAAGTTAAACGCTGAGATATTCGCTGTTGCTGCTAGCTCTTGGCCTTCGCCACCGTGGTTCATTACTCGAAGTTGCATGGCAGGAACGTTCGCAAATGATGCAATACCAAAGACAAATGCAGCTGCAACGAATAGGATTTTGTTGTCTACCACTAGGCCCACCACAATCAGTGAAGCGATCATCGCGACAGCCCAAAACATGGAAGCTTTGCCTAAATCTTTATCGGAAGAGCGGCCGCCTAATGTGTTACCTATGATTAAGCCCACACCGACAATCACTAAGATCCAAGTGACTGAGTCTTGACCGTAGCCCGTGATGTGCATGGCAATAGGCGCAAGGTAGCCGTAAAGCGTCATAAACCCAGACCAAGCAAAAGCGGTGATCGCCAAGCTGATAAGCAGCATTGGATTTTTAAATGCCATTAGTTGAGTCTTGATGTCTTTCGCTTCGCTGTGACCGCTTGATTTGATAGATGTCAGGATAGAAATCATTGCGATGGTGCCAAGTGCAGCCACGGTAAAGAAGGTGGTGTGCCAACCGAACTGCAAGCTAATCCATGTACCAGCAGGAACGCCAAGAACGTTAGCCAGTGTTAAGCCTGCGAACATTTGACCAACCGCGCGGCCTGCCATTTTTTCCGACACTAGGTTGGTCGCAACAACCGCACCGATGCCATAGAAAGGCCCTTGAACTAAGCCTGCAATCACACGGCTAGCGAGCAGCAATGAGTAGTTAGGCGCTAGGGCTGACAAGACATTACCAATAATGAATAGCGCCATTAATCCAATCAGCACCATCTTCTTATTAAAGCGAGCAAGGTAGATGGTTAAGATTGGCCCGCCGATAACGATAGCTAACGCATAAGCACTGATTAGATAACCTGCTTGGCCTTCTGTGATCGAAAGGGATGTGGCAATTTGTGGAAGAATGCCTGCGATAACAAACTCAGCGGTGCCGATCGCAAATGCTGCGAGTGTCAGTATCCAAACTTGGAATGGGATCTGTTCTTTTTTCATGATGATATGCCTATGTAAATTCTGGTTTGTTAGGACGCTTAGGTACACGTCCTAACGGTTGTTCTTTATGTCTTTGCGAGGTGTTTTAGCCGAGTAGCGCACCGCCATCGATGTCGATGATTGACCCAGTTACGTATGGGTTATTAATCGCGAACAGGTAACCCATGGCTATCTCTGAAGCTTCGCCAACCTTGCCTGCTGGTAGGTTGTTTTTGGCGTTGTCGTACATGCTTGCACGAGTGGAATCGTCCATGTTTTTGTAGGCTTCAGTCATGGTTAGGCCCGGGCTGACGGCATTGACGCGAATAGGTGCGAGTTCTTTTGCAAGCACCTTAGTCACACTTTCTAGCGCGGCGTTGATGGCGGTTTTTACGTAAGTACCAGCCACTACTTTGCGAGACAACATGCCTGTGGTGAGCGTGATAGAACCCTTGGGTTTGATGTAACGTGCCGCATGTTTTGCGACGTTTAGGCTGCCCCAAAGCTTGGTATCAAATGCCGTTTTTGCGTCTTCAAGCGCAACGTCTGTCACCTTTCCTGCCGGAGCAGATGAGCCAGCAGTGACCACCAAATGATCGAAGGGACCAATGGATTCGAAGTATTCGCAAATCGACTTTTCATTGCTGATATCAAGGCCTGTGTGTCGGCTAGCAATGTGTACCGTGTTGTCTTCGTTTCTCAATTGCATCGCCAATGCTTTGCCGATACCTGACGTGCCACCAATGATGACGAAAGTGCTTTTTTCTTGGTTCGTTACTACGTTGTTCATGTTCTGAATTCCTGCGTGTTCTGCTGATGGTTGCCATTATATTTATTCGATTAATTTTGATAATTGGCTAAAATGTGAATTCATTATTCGGTTGAAATGAACAGTGTGACGAGGAAGAAGTAGCATGGATAAGTTTTCAGACATGGCGATGTTCGTCAGTATCGTGAAGCATCAAGGTTTGGCTGCAGCTGGGCGGGAGCTAGGTTTATCGCCTGCGACCATGACAGCAAGGCTTCAGGCACTTGAAGAACGATATGGTGTGAAGTTGCTGAATCGAAGTACGCGTCATGTGTCTTTGACCGACTCTGGCGAGCTGTATCACAAGGCGTGTTTGGAGATATTAGATAACGTTAGCGAAGCAGAAAACCTGATTCAAAATGGTGTCAAAGAAGTCAAAGGTCCACTCAAAATCGCCGCGCCGAAAGACATCGGCAAGCAGTACATCCTGCCAATCTTGTCGGAGTTTTGTCAGCAATATCCCGACGTGGTCCCTTACCTGTATTTGAACGATAACCTATCGAACATTGCTGAGTCGGGCATGGATGTGGTGATTCGTTACGGAGAGTTGGTCGACAGCAGTTTGATATCTAGGCGCTTGTCACCAAGCCGACGTGTGCTCTGTGCTTCTCCTGAATATCTTGCCAAGCATGGTACGCCCCTAACGCCGCAAGACTTGGTTGAACACGACTGTTTAGCAATGCTGCGCAGCAATGAAGAACTGAAAACATGGCACTTCCAAGATCACGACATGAAGAAGTCGATTACCGTTGTGCCAAAGCGATTCTCAGACGACGGTGAAGTGATTCGCTACTGGGCATTAAAAGGTGAGGGCATTGCCCTTAAATCAGTACTGGATGTGCAAGACGACATCAATAACCAACGCCTTGTGACTTTGCTAAACGGTTACATGAAGAACTTCAACACCGCGATGTCAGTGTCGAGTGCCGATTTGAATGTGGTGTACATCAGCAAGAAATATCAGCCGAAGCGTATCCGGCTGTTTCTTGATTTCTTGTTTGAGCGGTTTGGAGATTGCGTCAACTCGAGTTGTTGATTTCCAAGTTACGAAAATAATAGAAATACAACGATGGCAACCGCTAACGCTCTTGGGATAAAGGTATCTTTGTCTATCATGGGCACCTCTTATCGTGCCTCAAATATATGAGGCACGGGTTATGTTTTTGGGGTTAGCGAAGGTGTAAGTAGAACGGAGAGAAGGTATCAATTACGTCAACTAAACGTTGAAGTTGCTTGATATCACCCTTGGTTGCCTTCGCCGTTGATTCTTCAACAGTGATGTCTTTGACTAGGAACAAATGAACAAGGTCTTGTTTTGACATCTCGACCGTTAGATCGGCGCTCTCGGAGCTAAAACCATTGTCGACAGCCATCGTGCGGTTAGACACGTTCACAAGGTATGGGCTTCCATCCACAACAAGGTTGATAACGTACGTCTCGTTGGTGTTCAGTTGCTCGGCCATAAGGCGAGTTGGAATCAGTGACATCACGTCATCGGTTGGTGCCTCAGCGAACTTGCTGGCATCGCCGAAGAAGTTCATTGTATCGAGTACACCATCTAATTCTCCGCGAAGCTCTGCTGCACCTGTGAGTGCCCAGTGACGCCAACCCGGAGTCGATTGTTCCCAGCCCCAACGCTCTAGTGCAACGGCTTTTTGTCCACGAGCATACATATCGCTGTGATCGATGCGGATAACATGCGTTAGGATCTGCATCGCTTCACCGTACTGTTGTTTTTCGATCATGCGGTCCGCGGCCTTTTTAATGGCGTCTGGGCCTCCCATCATATCAACATACAGTTGCGCCATGTCCTTGTGTGGTGGCTTCGCAAACTCACTGGCATCACCATTGAACCAACCGACATTGCCAGCATAGATATTGGCAACATTTTGATATTCTGAGCCACGCAGCGGGCGCAAGTAGTCATGATCCTTGAGTTCTTCTGGAAGGCGAATGCTGTCCGAAAGCTCATGCATGGTATAGCCTTTGTTGATATGGCGAACCGTTTGATCTTGCATGTAGCGCAGTGAATCCGCGTAGGCTTTCATCACATCTTCAACACGCTCTTGGCTGACTGCAGAACGGCCGTGGTGTAGCGAAAGCGTTTTTGGCTGATAGCGGCGCATGCGGTCTATAGAATCTGCCCACTCAAGGCCGTCACGGTACTCTGCACCACGAATGGTGTAGAGATTTGGAATGGTTTCACCTTGAATGGTATCGCCACCGACCATGTCTCCCGTTTCATGTACGTAGAGTGCAACACCATCTGGCGCTTCACCAGGTGTGTGGAAAAACTCCAATGTAAGGCCATCGACCTTCATGATCATCAGATCGTCAACTAAGATATTTGGCGCGAAGAAGGATTTGTTTTGCGATTGCATCACGATGTCTGCTGGGTAGCCAACACCTTGGTTTACCCCTTTATCGTAGTCATTGTTATGAGGGATAAAGGCACCAAATGCATACGCGGTTCGAATCGACTGTTGATTAAGGTAAATGCCAGACTCTTCATTCATTTTCTTTTGGAAATCAACATGAGCGATGACATTAATTTTGCCAGATTCGAAGTCTTCTCGCGTTGCTAGCCCCTCGGTTCCTGCCCATTGATCTGGGTGGTGGTGAGTATAGAAAATCGTATGAACTTCACGCTCATCCCCTGTCGCTTCACGATAAGCTGACAGCATGGCTTCACCGGTTTCTGCTGTTGAACCAGCGTCGATAATGATCAGTCCTATGTCACCTTGAAGGAAGGTAATTGAAGCGCCCTCAAAACCAAATGCGTTGTACATGCGGTCTGATAGCTTAAAGATCACAGGGTTGGTCATTGCTTCTTCCATTGCTGCTAACTCTGGATGAATTTTGCCTTCTTGTAGAGCCTTTTCCATGTTTTCTTTGTTGTACTCAGGCGTGAATAGAGGCTCACCTCGCCAAATTATTTCTGGGAATGACCCCGCTAGTTTTGTCGAGGCATTTTCAGACAAAGGAAAGTAACTTTGCTGCTCAGCAGACATGGTTGGAGAGAGAAACTCAATGCCATTAGCAAACGGATCATAGTTGTTAGAAAGTACAACATCGTACTCGCTCATATCGAATGAGTGGTCGTGGTCGCCGTGAGTTAAACGTTCTGATGCATGATGAGAGTGAGCCATCACATGACAAGACGCTAAAATTGAGAGAGCAATAATGGTTTTTTTCATAGTGTTACCCTGGTTCTGTATTTCGTATGAATCAGACTCAGAATCCATCCTGTTTCGTCGTTCTTCAAAAGTTGAAGGATACGAGGTTATGTAATGTGCCTCGTTGATGACGATATATTAGGCAGTTCTTAAGCGGCGAACCATTGGGTAGTAGCTATAAGAAACATAGATTTTATCTATGCAAAGTAGGTTACTTTGTCATTAATTACGACTTATCACTTTTTGTATAGTTTTTATTTATCTGTTTGAGGGTGTTGTTAGATGCTTTTTGATGTGCTCTCGAATTTGAGCATGTCTTTGATCTTGAATACTGCGTTTGTGATAAATCATTTTCATTTCGTAGTCACGCAGCGTAAATGGTGGTTCTAGGACTTTTAGCCCTAGCTCTTCTGCTAAATCAAACATGGATTCGCTGACAATACACACTGCGTCAGAGTTACGGGCGTTCAGCAGTAGATTCGATTGACCGGAAACTTCTCGAACCACGTTACGATCAAAGGCTTCTTCAGTTCGGGTTTCTAGTGCGCTTACATTTTTGTCTTTTAGGCGCAGCATGATGTGCTCGGCGTTTTTGAACTGCTCAAGTGAGATGGTATCGCCAATCGTTGGGTGGTCTTTACGGCATGCGAGTGCGAGCTTTTGAGAGCCGATCGATTCAACAATAAAAGAGTGATCAGTAACAGAGATATCGTCGATAACAACATCCACCTCTCCGGTCCTTAGTTTGTCCAAAGTGCTGTATTCAATGGCGGAAGTTTCAACAAAGTAGACCCCTTCATAGCCAGGGAGTGCCTGCATGATCACTTCTGGGCAGCAGATTTTTAGCTTTCTCTCTTCTTTAAAAACTGAGTCGAGGCGGCCTAATATTTCTCGACATTGCTCAGCAAGATAATGCGCATCTTCTGTCGGTTGAATTGAACGGCTGGTGCGATAAAACATGATTTTTCCGCTCTGCTCTTCAAAGTTTTTGATCGCGGCGGTCATCGATGGTTGAGTCATATTCATATGTTCTGCTGCCTTCGAAATACTCTTGAAATCATAGGCTGCGAGAAAGTGTTTAATCAGATTGAGATTCATATAGGTGTGCCCTGTAGAAAGAGATTAAATAATTTGAATATGACTCGGTCATTGCTGTTTAGGTGACGATAGAGTCAGTGATGTCGAAATTTAGCTTAAATTATGTAATGAAAACATGCGCTATATATTTGTCGGAAAACACATTTTTTTACCAAAATAACAAATCAAGATATGATGGATGAAAAGTAATCAGTACAAGGAGTGCTCATGAAACTAGTCGGTAACACCGTGATCCAACCTTTTCACAAAGCCACCTGTCACTGCGGTGCGGTGGAGTTAGAGCTCAGCCTGCCTAACGGAATCGAAAAGCCGCGTCGCTGCGATTGCTCTATCTGTCGTCGAAAAGGCGCGATTGTTGGTTCTGTTGCGTTGGATGGTATCAAGATCCTCAAAGGTGCCGAGCATCTAAAGTTATATCAATTCAATACCAACACCGCGAAGCACTACTTTTGTTCGAACTGTGGTATCTATACCCATCATCAACGCCGTTCTAGCCCAAATGAATACGGGTTCAATATTGGTTGTTTGGAAGGGGTGAACCCTTTTGATATTGGTGATGTGGTAACTAACGATGGTGTGAACCACCCTGCGGATCGCTAAGGAGAAAACATGTCTGATTATGGTGCCCTGATTCGCTGGCAGAAAGGCGAAGATGAGGCTTTTAGCGATAACCAATACAGTCGCGGACATACATGGGAGTTCGATGGTGGCGTTATTGTACAAGCGTCGTCATCGCCTCACGTTGTGCCACTACCACTTTCCGTTGAGGAAAATGTTGATCCCGAAGAAGCCTTTATTGCGGCTATTGCCAGTTGTCATATGCTGACGTTTTTGGGCATTGCCGCTAAACAAAAGTACGTCATTGAGTCTTACGTTGATGATGCGATTGGTGTTCTTGAAGAGGATAAAGCGGGGCGAGCTTGGGTTAGCCATGTGACGCTTAAACCCCAAATCCAATTTGTTGGTGATAAGCGCCCATCGGATAAACAGCTCGAAAAGTTGCATCATCTGGCGCACAGTAACTGCTTCATTGCCAATTCTGTAAAAACCGAGATCACGGTAGAGATAGACTCGTAACCCACACGATTTTCTCAGTTGTACTCAGAGAAGTTAGATGTTTACTGATTTCGAGACGAGTTAAATAGATTAAGGGAGCAACTTAGCGATGCTCCCTTACTTTAGATAGTGACTGCGATTGATAGGGCATTGCTCAAGCCGATCTGCTTACAATGACTTCTTCAAAGCGCCTCTCAACGTATTCAGTTTAATTACTTATCTAACAGAAAATCTAACGCTAATTTATAGCCTTTTGTGCCCATACCTATGATGGTGCCTGCAGCGACAGGTGAGATGTAGGAGTGATGGCGGAAAGCTTCGCGTGCATGCACGTTAGAGATGTGGACTTCAACCACAGGTACTTCAACCCCTTTAATCGCATCGTGAAGAGCAATCGATGTGTGCGTGTAAGCACCCGGGTTAAACACAACGCCAGCGCATTCACCTTGAGTAAACTCGCGGCCCGCTTTGTGGATAGCATCAATTAGGCTGCCTTCGGTATTGCTTTGAAAACACTCAGCGTCATAACCATACTCTGCAGCAACTTTGCGGCAGTTTTCTTCTACGTCAGCCAGTGTTTCGTAGCCGTATTGTGCAGGCTCACGTGTGCCAAGTAGGTTCAGGTTTGGTCCATTGAGTATTAAGATTTTTTTCATTGAGTCATTGTCCTTAACGTAAATTCGCAAGCTGTGTTTGCTTAAAAGTATTGAGTTGTTGAGTTGAAACTTGGGTACCAGTGAACAGGGTGAACGCGTCATGCGCTTGATGGAAAAAGAGCTCAAAGCCACTCAACGTCTTGATAGATTTCTGCTGTGCGGCTTTTAGAAACTCTGTCTCCCGTGGGATGTATACGGCATCAAAACACCAAGCCTGCTCCTGCAACCAAGAGGCCTCAATTGGGCTGCCGGGTGTTTGATAATGACCGATGGGCGTGCAATTGAGGACACCTTCTGCTTTCTGTACCGCTGTTTCTAGCGTCGTTTCATTCAAGCATACGGTATCTATATTCTCAGCCGCAAGCAGCTTCGCCAGGCTATTCATTTTTGTTAGATCACGGTCATAGATTGCGATCTCTGTCGCACCGAGATCGGCAAGTGAAAAGCAGATTGCTTTGCCGACGCCACCACAACCAAGCACCACCACTTTGCCCAGCTTGTGCTGACCAAATTGGTTAAATGCAGCGATAAAGCCACTGTAGTCTGTGTTGTAAGCCGTGATCTGTTGGTCACGTTTAACCAGGGTGTTAGCCGCACCGACTCGCTTGGCACAGGGCGCGAGCTGATCGGCGACCGATAGTATTTGTTCTTTGTAGGGGTAGGTAACGTTAGCTGAATCAATCTCGTTGTCGAACAAGTCAGTAGTGTGCTGGTGGAGTGCTTCTGCGCTGTTAGTAGTCAGCTCTTCGAGTTGATAGTGCAGTTCAATATTAAGTTTTTCAGCAAGGGCATTGTGAAAATCTGGCGATTGAGAACGTTGGATGTTCTGCCCTATGAGTCGACATTGAATCATGATTCACTCCTTATCGTTATTTGTTACTACGCTAGCAAAACCCTCTTTCTCGCGATAATTGTTTTTTCCTAACACCCATTCAATTTTTGAAGATTACTGATAACGCAGGGCGCAGCACCTAAGCGGTAACTGGTGCAATTGCACTCCCTATCTCAAAATCTTATACCTTGCGAAATAATTGAAATATCGCCTTTGTCAGCACCTCTTTATAGTGAATGCATCAGCGAGCAGTAACCACCTTTGAAGGGATTCACCTGCCGAAATGTATTAAGAGGGAACACAAATGCAGAACAACGTCGTCGTACAAAATATTCAGCGCGCAGATAAAGAGCTTATTGAAGGCCTGCGTCAATGTGGTGTAGCGACCATTCATGAAGCTCAGGGTCGAAAAGGCTTATTGGCTCACTATATGCGCCCAATTTTCCAAGGCGAGGCGGTTGCGGGTTCTGCATTGACCATCTCAGGTGCAGCGGGTGATAACTGGATGATGCACGTAGCGATAGAGCAAGCAAAAGCGGGTGACTTCTTAGTATTTGCACCGACTTCCCCTTCTAATCACGGCTTCTTTGGCGACTTGCTAGCGACATCGGCGCAAGCGCGTGGTGTGGTCGGCCTTATCATTGAAGGTGGCGTACGTGACACTCGTGACCTGCGTGAAATGAATTTCCCAGTATGGTCTAAGGCGATCTTCAGTGAAGGTACCATCAAGGAGACACTAGGCTCGGTGAACGTGCCAATGAACTGTGCTGGTGCTCTGGTTTACCCAGGCGATGTGATGGTCGCTGATGAAGATGGCGTTGTGGTTGTACGTCGTGAGGAAGCGGAAGAGGTTCTGCATGAATCATTAGCGCGCATGGAACGTGAAGAAGCAAAGCGTGTTCGATTAGCGAACGGCGAGTTGGGTCTGGACATCTATCAAATGCGCGGCCGCCTAGAAGAGAAAGGTTTGAAATATGTCTAGCCATCCCTTCAGTGCACAATGCATGTGGATGCGCTCTGGTACATCAAAGGGAGCCTATTTCCTACGTAAGGATTTACCAGAGGACGAGCAAGCATGTGAGCAGTTCTTGTTGTCGATGATGGGCACCCCCGACCCAAGACAGATCGACGGAATTGGCGGTGCAGACCCACTAGCCTCTAAGGTTGCGATAGTGGAATCGTCAAAACGTGAAGGCGTCGACGTTGACTACCTATTTCAACAGGTATTTGTTGACCAAAAGCTTATTAGTGGCAAACAAAACTGTGGCAATATTTTAGCGGGTGTTGCACCGTTTGCGATTGAACGTGGACTAGTAGAGGCGCAAGAGGGTCACACCTCGGTTCGCATCTTCATGGAGAACACGCAGCAAGTAGCAACGGTTACCGTGCAAACCCCAAACAAGCAAGTGACCTATGCTGGTGACTGCCATATTGATGGAGTCCCTAATACCGCGGCTCCGCTAGCGGTTTGCTTTGAAGATACGGCTGGCTCTACCTGCGGTGCTCTGTTGCCAACGGGGAATGAAGTCGACGTGATTGACGGCATGAGCGTAACTCTGATTGATAACGGTATGCCTGTCGTGGTGCTAAAAGCTCAAGATTTTGGCCTTACTGGTGACGAATCCCGCGAGCAATTGGATGACAACGCAGAACTTAAGCAGCGTCTGGAGTCGATTCGCCTGCAAGCTGGGCCAATGATGAATCTCGGCGATGTTCGTGAACTAAGTGTGCCGAAAATGACACTGGTGAGCGCACCTCAATATGGTGGTGGTATTTCAACGCGTACTTTTATCCCACATCGCTGCCATGCGTCGATTGGCGTGCTAGGTGCGGTGAGTGTCGCGAGTGCCTGCATCTTGAATGATGCCCCAGCAAAGCGACTTGCTGAAGTCGAAATAGAAAAACAAATACATATCGATGTTGAACACCCAACCGGAAAGATGAGCGTAGTGTTAGACGTTGAACAAAATCAAGTCAAGTCCGCCGCGATCCTTCGCACAGCAAGAAAGCTGTTCGATGGCACCGTATTTGGACTGTAAGCCTGCTGAAAATAACAAGGAAGAAACATGGACGCTGATTACCTACCGTTCCACCCAAATCCAAGCAAGCCGAAGTTTGTGGTGCCAGAAGGCGCAGTGGATAGCCACTGTCACGTTTTTGGCCCTGCGGCTAAATTCCCCTACTCTCCGGCGCGTAAGTACACCCCGTGCGACGCGTCAAAAGAGCAGCTTTTTGCCCTGCGTGATCACTTAGGCTTTAGCCGTAATGTGATTGTTCAGGCTTCTTGCCACAGTACCGACAATCGCGCGCTTGTTGATGCGCTAGAGACCGCTGGTGAGTTAGCTCGTGGCATTGCATTTGTTGACGAGACCGTCACAGACGAAGAGCTACAAGCGATGGACAAAGCTGGCGTTCGTGGCGTTCGCTTTAACTTCGTGAAGCGTTTGGTTGATACGGTACCAACTGAAAAGCTTAAAGCAATTGCTGAGAAGATCCGCCCATTAGGTTGGCATGTTGTGGTCTACTTTGAAGCGCAAGATATTGATGATGTAACGCCGTTTTTAGAAGAGCTCAACATGACGGTAGTGATTGACCACATGGGGCGTCCTGACGTGACAAAAGGTGTTGATAGCCAAGAGTTTGGTAAGTTTATTTCCCTGATGGAGCGTAACCCAGATATCTGGTGCAAAGTGAGCTGCCCAGAGCGTTTGACGCAAACGCCACCGGATTACTCCGATGTGGTGCCGTTCGCTAAAACCTTGGTTGATCTGTTTCCAAACCGCGTACTTTGGGGTACCGACTGGCCACATCCAAACATGAAATCACACACTCCAGACGATGGCCACTTAGTGGATGTGATTCCACAAATTGCCACTACGGTGGAGCAACAGCAAGCACTACTCGTCACTAACCCAATGAAACTTTACTGGCCGGAGAGCGTGTAACATGACTTACCTAAATAATAAGCCGATCCCCGGCACGACTATGTTTGATGGCGCGATGGCGCGCAAAGGCTATGGCTTGAACAAGATGTGTCATTCACTCAACGAACAAGCGGGGCGTGATGCGTTTTCAGCCGATGAAATGGCTTACTGTGACAAGTATGGCCTGACGGAAGCTCAAAAGACGGCAATCAAGGAGCGCGATGTTTTAGGGTTGATCGCCGAGGGTGGCAGTATCTATTACCTTGCTAAATTCGTCGGTATGTTGGGACTCAACATGCAAGATATTGGTGCGATGCAAACGGGTATGACAGTTGAAGAATTTAAACAGATGTTAGTAGAGGCAGGGAAATAGTTATGGCAAAGATCGTTGGCGGAATTACCACTTCCCACATTCCTTCAATTGGTAAAGCAATTGAGAACAATCTACAACAAACTGAATACTGGAAGCCTCTGTTTGATGCGTATCCACCGATTCACCACTGGTTAGATGAAGTACAACCTGATGTTGCGGTCGTTTTTTATAACGATCACGGCCTAGAGTTCTTCCTTGATAAGAAACCGACCTTTGCGATTGGTGCAGCACAAAGTTATAAGAATGCCGATGAAGGTTGGGGTATTCCGACTATTCCCGAGATCAACGGTGACCCAGAGCTGTCATGGCACATTTGTAACGAACTGGTTGAGAACGAGTTTGATATTACCATCTGCCAAGAGATGAAAGTTGACCACGGACTAACTGTACCAATGCAGCTGATGTGGCCAAACTTCAGCTACGGTCATATGAAGGTGATTCCGGTATGTATCAACGTAGAGCAGCACCCAATGCCATCACCTAAGCGTTGTTACGACCTAGGTAAAGCGATTGGTAAGGCCGTTGAAAGCTACGATAAAGACTTGAAGGTTGTTGTGCTTGGCACTGGTGGTCTTTCTCATCAGTTGGACGGTGAGCGTGCTGGCTTTATCAATAAAGAGTTTGATCTTTACTGCATGAAGAAGCTGATCGACAACCCAGAAGAGCTGACTAAGCTTTCGATCTACGACCTAGTAGAGCAGGGTGGTGCGCAAGGTGCGGAATTCATTATGTGGCTTGGTATGCGTGGTGCATTGACGGGCGAGCTTAATGTGCTGAAAAGCAGCTATCACGCACCTGTGTCGAATACCGGCGCTGGCACCATGTTGATAGAAAACCGCTGATTATATTAACCGTCAAATGTTTAAAAAGCCCCAGAGTGAAGTGACCCCGTAAAGTTGGACATTTCTGTTAAGCGGCTTTCAAGGCCTGAGTTCGATATTCTATCGGAGTCAGGCCTTTTAGTTTCACTTTTATACGTT
>NZ_VTXF01000049.1:0-30584 GCF_013114585.1 Vibrio sp. 99K-1
CACATGCGCACCCACGTTGAATCCAGCACGCTCAACAAGCTTGCTATCCCTGAAAACCAGCAGCGTATCTTGACTGACCTGTACCACTCCACCAAACAGTTCCACGTGGTGAATGTGCATGGCTCATCACAAAGCATTGCGCAGCAGCTACTTAACGTGGGGAACCACAGTGGTAAGCGTGTCCAATTAGTATCCCAAAGCGTGAAAGCCAAGGCTGAAGGCATGGAGAGCGTACAGCGCAAGAGTCAAACACTCAGCGCCTGGGTCGGTCAGCTCTTTTCACCAGAGCAGCGCCACACCACCCACAGCTTATTGCAAAGCGATACGCCGCTGACCAATAAAGACGTCTTGCTCATCGATGACGCCAATAAGATGAGCGCCAATGAGCTGTTAGCCCTCACCGATAAAGCCAAACAATCGAGCAGTAAAGTGGTGATGCTTAACCGCGTATCAAGCCGTCAGGGATTTAAAGCCAATAACGCTATCTCGCTGTATCAAAAAGGCAATGTGGAGAGTCATTCTTGGGTCGGCAAGCGAGCCAGCCATACCAACGTGAAACTGCATGACAATGACACCGATAGGATAGCGCGGGTGTACGCCAACCTCCCCGATAAAGCCAACACGCAAGTGATTGCCACCTCCAGCGTCGAGCAGCGGCGGTTAACCGAAGCGATACGGGGCCAACTGAAAAATACCGGCGCCCTCGCCAGACACGAAACCACCCTATTCACTCAAACCCCTCACCACCTCTCCAAAGCGCAACAACCCCTCGTTCAACACTACAAACCAGGCATGACACTCACCCATTGGGAGAAAAACAAACCTCAAAGCTTTGTCATTGCCAGCATCGATAAAGAGACCAACACCATGACCGCACTCAGTAAACACGATGGACAGTCACACACCTTTGACCCGTCCAGTCACACCTTTAAGCGCATGAAGATGCAAATCAGCAAACCGCAAAGCCTCAACATCGCCCAAGGCGAACGTCTTCGTACGTTAGGCAAACACTTCCCTGCCGGTTTGGACGCCAATAAAAGTTACCTTGTCACGCACACTGACCAAGAGAGCCTCACGCTTGAGAGCCAAGGTCAAACGCAGCGCGTAAACTTAGAGAGCTTAAAAGACGCGCCGCTGCAATACGACTATGTTCACGGCGCCCACCATATTGAGCAAAAAGCCCATACCTTGCTGTCAGGTAAAGCATTTACTTTATCTAAGCCCCTGATAAACGACCTGACCGAAAAAACAGAGCGCCTTGATATCTTCACCGACAAACCGGACAAAGCCCAAAGCGTACTTGAGAAAGAGCAAGTCTCCCCGTCAGCCATTGAGCGCGTATTACAGACGCAAAACGTCAACGACCGCTACCTAAATGACGCCACCCAAGATTGGCTAAAGCACGATGTCAGTCAGGCACTGTCAGCACTAGCCAAAGCGCAAAACGCCCCACTCATCGAAAAAGCGGTCAGTTTTGCCCTGAACCACCTCTCAGAGCGAGAAGCGGCGTTTAGCCAAAAAGCGTTAGTGGTGGAAGTGGTGCGTTACGCCTTTGAAGAAGCCGGTGGCTCTATTACCAAAGAGCAGGTTGAAACAGAACTGACTAAACGCAGCGACACCCTCTCTGCAGAGTACAGTGACGGCACACGCTGGACGACGCACGCCGCGCTGGAGACTGAAAAGCGCATCTTGCAAAACATCGATGATGGTAAAGACCAACATCAGCCTTTTGCCACACCTAAACAGGTGCAAGACTTTCTCAATACCAAGCCTCGCCTAACCCAAGGGCAAAAGGACGCCATCACCCTCATATCAACCACCAAGGACAGCTTTGTGGCCATCCAAGGGTTAGCCGGCACAGGTAAGTCCACCATGCTTGAATCCAATACTGAACTTATCCAGTTAGTGAAAGAAGCCAGCCAGCAACCAGAGCAAAGCGTCATCGGTCTTGCGCCCACTCACGCCGCGGTTGCAGAGCTAGAAAGCAAAGGCGTGAAAGCGCAAACGCTAGACAGTTTGCTTTCTGACATCCGGCAAGGCAATCGAGAAGCCAGTGACTATCAACACACCTTGTTCTTTCTCGATGAAAGCTCCATGGTCAGCAACAAGCAAGCCGATGAGTTCACAAAGCTCGTCAATGACAGTCAGTCCAAAACAGTCAAATTGGGCGATAAAGAGCAGCTTTTATCACTCAGTGCCGGTAAACCCTTTGAGCTAGCCATAAGCCAAGGCCGCATCGATACCGCTTACATGACCGACATCATCCGTCAGCAAAACGACACCTTACTTAATGCGGCGCAAAACATCATTGATAAGCAGCCACAGAGCGCCCTGGATAAGCTCCAGCAGCAAGCCCCTGATACTCAAGGCAACCGCCAGCATGTCATTTCCACGCTGAATGAACACCGTAAAGACCGACACAAAGCGCAGTTAGAAGCCACAGAAAAACTGCCCTATATGATCGCCAAGGACTATCTAGAGCGCACACCAGAGACGCGAGAAAACACACTTCTCATTCTTTACACCAACAAGGAGCGAGACCAAACTACCGAATACATCCGAGTCGGATTGATGAAAAAGAGTGAGTTAGGCAAAGAGAACGTCATCGCAACCCGGCTACGCTCAATCGGTGCGACGGGTGAAGAGCTCACCACCATGATGCCGTATCAAAAAGGCTTAATACTGAGCACCAGACCCGGTGAGTACGCGACAATCACTCACGTAGATTCAGAGCATGGCGTAGTAACACTTCAAGACGCGAGTACAGGTAAGACAAGGCCGTTCTTACCCCGCAATCGAGACCATACCTTCACGACACTGTTTAGCGTGTCAGAAAAACCCCTCTCAACGGGCGATAAAATCATCACCCGTTTTACCGATAAAGAGCGCGGCATTAAAGCCAACGTGGAGTACCGCATCACGCAAGCGACTACAGACAGTATTGTCGCTCAATCTAAGACAGGACAAACACTCAACCTTCACCCTAATGCGCTTAAAGACGGGCACTGGGACTACGCGTACAGTCGAACCGCAGACATGGCGCAAGGGTCCACCTATCAACACGTCATTAGCGCGATACAAAGCAAAGGCGCACTGACCAACTTAAGACGCGCCAGTATCGATGTGACTCGTGCCAGTCAGCACATTCGGCTCTATACCGACAACACAAAACAACTGGTCAAAAGCTGGCTTTCTAAAGATAGCCATAAAGCCAGTGCGATAGAAACCCTCAACCAAATCCCACCCAAAGACACCACTTACTTTAACCGTAATGCCCTCCCTCATGAGGACGTCCGGTTCCAAAATAAAAGCGGTGACTTTGACTACAACAAATTTAGGGAGCACATCAATACGCAACTACCAAAATACACAGAAAGCCTCGCCGTTCAGTTATTAGGCCAGCCGAATCAATCAAAATCAGACCGGGATTACTTAACCTTTGGCATTGGTAAATCAGCCATTAAAGTGACCCTAACAGGAGAGCATCGAGGGTATTTTAAAGACTACACCACGGGCGAAAAAGGCGCATTGATTAACCTAATCATGAGTCATAAGGAAATGAATTATAAAGCCGCGATGAATGAAGCGCACAAGATGCTCAATGAGCCGGACAAATATCAATTGGAGGAAAACAGTAAACACGAAAAATTACTGAGCACCACCCCAAGGCATATTGCGCAGTTTGAAGAAAGGGCTAAGGATTATATCAATCAAAGCTTACCGATGGATAACACACTGGCCCAAACGTACTTAAACAAGCTCGGTGTCAATAACATTGAAAACAACCATGTAAAATTCCACCCAGCGGTCTATTCATCCGAAGATAGCTCCCTTCACCCTGCGATGCTAACCAACATCCACAATAAACAAGGTGAAACCAAAGCCATAGAAGTGACCTATTTAGACACTCAAGGAAATAAAGACACCTCCCTAGATATTAATCCAAGAACCCTAGGAACAAAATCCAAACAATTAACACAATTCCATCAGGGGGAGGATTTAAACACCACCATCATCAGCACATCGATAGAAAACTCGTTTTTAATTCGAGACCAAACTCAAGGGCAGATTGACATTATCAACGTCAATCATAAGAACGACATTCAAAACATCTCTACCGATGAACTGAGACAGAACATCATTATTGTATTAAATCACGGCAACCACGATTTAAACCCGAACAACATTGAGAAAATCGTCGAGAACTTTAATGGTCGAGACATTCAATTCATGTCAGACGATAACCTTAAAGAGGACATCAAATCATGCCTTGATAAACTAGAGCAAGATAACAGCGCACATAACATTGAATTAAGTGAGCCACACATTTCTCATCAAGAGAGCGAATTAGACACCCTCAACTATAATGAGAAAAAAGAAACCGACAGCCAATCACTCGATCACTTTGAGCCAAAAGAATATTCCCCTCAAAAAGAGATGGAATTTAATCAATCAGAGAAAGAGAGCCACTGGGAAGACAGAGAAATCGACAGAGAGTTAGAGCGATAATAAAAGGGTAGCCAATGGCTACCCTTTTTTTTCGCCTTCAAGATATTCATCGACGCTTTTATCAACCAAAGCGGTATTGGATTTTCTTTGCTCAATCGAATCCGCTTTATTCTTATAATACCCCTCCCCATCAAAGCTATGCGCCAAATTTAAATTTAGCACGCCTTGTACTTGCCTAACTCTACGATACGTTTCTTCCATCAACTCACGGTTCGACGGCCGTTCATCGTCACTGTCATTCAGTTTGATACGCAACGCCAAGGTGAAAAGCTGACGAGTTGCCTCAGCATCACTTAACTTTTCTCTATCTCTGAACTTCTTAAAATCTTGCTCTAGCTTCCCTCGAAGGGAGCTTTGTAAAGGGTAAGAACGCGACATAATTTAGCCTTTTCTCCTCAATGAATGTCAATGAAGTCCACTTTTAAACCCCAATGAAATCCAATAAACTCTCAATGTAAACCCATTGTACTTAGTTTTAAAAAAACCGCCAAAGCCTTACCTATAAAGGGATAAATAATAATTCAATTAAATCCCATTGGATTTAGATTGAAACAACCGCAATCCCTTATACAGAAAGGCGTCAATGATAATTCAATGTGATTACATATTTTCACACTGGGATTTCAGCGGCTAATTAGTTGAGATTTTGAAAATTTTTTCACGCTCTATTTCACCTCCACCAATAAACATAAGTCATTGTTTTTATGTCTTTTACATTCATCTCAGACAACCATTTAAATCGTTTACGATTTAGCGTGGTGTGTGGATGATTCCCAAGTGGTAACAATGACCTCCAATGAGTCTGCATCTAGTTTGTTTTCTTGGGGTGTGTTTTAGGGACGTCGAGCTCAAAAGCCGAACCGTTGGCGATTGAATCTAGGGTGATTGAGACCATTAGGGAAGGAATGTAAAACGGAAAAAGAAGATCGTGACACAACTAGCGCTGCACCGTTATGGTGCGAGAAAGGTTATTTTAATGGCGACTGATAATAGACTTTTTGAACTTTTTTGATGTATATTTTTCTGGCGCTTTCGGTACGTTTAAGAAATCCTGCATTATAAGCGCCTACGCTATTCCAGTTATAACCATGGCTGGCAAAGTTAGAGTTTAATACCCACGCACCTAATGAAACATTAAAACAAGGTTCGTAGACATTGGTTTCATTGACATTAAATTCAGCCAGTCGAGGAAACCAACTAGAGTTAATTTGCATGAGTCCAAAATCACGACTGGTTACTTGACCTTTTTTATTTTTGTTTTCGTTATAAGCATTAGGATCAAGACTGCTTTCAACTTGAGCTATCGATCGCAGCAGATCTGGATCAACATTATAATATTGTCCTGCTTCATCAAAACAAAACGAATACCCGACACTTGGAAATACCGACAATAATAAGATTAGTTTTTTCATAAGCTAAAAAATGGAGTCCAAAGGAACTCCATTATATCGCGTGAATTGACGTCATCAATATTCATTAGTGAGTAAAATCGTAGTGCAACTACGATCACGCTCGGTAATTATCCAGACTTGTTCATTACAAATGGTGTAACTGGATAAAACCCGCTCGCCTATCTTGGTGGCTTCGTCATTGGTAAGTTTATCTTCAACACAGACATTTCCCCAATCACCATTTTGGTGACGATGTAAGTAAATCGGTAAATTCACACCAATATTGTTATTTAGCAGTTCAGCAATGCCTTGTGTACAAACAACTTTACCAAGATCAAACGGCACAGCCGTACAAACATAATTTTTTTCTTTTGTTTCTTCGTTACCTGATGTAACATTTTTAATGTTCATTTTATTTACCCCTGTATTTAAATTGAATTTGCCTTGATATTTGATACAGCAAATATCAAGGCGCTTTACTTTTAGCGTTTAATAAACGTCTTCCGTTTTACGAATGTGATTAAATACCTCATACACTTCATCGTAAGAAATGCCATACCCTTCGAGCTTTTCGACACAATCACAAATGTCATTGGTATAGAAACACTCGTGATTGAATAGCTCACGGCGAATGATCGCTTTTTTACCATTCTCTTCGATGTCTTCGGCGATCCCTTCTTGAGCAATAGAATCTAAACGGGTCATTAATTGCTTCGCATTATCAACAGGGCAAATTAAACCCATACCTAACGACGCATATTTCACGCCCTCTTTTTTTACTTCATCGAACTGCTTATTAGAAAAAGCAAAGAACGCCCCCGCCTCATTAAATGCTTGCGTTTGTTTGGCTTGAATATAGTGAGAGAGATATTTCATGACTTACTCCTGACGTTAATACAAAAACATCCCAGTAATTAAAACGGGCAACGGTGAAACGAAAAGAGGGATCTCGAAGGGGTTGATACATCCTTCACAATAAAATTGTCAGTTAAGTCCCCTATTTTAAAGTGGTGCAAGATACTTTTCTCAACCTCAGCCTGAGTGGATGGGTAGAACTTAGAATCACGCAAAGTAAATCCCGCGATTTTGAGTTCAGCTAAGGTAATGTCGCTACACGGCGTAAGAGAAAAGCCGTGATCTTCTCCCTCTGTACGCTGAGGAATAGGCAGTAAAGAGATATCATTTTTTGGTGAGCTTTCGAGCCCAGCGCCGAAACGCTGGTCGCTGAGCGTCAATGTAGAGAGAGTTGGGGTTGAGTTTTGTTGTGCCATGACAAGTTTCCTTTCTGTTTGAGTATCACTTTTATGGAGCCGCTTGGCTGTCCAGATCTCAAACAGGGTTCTTCTCTGCAGGGGCGCGCAGCGTTTATTAACCCTTGCAGAGAAGGTTCTGATTGAGGATGGTGAACAGTCTGCGAGCGCCATCCAGTGATGCGAGTCGAAAGGAAAATCGGCACATAAGAAAACAAGCCCTTACTCGACCTTAATTGAAGCCAGTGAAAGGCAATAAGGAGGCACGACGATGCGCAGCTACGCAGTAGCGGAGGCGTTGGGTGATTGTTCGCCGTAACTTAATGTCACATCGAGCTTGCTCGATAACAGTGCCATAAGTTATCGCGAGAGGAGTGAAGCGACAGAATGAGCCGACCGAAGGGAGAACGCCCAATATTTAAGTTTAATGCGTACTTTATAGGTTGATTGGCGTTAGAAAAAGAACCGTCCGTACTCAATTTTCAAAGGTAAGCGTTCGAAGGCGGTTCAAGTCAAATATAGCAATAAATCTAAAGGGCGATTCGCCGTCTAGCCATTAACTCAATTAGCCCCCACCTTTTTGGTCAGGGAGAGTGAAAAGTGAAAAAGATTGATGCAAAGAAACGCAGAACATAGCAAAAGCTACACTTAGCTGTTCATGTCGATATACTCGAAACCATGAGTGTGGAAGTCAGTTTTGTTGCGCCATGAGGTTCTGAAAAAGAAAGGTTTTACCTCATTGAGAGCACCTCGAAAGAATGCAAGGCGTTGGGAAGAGAGTTACTCAATAAATAAAGCGGAAAAGCGCTAAAGCGAGTTTGAGATATTACAACGCTCAAATAGGTGAAATGATAGTAAATGTCAAAACTATGAACAAAATTATAGCTCTAGGTATGCCAGTTAGAAGCCCACGGTTAGCCATAAACGATGTAGCTTTGTCTCCAGGCAGATTTTATCAACACAACCCTTTATGCTTGAGCGGCTAATGAGAAAGTTGTGCTAGTTCGTCTGTATTCAATCCCGTGACATCCATAATGGTTTGTTGATCTAGACCATTAAGCAGCATCTTACGCGCCATCTCCTTGAGTGCTTCTTGGCGACCTTTTTCCTCACCTAATTGTATACCTTCTTGGCGGCCACGTTGCTCGCCTTGTTGGCGCAATTTTTCTGCAATAGTCATAAGTGTTTCCTCGTGTTTCGGTACTGATGAGACCAGTGACGTAATTAACGCTTCTAGGTTATTCGTTTCACCCACTTGGAGTAGGTAGCTCATCAATGACTGTACTTGCTTATCTGTAGTGTAATCGGTTAAGAGCAATGTGACCAGAGGCTCAAAGAAATCCATGATATCACGATGCCTTGCGTGCTTTTGTACAAGCTCAAGTAACGCGATGCGGCGATGCTGCATTATCTCATCATCGGAGATGACCGTGACATCGACCAATGGAAAATCTTGAGTATAAAGTGCTTTAGCCTTGTCAGGGTTAGCGAACCCTTTTAACCAATTCATTTTATAGGGATAAGGCGAGACTTGGCCATGGTAAAACTGCAAAGGTATCACCAAGGGTAAGTGCTCATGACCCGCTTCAATATGCTGTTGCATGGCAGCGATAGCGTAACGCATCAGTCTGAACGCCATGTGTTTATCTGGTCGACTCTGGTGCTCGATTAACGCGTAGACGTACCCTTCCCCCTGAGACGTTGTGAGAGAATAAAGAACATCCGAATAATAAGGCCGTAAACTTTCTTCAATAAAGCTGCCTGATTCGAGCTTTAAGGTCGTCAAATCACAGATTTCACGCAGCTCAGCAGGTAGGTGAATATCCAATAAGTCCTTAGCGGTTTCAGGATGAGTGAGAAACTGCTTAAAGAGCGCATCATGTGGCGTTGGCGTGGTCTTTTTCATACCGTTACCTTAACACTAAATAAGTCAAATCAGTACTAGGATAAAAATTCTGCACCACGTTGGTTTCTTTCTACACATCAATTTAGTTCATTTACTCTAAGTAATCTTTGCCCCATTATGCGTTTCGGCAGCTAGCTATCACAGAATGCAGCCGCCAATTTTGACCTACTTGTTCTTATGTCTAGAGCTCTAACTATGTAACCAAATCTGCTAATCCACTACATTAGAAGGGTAACTTTCTTCCCTGTAATTGATCGTTATCCCGTAAAATTCGAGCTTATCTAGTAATAAACTGCCGAATACCTTTTTGGTCATTTAATTTTCACATCTAAACCAAGTGATATTAAGGTACCTACCAGTGTTGTGATCACCACCGATATCAAGGAACCAATCAGCACATACTCAGTCATGCTTCGGTCATCTGATCTATTCAACTCACCAAACCTAAATATTGACTTAGCCGCCAATACGAAACCCACCGCTGCATAGCTCCCCACAAGCGTAAAGGTCAGTATTAACACTCGCTCTAAATAACCGATCAACTCACCACCTGCGATAAGACCACTAATACTAGTAGTATCTTTATCTGATATTGGAAACTTCCTTAAGACGCTGCCAATCACAATCGAAGTTGGCTTGAGAATTAGTAAGTAAGCAAAGACCACCATAACACCATCTGAGAACTTCTCATCTTGTAGTACGGCATCGATCGTTACACCATCTGCAATGTGAAAGGCAATGGCTATTAGCACTGAGACATGCAAAGTCTGGTCAATAATAAAATAGGAAAACTTACCACCATTTCGTGCTTTTACTTTCCACAAATCGATAATAAAATGACTTACCGCTATGATAACTACCAAACAAGTAGTTGAGCGCCAGTCAATACCTAACGCAATAGCAGGAACTAACAACGCGACGCCGTGTAATAGTGAGTGAAAGTACAGTTCAGTTGAACGGTAAGTGTATTTTTTCTTTGCTTCTACCCATTGGTTTGGCTGGAGGTAAAAATCACAGATGATGTGAATCATCAAGAACGGTATTAGAACATCAAAAAAATTAAACATACTTGAGTCCCGTCACTTGGTTTATGAATCGCCAATTTAGCTCACTGATTAGCGGCCAACCTGAAGCTTTAAGAGACTTACTGGCAGTGGCAGTAGCAACATCGAGCTTTTCTGCTAACTCACTAATAGACAAACCTTCATTGGTTCGAAGCATCGGAAGCATAACTTCACATTGGCGCGAGGTTAATTCCGTTAGTTGTCTATCGAGGTACTTAAAGAGTAAGTCAAAGTGTTCTGTGAGTTCGAAACGGTCAGAGTTAAATAACAACCTGTCGCTTTTTAAGGCTTTTAGTCCACGCCCAGAAAGAACAAATGCTTCACCCATCGATTCAGAAACAGACTCACGCAAATCGGCATTAGAGGCAATAGCAAGGCTAATGCGACTATCAAACCCTTTGCCAAGCGCTTTAATGCCAATACGATAAATGATGGTGTATCTCAGAGCGCTTTCAATATCATGCACCACGGTCTGAAATTCATCGCCACGCTCAATACTGTGCGCATTTGATGAATTTCCTTCGGTGATTAGTCTCTGTATGTCTTTGATTCGTTTAAGAAGTTGTTCAAACTGTTCAGATGTTAGCTTGGTTGAGTTGACAATATCGCCGCTGATCACTGCGATAGGTTTAGAGGTAAGCTCCACATTAAAACTCCTTCTTTTATGTAGATGCCATTTTAGCCGTTTATGGCTAATAATACAAATTTAGCCATTTATGGCTAATAGGTGAGAATTAGCCGTTTAGGGCTAAACGATTCATGAAGATTGTCATCACTTTTACGAGTGCCGTTCGACTACTGTGGTAGTGATCCAATATGATCTGCACCATCAATAATGGATACTGAGTTAAGCGACTTTTCCATATTTGAAGTAATTCATCAAATACTAATTTAGTAAAGTCACTGACTCACTTTTGCCCCAAAAACACTTAGATCAAATACTCTACACAATTAAGAGGGCGTGCGTTTATCCTACTAAAACTTATTCGATTGAGCTGATAACTCATCATTCCTGTTATTAGGCGACATCTTGTAATCTAACTTCCCTTTATGTGGCACAACGTATTGATTGTCAGTTGAGTTAATATAAAGATGAATGCATAACCAAAGGATAAAACACAACAATTTTTCGTCTAATAAGCGTTATATGCCAGTGCCTCAAAAAACGTGATATTATCTATCTCAATTAATGATTGATAGACATAAATGCATGAATAACCAAGCCATTGCTAATAAATATCAACAACTTAGACGTGCTGTGTTGGCTCAAGCTCAAAATGAGTTTGAGCAATTCGAGGCTGATTTTATTGGTCATATTGATTTAACTGAAATCACGGAAGATGCTATCCGTTCTCAAGACGAATGGGATATACCGGTAAATCGTCAGATAGGATGGGATTGGCGACAGGTACGAGACCAATATCGTAGAGATCATATGGCTAGGGTGGAGCTTGCTGTTTGGCACGGTGAAGAGCTCTGCGGTCTCATGATCGGAAAAGCCAGCGAAGGGAAATTGGTTGTTAAGATCAATTATATTCAGGGTGGTGAAGTTGAAAACCCTTTGAAAGGGTATATCGTTCCTATTGCTTCACGCTGTGCCGAGCTGTTTGCTGTTGCTATTGAGGCTGATTGGATTGGTATCCAAGATCCAATTGATGACGATGACTTATTAAACTACTATCGTGAGTTGGGTTTCGATGAAAGTGATCCATTTGACCCTAGGAATAATGCATTGTTTAAACGTGTTGTAGTAGATGAAGATTAAGCCGCTTTCCAACTTAGTGATGATCGGTTATAGTTAAGGAAACTAAGGGGGCTATTATGTTGACTGTAGCAGCAAACAAAACAAATGATGTGAACGTAGATAAAGCTATCAAGCGTATGCAAGCTCACGCTTCTAAAAGTAAATCATCGTTTGGTAAAGCTTTGAAGGTAAAGGCTCCTAAATCTGCTTATGGACGTCTCGCCGGACCTGCCAAAGCATAGATAAATTCAGATATTAAGCATCGCAATAGCGGTGCTTTTTTTATGCCTGAAAATGGCATACAAGCGTTTAAGACGGATTCCCAACGCTTGGCATTTTCGGTTTGATTCAGCTTTAGTGTTTACGGCACAATATTTTAGGTTAGGTGGTAGCGTTGCTCACCACTTAACGCGGCTACAATTCAGTAAGGTTCAATATGCAGAATGTGGATTATCATTTAAAGTTTTATAGGAAGTTCTTCTATTCAAAACGATTTTTGAGCTATATGACTTGGATTCATTCTGGGTGTTTTGCTGCTAGTTTTGCCTTTTTCTTGGCTCTTTTTAGTGTTGGGAAACCAGAAAATTTTTCGAGTTTTCTTGATGTATCAGGCTTTATGTTTGCCATCTCGTTAGTGGCGAATATGATTGCTACTTTAGTATGTATATGTGGTCAAAGAATACCTAGAGTAACAGCAAAACTGGTTAAATCTAGTTTGTTTCTAATGTTACCGTTACTTGGTGTTACTTCAATGACAGTTGGAGTATTGACCATGATCTGTCACTTTTCAGTCTCATATGCAGTTCTACCAAGTGTATTAATAATTCTCAGTGTAAAAGGCTTACTCAAATCTATCTCAGTGCTATCGTTAAACCAGAATGAGTTTGATGAAGTGTACAGTCGTCAAGAATAGTTATAACAAGAGACTATGGCGTCAAGATACTTTTTCTAATCTTAGTACATTACGTTAGAGTCTTTGTTCTAACGTGCTTTTGTCCATTTCCTTCCAACTACAAGCGTGATGACCAAATTAAAAAGGAGGTCATCATGGTAGTTTTCAACAAAACGAAACGAAGTGGCGTCAAAAAGCCTTTTCGGCTTGAGGAAATTTGACGGATCAGAACCAGATTAGAAATTGAAAATAATTTGATGCAGCTTGCGTTGCTCAACTTAGCTATTGATAGCAAACTTAGAGCAAGTGATTTGCTCGTTCTCAGAGTTTGCGATGTATCTTCGCAAGATAGGATATTTAACCGCGTTAAGCATATCCAGCGCAAAACAGATATTGAAGTTCAATTTGAGATAACGACAAGAACTCAGCAGAGTCTAATGAAATGGATTTTGATGGCTTCGCTACATGACAGCAATTTTATTTTCCCAAGCCAAAGGCGAAAGCAACAACCGATTAGCTATTCGTACTATCGATACTTAGTGAGGAGATGGGCTTCTAATCTGGGGTTGGATCCTAACTTGTATGGCACTCACTCGATGAGGCGAACAAAAGCGACGTTAGTCTACGCAAAAACGAAAAATATCCAAGCGGTGCAGCTACTACTTGGTCATACCAAGGTAGATAATACAATCCGCTATCTTGGGGTTGAATTAGAAGATGCATTGTTGCTTTCAGAAGGTACTGAGTGTTAATCGAAAAGGAACCTAAATACTTAGGTGTTTCAATTGCCATTACGCTGAAAGTTGTTACCCATTCACCTCTACACTTGATTATTTTCAATACTTTAAGTGCAAATACTACTAATCTGTCCAAGGTTTAGAGGACCTTGAACAGATTAGGTATACACAGTCTTAAATTAAATCTTGGAATGTGCGTTTTTTTTCTTTGACTTGTAAGCTTTCATTGAAATTTTCAACACAAGTTGTTCTTGTTTAGTTGAAATGACCTGCTTAGTTAAAGCTTTATGGTGTAGGTCCGTGATAAAGTTTTTTTCCCAAGGCGTAAGACGGTCAAACTTCAATAAAATAATGTCATTGAGTACATTGAACAACTCGTATTGGCTTTTATCCATTCGACTGCTAAGCATTCAATTAGAGCAGTTAGCTATAGAAATGACGTTAAGGCTTTCTACTTTCTCATTTTTTCCTAAGGTAATGATTCGATAAGAGATCCCACTCTCTAATAGTGGCCTTATTTCGATGTTGTCACAAAAACTAACGGCGACTTTTTCTACTAAGCTGTCCATATTCAACGTTTTCTTTTTTACGAAAACAAGAGTGACACTATTGCCTTCTGACTGTGCATTTACGAGTGTGATTAAGCCTAACTCTTGTGGCAGTTGGCTTGAGATAACCGTCGCTCTATAATCGGCAAGCCCACTAGATTTCATTGGGCTTATCTGACAACCGTTAAGCATGACACTGACGGAAATAATTACTGCTGTTCGTAGCATTATGCGTTCCTTCTTGCTTTCTTCTCCCTTTAGGTGCCTTAAAATATTTATTGATATAACGTGAAGACATAGAAGATAAGAGCGCACTGTAATCTAAACCGAATGTGACTTTTTCCCCTACAAATAGTGGTTTTCGTGAGGATTCAAGGACAAGATGATCACTGGTTGAAGACATGATCTTAATCCCATTCGGAGCCTTAAGCCCGCTGACACAAACATCTTGGCGGCCTAATGCTACAATAGCTTGTGAGACCTCCCCTCTATCTTGAAGGCTTTCTTTTTCACCAAAAGCATTTAACCCCCGACTCCCCCAAGGCAAAGTCGGTTTAGTCCTGGATTCAATCACTTCAGCGGTCAAAGAAACCGCATCCGTATGTAAGCCTTTGATATTTTCGTGCTCTAAAGGCTCACAGCCTAAAAAAATGGCTTCTCCTATACGAAGGTTATTTACTCGAGTTAAGCCTGTTCTCTGAAGAGCCCAGTTAACTGAAGCAGAATTACCCCCTGAAATAATTTCTAGACTGATCCCAAATGTAGCTTCAATTCCATCGGCAAGATCAGAAAGAACATTCATATTTTGCTCATCTGGAGCGACACCATACCGACAGGCTAAATTCGTACCAATTCCTTTTATCGTGATGTTCGGTAAAGAAACAATCTCACGGATAAAATCAATCACATGATTAGACATCACACCTTCTCTTAGATCGCCAAGCTCAACCATAATAATAATATCGTGACAGCAATTTTGTTGTTCCGCTGCATGTGAAAGCCCCTGAATCACTTCAACTTCAGAGTTTAAACTCATATCACTGTATTTTATTACGCTCGC
This sequence comes from Vibrio sp. 99K-1, assembly GCF_013114585.1. Classification (NCBI taxonomy): domain Bacteria; kingdom Pseudomonadati; phylum Pseudomonadota; class Gammaproteobacteria; order Vibrionales; family Vibrionaceae; genus Vibrio; species Vibrio sp. 99K-1. The sequence goes on from NZ_VTXF01000049.1 coordinate 15,102, forward strand.
CACTTGACTGAGCATGGGTGTACGTATCAGCATTTTAGGGATAGCAATGCCAGATTCAGTCATCTTTTGAAGATTTTCGATTCTTGAATCGGCTAACATTTTTGCGCCAGCATCAATAAGAACTTGTGCGATGATAGGGTGGCCGAGGAAGGCTTTTGTTACAGGCGTGACGGATATGTTTTTCAGTGAGAGCTGAGTAATCAGGAACTGAGCGTTATGGTGAATCTTCCCACAATCAATGTCTAATCTAGGGTAGTTCACCCTTTTTCGGCCAGTTTACTTGCTATTATAGGGAAGGCTGACGATACGATGTGCAGTAGATGCTCAACAGGCTGTGACAAGACATCAGTAACCGGTAGACCAAATTCGGTAGTGTAACTGTCTATCGCACGACAGGTTTCATCTAAAGACATATCTTCATGATTCAGTGTTAGTCCAATAACACCGGTATTAGAAAACGTTTCGATAAGATTGATTTCTGAGGCAATCGAAGGCATTGGGCAATCAGGAAAATCACTACGATATAAACGTTTAGGAGCATGTTGCAATATCACACCCGTTGGACAACTGCCACGTAAGATAAAAGCGCTGGTTGAAAACGCAGGGTGACTTAAAGCTCCTTGCCCTTCAATAATTATCAGATCCGGATTTTCTTTTTCATAGGCCTGTACAATGACAGATTCCAACTCACCGGCACAAAATTGTGAAGGAACAGCATCGAGTGCAACGCAGTATTGTGCGCCTTGCATAATGCCTGTTTGACCAGTGGCAATCAGAACGACGTTAAGGCCTTTTTTAATCAGTTCATTCGCCAATATTGTCGCTGTTGTTCGTTTTCCTAGCGCGCAATCCGTCCCCATGACAGCAATTCTCGGACATTTAACGTTGTGTATTTTCCCGCTAAACGTTTTCAGATCGCCTTTATTTTTGGGTTTGCGAGTATCGAATATTCGAACGTTATTCTTTAAGCTAGCTTCTAAAAATAGAGGATCATCGGTTAGGAATTCATGTAAGCCATTTACGATGTTCATTCCTAGTGACATGGCATTTAAAATGATGCTTTTATCTAAGTCAGATAAAAAACCACTTGATGGCGCAATGCCAAAAATGAAGTAATCGGGAATACTTTCCGCGTGAATGATAGCTTCTTCAGCATTGGCAAGGATCGGTATTCCATTGGCTTTGTTATCAAGTACTTCTCCAGCATCTAAGCCGGCAGACACACTATCAATAACCGATAGAATACGATAGCTTAATGAATGCCTCACTAGCCCATTAGCGGTTTTACCATCAATTTCACCGAAATTACCTTCGCAATATATAATTGCCGAAGGGATGACAGGTTTCACTTTCTGAGCAAGTGGTAGCCAAGGAGCGATATGGGTTACATCGTAGTTGGTTTTGAAATTTTCAATTCTAGTGAGTTTGAAGATATTTCTTAACTTTTGGGTTGAAATAGACATAATTAAAGCCTGCTATGAGGCTTAGGAGGGCAACTAAGGAGTGCCGAGATGCGAGTTCGGAAAAGAAAAGAAGCCCCTACTAAGCGGTAGGGAGAACAACCAAGGTAACACACTCATCAGACTTTTGTTGATTATTATTCATACGTCCTCTAAGTCTATTACTTTCAGGCTTCACCCATGCTAACGTGACTGATTAGAGGTCTAAGACTCATTGTTCAACATCGCCGTATCAACCTCTCAGCTTTAAGGTTTCAAGATACTTCTTCTAATCTATATCGAGCGTGTTAGACCTTAAACTCTAACGCGTTTCTTGTCCACAAATGTGTTAAAGGGTAGTCTCCTACCCTATTTCAATCAGCGGCCATAAGCCGCTTTTTTAAATCCAGCCTCGCTCAGCAAAAGACACCACACACTCAAATGAAACCACAAAGTGGTCCAGTACTCGGATATCAACCAATGCCAACGCATCCTTCAGTTGACGGGTAATGCGTCGGTCAGCTTGACTTGGGGTGGCGTCGCGTAGAGTAGGAGCAAGTTCGCCATACCAGCTTCACAGCTGGCGGTTTTACTCACTCCTCTCTCCGAACCGGACGTGCGAGTTTCCCCGCATCCGGCTCTCCATTTGACAATCATCAACTCGCAGTTTCTTGTGTTCCATCATGTGATGCTTTCGACATAATGTTACCAAGTCTTTTACCGCCCACGATTTAACGCCTCTACGGTGATGAACTTGGATGTCATTTTGTTCTTTGCATATCACACATGCAAAGCTATCTCGCTTTAGTACCTTTAGTCGTCTATAGTGCCAGTCCTTTGGATACTCTCTATTATCTTCACGGCTCATCCGTGCTGTTAGATATATCGAAGGCTCTGGACCTTTGAGTCCTAGTGGTGGTTGGATTTCGTTACTGGACGGGACTAGATAGGGATGTTCAAATCCATTTCTGCCACGATTCCAATAACGAGAACGATTGAGCTCTTTTGCTGATGGCAGCCATTGATGTACTTGAATACCGAATGTATTCGCTACCCATCGTTGACGTTTCATGATTGTGCATGTTTTGTCCTTGATGAGTTGCACCTTTCTACTTCCTTTGTATTTTGCCAGTAACCACTTGTGGTATCTGTGCCACGCATAGCGACTGATCGCTTCTAAATCACTGAGTAAAGATGTATGTTTATAATATTCACACCACCCTCTAACTACTTGATTTATTTGTTTCATCTTCGTAACTTCATCATATAAAGTTTGGTTTCGTGTAGTAAGACTTTTAAGCTTAGCTTTCACACGCTTCACACTTTTCATTGAGGGGCGCAAGTGTACCACCCATCGTCCTTCCGAGTAGTTCCGTTTAATATAGAACCCCAAGAAGTCGTATCCTTTGTTAACGTGTGTAATTAAAGTTTTCTCCTCAGAAAGAGTAAGTTTTAGCTCTTCCTCCAGAAATTCCTTAATTTCAGCTTTAGCTTGCCTTACTCCAGCTATCCCATCATTTGATACGACAACAAAATCATCGGCATAGCGAACCATGGTATAATCACCGCGACCCGCTTTCCTCGTATTTTGTCTTTCTGATTGAGATAGCTGCCATTTCTTCGCTGCCCATTGATCAAATTCGTTCAAGTATAGATTTGCTAGCAGTGGGGAAATGATCCCCCCTTGCGGTACCCCTTCACGAGTTTGAGCAAATAGCTGCTTTTCCATGACACCGGCACGAAGAAAGCGATGGAGCAGAGAGATGAGTTTCCTATCTGCTATCCGCTTTTTTAACAATTTGAGTAATATTCGATGATTAACAGTGTCGAAGTAGCTTTTTAAGTCCCCCTCAATAACATAGAAATGTTTTGATATGGAGTTAGCTAAGGGCATCAACACTGCAATCGCATCCATAGTGCATCGACTTTTCCTAAACCCAAAGGAATAGGGATGAAAATCCGTTTCGTATATAGGATCGAGTGCCATTCTTATACCTTCCTGAACAATACGATCTCGTAAAGCCGGAATACCGAGAGGACGTTTGGTTCCATTCGGCTTTGGTATATAGACCCTCTTTACAGGTAGTGGACGGTAATTCCCTGACTTTAACTGTTCTATGATCAAAGACAGTTGTCTTTCATAGGTTTGTTTAAAGTAGTCGCGAGTTTTACCATCTACGCCATCTGTCCTACTTCCTGGCCTAGATAACACATTAATAGCAGCCTGATGTATCCATGTCTCCCAATGAAGAAGATCGTATAAACGATTAAATTTATACTCTGGATTCTCAGTTGCTTTCTTTGCAAGTGTTTGTTGTTTTTGGGCGATCGTTGAAAGCAACATTACCGTTGTTCTCCTGCTTAATTCACTTTTACAAACGTTTTGTCAAACTGCCTCCCTTCGCCATGTGATTAGCTTTCCTAACCTCGGACTACTACGAAGGCTCCGCCCTTTCTAATTGCATGTAGGTTCAGGCTCCCAGATCTTGTTGCCAAGATAACAATAGAAAGTTCCCAAGTTCACATATGTAACGTCACCATCTTGCCTTAGACTCTGACTGTACCCCTTGCACGGCTCGTCGCCGTGCTCGTCACTGGGAGACTTGAACTCGTATCTCTGTAGGAGCGTTCAGTCTCTATCCAAGCGAGATTTCTCCCCCCGTCATAGGTGGAGATCCAGTGACTCTGTCTTGTCCCTACCTTCATAACAGACAGTCCAACCTTCGAGGCGTCAAACATCAGTTTCTTTCGTAGTCTTAGCAAGACTCTGATTAGCAGCTCTCCATTTCGTAGGGGAAATGTCAGCCACATTGTCAAAACGGCTTCATACAACAGCCAGCCTAATGGAAGTTGCATGCGTTTCTAATCATTGATTACTCCTTGAAATCAAGCAATTACATTGCGTTTTACATATGCGCTTCTTGGCGCACCACTCGGGTGATTATGATAGAGAATAACGGCACTCGCGTTCGTGGCCAGCGACGCTTTCACGACTTCACGCGGATAGACCGAAGCGGCATTAACGGTACCGTAGAACATCTCTTTGGTGCGCAACACTCGATGTTGATTATCGAGGAAGATAATCCCAAACACTTCAGACTCACAAGCGGCCAAGGACGTTTGGCAGAACGATTTCACCAATTCAGGCGAGGTTAATGGCGTTTGTTCTGAAATAAACAGTTTGGATTTGAGAATGCTTGCGGCCTGGTCAAGGATGCCCTTTTCTTTTGATGTGAATAACGAAACATTTGAGTATTGAACACGTGCTGACATGGTATTTCCTTTCGGTCTTGGTGAGCGTCTGACTGTCCGTACCCAGTTGCAGGTTCTGTAGCGCAAGGGCGCGCAGCGGCGAAGCCTCCCTGACGCGATGGTTCTCAAATGGGACGGTTTAAAGGAAGTCGCGACAACAAGCCAAAAGGACAGCCTAAGCCAGTACCTCAACTCAAAGCACGTCGCCCAGTTAGAAAGGTCCCTTCCCCACCAAAAGGGCGCCCTGCTGGTTACTCGACTTGCGCCACTCGATATTAATGCCTGCTCGTGACGATAGTTTTTCTCGGTTTACTTGACTGGATGATTGCACACCGAATGTTCGCATCCCCCTCAACCAAGGACTCCTCCTCCGACGACGCGCTCATATTTGTCACAAAAGAGCCTAAACGTGCTCACTCGATAACGTTGACCACTTAGTACAGGACCGAACAGGGCGTTGCTCGTCTAAAAATCGTCCCGCTTAAATGCCACGAACGACTAGAATATCGAAACAAAATCCAGACACACTAATGACCTTCTCTTATGAGTGTTTGTGACGTTACACAATAAGCAGACTTCAGTCGTCATACAGAGAAGAGAGTAAAGCCTTTGCCGATGCACGATGCTTGGAGGTGGTTTCTATCGTCCTTTCCGTTTTCTTCGCGTAGGCGTAGTCTTCTCGCATCTGCTTAATGGTGGTAGTGTTATCACACACACTGATACTCACCCCCTTCCCTCGGTTGCCTTCCTCTAGTATTAAAGAGTCGGTATACCCAAACTCATTCACCAAAATCTCATGAACCTTGACGGCCTTTACGGTGGAGCAAAAGTCGGTTGAATTCACCCAAATCACGTGCATTGATATGTCAGCGGATACTGTAGAACGAACGGTCATGTGACCCCCTAAGCGCCAAAACGCACATCAAAACAAAATCCTGAGCACTTAAACGTCCCCTTCCCCATTGGCACAAAGCGCAACGCGGGAAACACAGACCCGTAAGTGGTGTACATAATGATGTGATCCACTCGCTCGTGAAGAAACCATTCACCAAAGCCAGCGCCATTTAATTCGATGAAAAAGTCACGGATTTCATGGAAAGCAAAACGACGCGACACCAATTGCGGAAACTGCTGCTTGATAGCGTCAACGAACCCTTGGTCTTTTAACGCGGCGATATCAGCCAGTTGCTCTGGCGACTGACGACGACTGAACATTTTCAAACGCTGGATTTTGGAAACAAAATCAGACTTTCTTTTCACCTCATCACGACACTTTTTGACTTGATAGCGCAACTTCAATACCGCCAAAGGACTAGAGATATCATTTTTTGGTGAGCTTTCGTGCTCCAGCGGCGAAACGCTGGTCGATGAATTTGAATTAGAGAGAGTTGGGGTTGAGTTTTGTTGCGCCATGAGAGTTTCCTTTCTGTTTGAGTATCACTTTTCGGAGCCGCTTGGCTGTCCGCTCTCTCAACATCGTTCTGCTTTGCAAGGGCGCGCAGCGGCGAAGCTTCCCTTGAAAAACAGGTTGTGTGGAGAGACGGTTAACAGCCTGCGAGCCCGAAAATGAGGCGAGTGAAAGAAATCGGCGCATAAGAAAACAAGCCCTTATTCGAACTTATTCAAAGATAGAGAGATCAACGAAAAGGGAACGACAAGGTGCTAAGACTCTTAGGACAGTCAGGGCCTAGCCCGCAGGATGACGCCTAAGGCAACATAAGAATCGTGATAAAGACACGTTTACAGTTTTGTCTTTACAAGGAAATGAGGCTAAGAACAGGTAACAAGACTCTTCAAGTGTCATGTTCATCAATGTTTGAAGTTAAGTCTGAGGTAGGCTCTATGACATCGCTTAAAGTCTATAACGAGCCTTTATCTAAGACATGTAGTACATAGGTAATACATGTTTAATTCATTTTGTTGATCAACTCGATGAGATCTTCATCATCGATCTTGTCTTGATATAAAGCCAAGGCTCGGTACAATTTTGCTGCAGACACATTTCTCTCTGTCTGCTCTTGCAGATTTGCTACCCAATCGGTTATCCGTTCTTTATCAGTCAGTGACATTCTAAGAGTCAGAGGAGGCACCTTATAAGATGTCGTCACTTTCTTTTTGACAGTCGTAATTCCCGTCGACTTACTTGAACCTTCGTTCTTGTGAGTGGAGATAGCTGTTATAGATCCTCGTTTCTTTAACTTACTCATGTGTATTACCTATGTATTACATTAAATTTAGAAGAAATGCAGCGAGTTTACGGTAATCATTATTAACAAGAGAGCCCGATTTATAAAAACGCACAGGAGAAGAAACAGCATTAGCTTGGCCGACATGCTCAGAACGGCGGACAGATACTGGTAACAATTTATCTTGTACTACCTCCAATTCCTCATCAATGAACTCATTGATAATAGTGTTTCTTGAATCGACCTCGTTCCTCAGGATCAGATAGTTGCCTTCGTCATCCTTAATTTCAGAGACAGCTTCGAGTAAAGGACTAATGCCGTCCAGTGAAAATGCACCTGAATCAACAGGGATCAAAATAAGGTCTGAGGCCTGGATTGCGTTAAGAGTCGTTAGGGATAAGTTTGGTGGAGTATCAAGAAGAATGAAATCATAGGTATCACCTAACTTTGCCAATTGCTTCTCTAAAATTCGTTCACGATTAATCTTTGTCAGTGATGTTTCGATGACACGTGACAACTGAACATCAGCGGGAACAACATAGAGGTTTTCAATGGAGTTTCCATTAAGCTTTGCAGGTTGAATTAAATCGACAATGGACACAACCTTAGGCTTATCAAACAAAGCAGCAACCGTCTCTTCAAACTTAAAATCACGTTGTCCGGTTAACGTTTTGGAGCAGTTCCCTTGAGGATCAAGGTCAATGACTAACACTTTTCATTTTCGTGCAAGCTCAGCTCCTAAATTGACAAGAGTCGTGGTTTTTCCAACGCCACCTTTTTGGTTCGCTGCGCTGATGATCTTTGTTTTCATAGTAGACACCTCATATATTACATGTGTAATACACAACAATAAACACACATCGCCCTGTCAATGTATTACATAGGTAATACACTTTTCATTAAAAGTTATCCATCCGTTACTAATCGATAATATCAAGGCTGTAAAAAACCTAAAGAAGATGGCACCAGCCGCGTTGAATTAAGTTATTAGGCTTCTCACCAACCAATACCTGTTGTTTAACCTAACCTCAAGACTAGAATCAAAGTCGAGTTCTAAAATTGAAAATATTGTGACTACGATGGGTACACGGTTTAAGCATTACAACGAACAACTAGCAAGTTACGTCACTTTGCTTTCTGCCATAGAGCCTTGCTATTTTCATGATAAGATACCCTCACCAATAAATAGTCCATGTGAACAATGTCAGAACATTCATACCATCAACTTCTTAAGTCGACCTTCGAAAACACTCTTCTTCACCTTTACTTCAAAGTAAACATTGCCAGTCACTTTGTTAAAGAAGAGCAACGAAACAAGATCATCATTGACTTCTTGAAGCCAAAAATCAAACAAGCTCGATATAGCATTATCAAGAAAAAGCTTAAAACGGTTTGTTTGATGAAGAATAAGTTTGGCTCAATCGAAAAACACTTAGAAAGCGTTTTATCTCAATATTCAGCGATAGAAAGTCAAAACGACGTTGATAAGCTTTATGCCTTGTTAGAACGCTTTGAGAAGAGCGGATTAGAAACAAAACTTATTGAAGAGACCCCTAAACAGGAAATGGACGTAGTTTATATCGACAGAGCACATATCGATAACTGCTTCGATAATGAAAACCGTCAGATTGCACCCATTTCGCTGTTTATACATACGAATGAATTAGACAGGTTCACTCAGTGCTTAGTCACCCAGCCTTATTTCACATTTGAGTTGTGCCAAACAAGTGAAGAGTTGAAGAACTATCACTATCAAGTTCACCCAATTAGCTAACACAACCAAATCTAAAAAGCAGGGCACTTCCAACCCATATCAAGATGTGTTTGACGCGATTTACCAAGTGGTACTACCAGCCTTTTCCTTTTATCATCACAATCAAGGGAAATCTTTTGATCTTCGATCAGTAAGCTGATCAGGTGTTTTTATAATGAGCGAAACTCTCGACACGGCGTTTAAAGCTCGTATAACTGCCCTTTTCTCTTTCTTCGTCGACAATGTCATACGCGTATCGGCGAGTGTGTTCAAACAAAGTACAGTTTCGAGAATAAGAGACATCAGTATCTTGACGAAGCCATGGCCGCGTTGTCTCCAGCTCAAGAGAATCCGCTAACTCATTGAGTTCATAGACACTGCGGTGGAGTTCGGTCGTCTGCCACCAAGGATGAAAGGGCGTTTTGGCAACAGGGCCTGAATAACTCAAGTCCGCCTCAAGTCGTAATGCTAAGGCGCGATAAATGGCTTTGAGGTACTGAATGGGTTTGGATCGTGCTTGATCGCTGGTGAAAACCGGCACAATAGCGTAAAAAAGGTGGGCTTTATTACTGGTGCGGTTTCGAACGATTAGATTAGGGGGTGGCAAGCCTTCATCTTGCCAAATATACGGGTTGGGGACAGCTCGATGGTCATGATCGATGTCAAACACCATCCACGCCTGCATATCTTTACGATTAACCTGCATATCTTTACGATTAACCTGCATATACGGCCATCTGACCGCATAGTTTCGAGGTCTGATGAGCATCGCGGTTTTATTGTCACTGCACCTCGACAAATAAGGCGCTTCCTCAAGTAGCCGACTCAAACACGAAATGGATGAAGACGCAGCGTATTCAGAATGAGCCGTCATCTCATCACCCTCGGTGCACCTTGCCCACACTCACCTCTAGAAAAAACAAAGCAAGAGAGATTGTCTTGAGCGTTGAGCGCCGTTACTGAATCAGTACTATTGACTCTCTCTGACAAGATTTGAGAGCCGGTCAAAGCCATTCCTTTCGAGCTTTCGTAACCGCCACGGGTGTCAATTTTTATCGAACGCCTTTCCGAAGGACAACTGACTGCATCACGCCACTCTTCTTTACCTTTTAAGACTAAATTGGAGACAGCTTCAATACTGGTTTGAATAACTTTACCCTGTACGACCGCAAACACATGATGATTCATAAAGTTGACCTCGGCTAAATAACGCTCACCTTCTGAGAAACCAATAACGCAACTCTGGAAAATTAAAATGCGTCAAAGCCAACGTTGTCTGATTCTTTGTATTCGCTTCTCAAGGCCGAATAAACGAATTCGCAGTCGTACTTGTTCAAACACATGGTTCGAACGCCTTAATTGGGTCATTAACCTCGCCTGCTCAACCCATAATAAAGAAAGTTGGCTATTATATACAATTGCAAATTAAATCATTTAAGAACAAAACCTTACAAAAAACCAAAATTGACAATGGCGACAATGGCGACAATGGCGACAATGGCGACAATGGCGACAATGGCGACAATGGCGACAATGGCGACAATGGCGACATATTTTGAGCTATCAGATAGAAAGCAGGTCAATAATATGGTTTTTCTCGTCTAATTTCCCATTGAGTTACTAAATATTAGTAATACCTATCACAAAATATGTCTTGTCAGCGCACTATGATTTCGACTTAACGCCATTACATCATCTACCAACTTCTCGAGTTGCTTTTGCTGCATTTGCATTCGGCCTTAAAAGCCTTGGGATTCACTTCCATCCACCAATGCTAGGCCATGCTCTCTCGCTTGCTGCTTAAGTAACTGCAGTTCTGGGATTTGACTACGCAATTCATTTTCTAAGTCTTGTTTAAGTACTCTTTTTGCCAATGTATGTTCAAAACCATGCCCTTGTGACCAAGCATTAGTATTGAATACAGAATTGTAGTGCGCATGTACAGTTTGCGTTGTTACGTTTTTCGCCTTCGCCTACTCAAAAATTAAGTCGTTTAAGGAGAGGTCTTGCGGAACGGTTGGAGCTGGAAGAGCTGCAGCTGTGGGCATACTGTCGAACGCACGAATGACATTTAGATGGAACTTAGGGCTAACCCACATTGCATAAGAATAAACAAGTTCTTTGCATACCCAAGTCCCCGCATTACTACCGCCACGTTTGGTGTTTACAGCAAAGCAGGAATTACTGCTTTGCTCAATTTCATTAACCAGTTCTTGAGTTTGCTGATTCTTAATAAAAATACTTGGACGATGTCGATTGTGTCCACCACTTGCTTTATGTAAATCATTTAACGAGTACAAATTATCAAGTGTGCGGATGTCTTTATTAACGATAGTTAGATTAGGCATGATAGGCCTCCTATGCGACTTAATTAAATCACCACAAGAAGGTCCTAAACTTCGGGTGGTGAACTGAACAAGGTTAGGACTACCGCGCATAGGAACGACCAGCCGAAGCTGCCTCGCCCAGCCCACCATAATGCTGATAGTACGTTTTTTAAGTAAAACGACTATGTTCAGGTGTGCCGAAGCCGCACATAAAAAAGGCCAGCAGAAGCTGACACTAATGTGCCCTATACAAAAGCGGGGTCCTAAACCCGACACTGGATTTTGCCAGTGTCGGGTTTAGGATGTGGGAGATCAGTGTCAAACGTTTAATAACGTTGCATATTGTATAGAGCATAGTTCTTACAATCAGCTTGCCTCACCCATGAACGTAGACAGGATTGAGACAAAAAATTCCAGAGAAGACACGCCGTTCCAGAGCCACACTAAATTATTAACTAATTTAGATTCGTTTTATTTGTAACTATTGTAGTTTGGCCACTCAAATAAATGCGAATGAGAAGATTTATCATGAATTATTTAAAGAAAATCATAGTTTCTTCGTTTTTCCTCTCCCCAATACATTGTTATTCCACAGAAATTAGAGGGGAAGCTTTACAATCGAATGACTCTTACGAAAATAAGGTTAGTAATAAAAAATCGTTAGAATTAGAAGCCTCCGGCTGTACTGGGGACTCCTCTTGGATTGATTACCCTTCCTTACCTCAAGAGCCTACAGAAACTAGTAAATCCGATACTAATTGCAGTTTTATGCAGTTTGCATGGCAATCTTTTGCTTATTATACCAGTGACAAGACACCGGATTTATTCTTGAATATGATGCCGAAAGACAGAATATTTAAAGAGATACCCGATAGTTGGGACAATAAAGGTGATCAAGGATTAGTACAAAGTGAGATCCTTCAAGCCGGCTCTAATTTCCCATTGAACGATCAAGAAAGCAATCCAGTCTTCTATCAACAAAGTGTCAATAAAAAATTCTACAATGACATCGTCAAACACGGATTAAACAATAGCCAATGTGTCGCCGAGATTGACAGTGGGAAAACACCGTTTGAAATATCCCCAGGCTCCACTGAAGTAAAAACCTCATGGAAATTAATATCTAATAACGACAACCCTGAAAAATTTTTCACTATTCATAGAGATGTTGAGCTCAACGGGGTAGTAAGGAGTAATGTTCTAATGGGCTTGGTTGGGATTCATATAGTACGAAAAACAAGGAATCATCCTGAATTCATTTGGACCACATTTGAACACAAGGAAAACGCTCCTGATTGTGCTGATGTTCCTAACCTATCAAATTTTGAAAAATCAGGTAAATGGACATTTTTCAACCCAATGTCCTTTCAGAAAGTGAATACTTACTTCCCTGGTAAACCTACCCAAGTCTGTAGAGAAACACCCTATGGGGTTGGTTTTTTAACGAAAACTGAAGTAGCTAAAGATATAAAAGCGCTTAACGAGGCAATGTCAGATTATTACCAATCACGCAAATCTGTTTGGTCTAACTACTTCCTTGTGGGTACATCTTGGACAGTCTCAAACGAGAGTGATTTAAATAAAGGAGAGGTGCCTCCCACTTGGAAAAATGAAATAGGGGGTTCGAAGTTATTATCAAACAGTACAATGGAGACCTATGTCCAAAACCCTCAATGGTTTGCTTTAGTGCACCCTAAAGAAGATAGGGGCTGTTTTGCTTGCCATAAATATGATCCTTTAACAAAGAAAGCCTTACATTTAAGCCATATGTTTAATGCGGCCCAAGATTACGGTCAGTGTTTTCTTTAAGGCTTGATTTAGAGCCTAAAAATTAAAACTTCCTAACAAAAAGTGATCAGCTTTCCACTTTTATAATTTGCCTTTTAAGATCAAGGATTTCTTATAGAAAGAAACATTAATTAAACCGCATAATAACATTTGACAACTCAACACAATCCGTTGGATTTATAATTATAAAGAGTTAAGCATGCGATCCAGACCCCCTTGGTTAAACCGATTATTCAGTCCCCACCCTCAATGGGTCTATAAGACTGGTGTTATGTTATTGGCCCTGTTATTTAGCTTATTGGCTTCATTGGCCACCAGTCTTTATCAAGTTCATAATGAAATTAAGCATGACGTCGACTACCTCGATCAAATCGTTTCTGTTGCGATTAAATATGGGCTTGAAAAACCCACTCTTTCTGAAGCCAGCGTCGCTAGCGGTGAATGCTCCACTGACACTATAGAGCAGTTAGAGAAGCTTTATGTGTCGCATCTACTTATGTCGATACCCATCGTTAATCTTGATAAGCAGAAACCCTATACCTATTGCTCTCCTTTCGGTGTTGAGCAGTTTGAACAACGTAATTTTAAGAACTTACTTAATACAAAATTAAAAGGAGAAATGTGGCGTTTAGCGATTTATTCTCTCTCTACAACCCCAAAACATCCCCCCTATCTATACGGTTCGAATGGACAATACGGTTTCCTCTTTCCATTACGCACGGAATACCTTTTTCTTGAAAATGATTTAGACCACCAACGCTCTATTCGTTTATCTTTACCAAAAGAAAATTACACTATCCTTGAAATAGGCAGTTTGCCCAATGCCGATCGCCTGTACTCGAACTCAGTTGCTTCAAACTATCTGCCTCTTACCTTTGAATCCTCCGTCTCTACCTCACGAGTGCTCTCGAAGTTTAAGCAAAACTTGTGGCCGGTTACCACTTTACTCTTTATGATTTCACTCACCATTCTTTGGTTATGTGTTTCCTATTGGCACGCAAAAAAAGAAATTGCTCTTCAAAAAGCGGTTCGAGACGCCCAGTTTTTCCCCTATTATCAACCCATCGTCGACGCACAAACAGGTAAAATGCTCGGTGTCGAAGCTTTACTCCGATGGCTTCCCTCTGATGGCCGTGTCATAGAACCAAGCAAGTTCATCCATTATCTAGAGCAAAGTGGGGAGATCATTCCAACAACAGAGAATCTCATTACAACCATTTACCGCGACTTATCGCCTTTGATGAGTCAAAACACCGAGTTTTATTGCAGTGTCAACATCACTCCTCTGCACCTCCAAAATGACGATTTTTACCACTATTTAAAGCGGTTTCAGCACGACTACTCAAAACTTACGCTTGAATTAACAGAACGCCAACCGATTGAAAATTTAGCGTTTGCCAGTCAGCGTATCGCCTTACTCAAAACATTAGGGCTTAAAATAAGCCTTGATGATGCAGGTACCGGTTATGGCGGAAACTCCTATTTGCATTATTTCGATATTGACACTATCAAAATAGACAAAATGTTTACACGCTCCATTGATGAAGGAAAGTCCGCTGTTCTCGATGGGTATATTGAAATGGCTAAACAATTAGAACTCAATCTAGTAGCGGAAGGAGTTGAAAATAAACTCGAAGCTAAAGGGCTTTTATTAAGAGGCGTCTTTCAACATCAAGGTTACTACTACGCCAAACCTATGTCGATTGAAGATCTCCATCGCTGGACTTTAGATTACGGTTATACTCACGAGCGGGTTAGTGAGACGCTCAACTAAAAACGTCACGGAGCTTGCCTTATTCAACGACGAGCGCCCAAATAGATATCATTTTTTGGTGAGCTTTCATGGCCAGCAGCGAAACACTGGTCTCTGAAATTCGATTTAGAGAGCGTTGGAGTTGTATGTTGTTGTGCTATAAGGAGTTTCCTTTCTTTTTGAGGAAGGTTAACAGCCTGCGAGCACCATCAAATGATGCGAGTCGAAAGGGAAATCAGCACATAAAACAGCAAGCCCTTACTCGAACTTAATTGAAATCAGTAAAAGGTAACGACGAGGCGTAGTAGCGCAGGCGTTCAAGATTACAACGATATCCTTTTAGATACAGCTGACTGCACATCTATGAAAAAGATAACCACCTGCAAAAGTAGGTGGTTATAAGTTGGAATATCAAAAACTCATACGTTAAACGTTAGGGAACTGAGACGCAGGACGCGTACAACTCTTCTTCTCCCAGACTCAACCCTCCGCCGCCATTCCTGAGGTCTATATTAAAAAAGCCAGGACCTCTACTCTCAATTGACCAGTAATTTAACCTGACTGGCCAGCCGCGCGCGTTGAACATATTGCCGTATGTATTGAAGAGCAATTCTAACTCATTTTTTGTTGCCAAACGCCAGTTGGTGCGTCCTGCTAAATCCTCGTTACTATATGTACTACATAATCTACTTGCATTATCCCAAGAGAACCAAAAGAAATCTCCAGCAGGCCCAGAAGTTCCAATTTCTTGCGTAAAACCATTATTTGCACTTCCTCCAATGGAGGATAAAAATAATTTTGAGGGTGAATTGGTAAACAACTTCCCATTCCCAGTATCGAATAGATCAATACATGAAGCACCGACGGACAGACATCTATATACCTCCACGCTCACTGTGTTACTGGTGACGCCATCTTTAGTGGCGGTTATCGTTGTTTGGCCGACGTTGACGCCAGACAGGAAGCCTGTCGGCGTTACTGTCGC
>NZ_VTXF01000050.1:0-48372 GCF_013114585.1 Vibrio sp. 99K-1
CATCTGTTCGGTAGCGCTCATGATCCTCGTGGTGGTATTGGGCTCAAGGGGTTTTGGGGGCGGCGGGGTTAAGGTTGGGGCCGCATGGGGCTCGTTATACCACTTCCAACCTTGCGGGTTAGACGAGGCTTGGGCGCTGAACGCGCCCATCACTCCCAACATCAGGGCGACCCTCACCAAAGGGGTCGAAAAAGAGGGCATCACGTTATGGATCTCCTAAAGCACTGGATAACCGATGTTGAATTTCTTGGCTGGACGGCAAGTGGGTGTTGCTGTTCATCTCACCAAAGAAATCCGAGAAATCGATATCTTCAAAGTTAATTTGCTGCATCTGCTCTGGGGTGATCGCCCCGCAGATGGGCACCTTAGCGGTGCCCAAGCTCAATCCCAGTTGGTCGCGCGTTCCTTGCTCTTGAATAATGCGCGCCAATAAGCTGTCGAACACGCAATAGGTTCTCTTCTTGCGTAAGCATTGCCCGAGCACTTTTTCTGCGCAGTAACTGCCGAGATAAATGGTCAACTTGTCATCTTTCGCTTTACCCAGGGCTTTTTCTTCTTCGCTGCACTGAGCGAGCCCCACATCGGTGCCCCAACCGCCATCTTTACAGCAGTCCGAAATGCCGAGCATTTTTTTAGTGCACTTCTGACCTTGCCCAGTAAAGATGAGAGGCGGATCACCGAGCCCTTCTGCCGCTTTGGCCAGCGCCGCTAAAGCCGCCGCCGATTCATTAAAATCACTGGAGGGCTTAGGCGTGCCCGCATAGCAATCACCGTCGAGACAAAAACTTTCTTCGCCACAGGTTAAGTTGGTGGCGCTGCAGCGCTTCTCTGGGCAGGATTTTTGGAGCTCTTCCTCGATGCACACGCCTTTTTGTTTGGCACTGCAATGCGTCGCGGTGGTGGTGCAATCGGTCGGCAGCGCATTACACGTATTGTCCCGCGTGCATTGGTGGTTAACTTGGTACTTCCAGCAATCGAGCGTGGTGGGCACGCCGTTAATACGGCGTGTGCCTCGCCCCTCGACACAGGTTTGGGACACGACTTTACACTCACTTAATAGATTGCAATGAGTGGTCCAACGCACGGTGTTTTTGATGCAGTTACCGCCTGAAAGCGTATAACCACCACGACAAGATAGGGTCGCAAGGACTTGTTGTTCAATGTTGCCGCATATTTCATATTTCTCGCGGTAATCAGTACCGTTCTCTCTTCCACACCCCTGCTCTGAGCGGTATCGAGAATGACCACGTTTCCAAAACCCAAACCCAGCCCCTTGCCAGTGAAAAGAGAAATCACCACAAGAGCGTTCAACATAATTTCTAGAATCATAGCGACACTCTTGTCGGGTGTTTTTACAAAATCGCCCATGACGAGACCACCCTGATGGGCAACTGTAAATCACAGGAGACGTGACCGCGGTGAACGTCGGCATTTTAGTGCAAGGCACGGTGTTATTGGTCGGTTGACGACACACTTTGGGAATGTCATCGATGACGCATTGCGTCGCGTTGTCACAATCCACGTATTGATTGGATAAGCCATGAGATATCTCATAAGCATTATCCTGGACCATGAGCGCAAATTCATACGCGGGGTCGCTTTTCACATCCGGTCGGCCTTTATCAAAACGGGTTTGCACGGCTTGCGCCTTATCATTGGACTGATAATGAGTGCGCGCGTTCGCGTCCATATTGCCGTCGTTCAGCTGAGCCTGCTCAGGGTTACGCAGATCATTGTCACACCCTTGCCCCGCGCAGTAATCCCCCACATCGAGCTTCCCCTTCGCCGTTGAAGGGATATTTTTCTGTGCGCTTTTCACCCAATCCACATTGTCGTAATAATGGTCGCCTTGGTTTGCGAATGCGCCGCTAACGATGGCCAGGCTCGCGATCAATAGAACGTGTTTCACGGCTGCCTCCTTAAGACGGCATTCACCACCTCGGGATTGTCACCACGAACCAATTGATTCAGCGCATCGGGGATCGAGAGGTTGCCTTTAATGAGGTCATAGTCCGTTTCATTGCACGGCTGCTTGGGTAAGCACTTCCCAGATTTTATCGCCACAAACGTTGGCACTTCAGTCACCGAAAAGGTCCGAAACCACTCAGGGTTAATGGCAAAACCACTTTGGATGGGTTGGTCTGGTTGATGGGTTTTCAGTAGCGATTGAATGCGCCTTGCGGTCGCCGGAAAGCCGCTTGGCAACACACCGCGTATCACCAAAGGCACTTGCCATTGCTCACTTTGTTTTAAAAGCGCGCGCAAGGACGCCTCTGGCATGGTCAAAGACACAAACACCATAACCCCCGTTGGGGCAGTTTTGGGGTTTTGCGTTGGCTCGGGAATATCAATGACGCGCTTAAGGTGTTGCGGCTTGAGCTTGTCTTGCCAAAAACGTGCCATGGCTTTCGCATCAGATACTATCTCATCGCTGGCGCGTTGCTGGGATTGAAGATGACGTTCGAGCTCTGACGGCATGGCTGTTTGCACCATCGTTTTTTCAAGCTCGGTGAACGCTTGAAGCTCTTCTTGAGTGTACGCGTGACACAGCGTCGCCGCGCACAAGGCAGCCGTGGCGACTAGGGAGAGCAAGGGGGACATAAAAACCTCAAATAAATAAAAGCTCCACGCAAGCGTGGTACTCCTTTTGACGGGGCAGGCAAGCCTACCCAGCCAAAAGCGAGCTCAGGTTAAAGAAACACGCAATTGCGCTTACGCCATTGAACGTAACCGAAGTTATCGCCCGTAGTGGGGTTATCGTGGCCCATTTCCCAAATGGTGGTCGTCGTGGTGTAAGGGTGACACCATGCGGCGTCCGTGATCGGCGCGCTCATTTGATAGCGGTATCGAGACTTGGGTAAGATTGGCGTCGGGTACTGGTAACAGATCGCCCCATCTTCTCCACGCGTCTCCCACACCATCCCTTGCCGGTGCAACTTGTAATTGAGCCGCTCCATAATCAGCGTGCCCGCTTGTATCGGGGTGTCTCGATAGTTGGTGTTGCCCGTTAACGGGTAAGCGCTGCCTTGAGAGCCCAAACACCAAAACAAAAAATCAAACGGGAGCACCACATTGGTCGTGGTGGCAATGGACTCCGGTACGCACGCTAACTGCGCAATGGGGTTACCAAACAAAATCGCTTCGGGGTTTAAGATAAACGCCAGCTCGTCGTCATCCCACAGAGGGTCGACCTCGGTCAGGTAGGCCACATCAAAGTTATCGGTGGCCATGCACGCCGCCGATTGCATCAATTGCAGCCAGTAGATGAGGGGGTATTTGTACCAGTGCGCGTGATAAAAACCGCCATCACTCGAACCGGAATCGCGCGCGGTGGTTCGACCACCGAGTTTTTGCTGATTGGCGCCGGCCAGTTGCATTCCCATATTGACCATGCAATAGGGCACCCGCGTCACATCGGTCAGCGCGTACGGCTCCCAATAACCAATGTTTAACCCAATTTGCATGAAAATCGGCGGCGGTTTTGGGCAAAAAGAGATCGG
This sequence comes from Vibrio sp. 99K-1, assembly GCF_013114585.1. NCBI lineage: Bacteria > Pseudomonadati > Pseudomonadota > Gammaproteobacteria > Vibrionales > Vibrionaceae > Vibrio > Vibrio sp. 99K-1. The sequence goes on from NZ_VTXF01000050.1 coordinate 3,501, forward strand.
CATTGTGGGGTTGTTGGTGTCAGGGTAAATGGACGGAATAAGGGGCACAGAGCCCAGCGTCATCGGGAATAGGCAGCTCCAACACACGTCGGTGATGGGGTTGATAAATCGGCTGACGCACGCGGGTCCTCCGGCCTTCGCGGTCGAACTGACCAGCAAGGCGCCGCACAGAGTCAGTAACCCGAGGAAAGACGATATTTTCATGGTTTCGCTCCCACCACAATGTGTTGCACATCAAACTCTTGAATGCGCCATGCGTGCCCCGACTGCTCGACAAGACTGGGCACCGCTTGGATGTGAAGCCGGTCGCTGAGCGTCCCTTGTTGGTCGAAGTACATACGGGTATTGAATCGTTTAGCGGCTTGATTAGGGCTACCACCGGTTAAAATGTAGCGAAGGGGTTTGGCGTGCTCTAGGTTGGCCACGAACTCGACTTGCTTGGCATCACGCGCATCAAAAAAAACCAGCACGTTTGAATACTCAAACTGCGGTAATTTTGCGCCCGTTGGCCAAGTGCGGGTATCAAAGGGATTCACTCGCGTCCCCGCTTTGGCAAAGACTCGCCCCTGGGCGTCGGTTAAATCCTTGGGCACGGTGATGCTGGGATCCACCAAAAACGTTTTTGGGGTGGTCGTGGTCGATAAGGAAAGCGGCGGCGGCGTTTCCACGCTTTGTTTCACTTGCTCAGCAAACTCGGTTTGCATTTGCTCAAGTTTACCCGTTGTCTCAAAGTGTTTAAGCCGCGCCTCTATCCACGTCAGCATGTCGATTTCGCCAATCGGGAACGTCGATCCCATTCGACCTAAGTCCTTCGCCACCGCCCCTAACGAAAGCAGCAGGGCGAAGACCATCATCAGGTGTCGCATACTGACTCCTACTGCTCATAGCGCTCAACAATGGCACGTTGGATGTGCGCGGTGATGTCCGGTGTGCCGCCGACGACCGCGGCGCTGACCAACACCACTTGCCCTTGCTCAGTGGCGTAACGTGCCACTTCTTCGTTCATGACGTGGGCAAAGTGCGCCAATTTATCCGTTTGCTCCGGCAGAGAAAGGGGGGATTTCAGCAATTCTTTATGGTATTGGTCGAGGGTGCTTTTTACGTCCATGCTGACTAAGCGAGGCGGCGACTCCAGCGCTAAGGTGGTCACCACCGAGGAGGCAATACTCACGCACGCCACTATAAATAGGCCGTGTAAATCAAACGTCATGGGAAACCCCTTGTGCTTTTTGTTGAAGCGCTTGCTGATAGTCGGCGATTTCTTGACCGTAGAAATGTTGCGCGGTCGCTTCTATCGCTTCGATACTCGGCATGCCTTGTTTCACTAAGTTTTCGCAGTATTCAAATTCGGTCGCTTCGGTGCTGTAGCACGCTCGCGTAAACGGATCGGAAAACACGCGGTGATAGGTGGTGTGGCCACCGGCTTTGATGCGCACGCAGCTGTACCCAGCGTCCCCAGCTCGTGGGAAACTTTTGATGATCCCTTGTTCCATTTCGTTGAACGCCTTGGGGTTGTCTTGCAAAAACTTTTCAAAGCCTTCGCCTTGGCGCAGCGTAATGTGAATGTCGGAATTATCGTAAGAGGCGCGCGCTTCTTCGTTCACAAAAAAGTCCCCAATACCTTGGGTCACCGTACAAAATGATCCCCCAAATTTACGCGCGGTTCGATAACCGGTGTTAATGAAACTGCGCGTCTGGGCATTGGTGCCTGACATCAAGCTCCAGGCCTCTTCGATGATGCACATTTTGGGGGTTGAGCGAGAGCCTGAGAGGTACATCTGCTGGTTGATGGACACAATCAGCGCAAACACCACCGGACGCAGCACATCTTCAGGGAACCCTTCAAGCTCTAGGGTGGTGATATCCACCGTGGGATCGAGCATTGAAGGCTTATTGAACGTGTCGCCATAAATGCCCTTTGCGCAATATTTATTCAGTTGTACGGCGATGTCTCGAATACGGCGATCGTGGCCATGTTCATCGGCCAACGTAAACAACTGCGCTTGGACGTCATCCACAATCGTTATCGTGCCATTGTCCTCCCACGCCCGTAAAATGGCGTCACCCAGCACCGCCATCTGATAGCCTTCCAATTCAGCATGAGGCGACGCGATGGTCGCGAACAAGGCGGTGATGTTGCTGAGCGCTTCTTTCATCGGGTCGACGTTCTCTCCGTCGACCGGCTCGTGATGCGCGCTGTTTTTGACTTGTTCTAGATGGGTAAACGGATTAAGGAAAATATTGGTGTGATTGAGGTAGGTGCCCCCGAGCATTAGGGTGAGCTTTTTGTAACTGTCCCCTTTGTCGAGGATCCAACACTTCCCCCCTTTGGCGTAGACGCTGCGCACCAAACCCTGGGTAAAAAAGCTTTTTCCCGCCCCCGAGCCGCCGGTTAAGGCGATGTTTTTGTTGTCACTGCCACAATGAAAGGGATCAAAAAACGAGATTTGCCCGCGCATCGTCGGCAGCAACATGCCACTGACCAGGCGTTTAAAATCGAGCACCATCGGAAAGAAATTGACCACGTTGGCACTTTTTAACGTTCGGACGCGACCCGCTCGACCACAATCCTCCCACACGCCTTCGCTCATTAAAAACGGCAGCGCACTGAGCACGCTTTGACTTTGCATCATGATTTGCTCTTTGATGTCGAGTCCCGTAGCCGAAAACGCTTCTTTGGCCGATTGCACATCGTGGCGCTGCTGCGCTTTATGGGTAAACAAGGTCAAGTTCAACACCATCGAGCACACCGAGGTTGCTTTGTCGGCCAACCCCTTTTGCAAGGCCGTGCGCTCTTCCAACTCTTCACCCGCGGTGGGCGAAAACATGGCCATCGGGGATTTCAGTGTTTTGGTCAAATCATTAATTTTCTTGTTGTTCTCGTGCTCAAAATTCCCCGTGACGTTGTGACGAAAACTCAACGACAACACATGTGGGCACGTCAACATGCGCGAGACATTACGAATCGACGCAAACGCTTCGGGCATCGCGTACAACCGAAAGTCGGTGGGGGCTCTAGAGAGTCCCATGCACACCGTGCGCCCGCGCGTCTCTTGACCGAAAGGATTGGTGTGACGTGTTGCAATGTGATCCCGTTTGATGATCATCTCGGTATCCGGCGACAGCACTTGGCGGTTGATAGGGTCGAATGGGTTGTAGTCACGCTCAATCGGGCGGTCTTGCTTGGCATCAAAGTTCAAGAGATCACCTGCAAAGGTAATGAGCCCTTTAGGGTCGACCCGCGCGGTCTCAACACCGAGTTGCAACAGCGCCGTTTCCATCGCCGCGCGCACATCATCCAACTTGTCGGTCTTTTTCTCTTTCGTCGACACGAAGAAATACGCGTCGTAATCGCGCAAATCAAACTTATGTCGCTGACGGTGGAAAAAACCTTTCGCCGCAGAAAACCCCGCGTAGCGCACTTCTTCTTCGGCCAAACGTTGGCAAATGCCGCCTCGCTTGGCCATGATGTCCCCATTGGCTTCTAAGTAATGCGCGACTCGATTGTGACCAAACATCGACAGCTGATAATCCCATTTATCGCCTTGAGGGAAATCCATTACCATCTTGTTGAGCGACATCACCAATTCGTCGTTGGCCCCGCCAAGCACCGTCAGCTTAAGCGCAAAGCCATACGATTTTCGGTTATGAAAGAGTTGGGTCTGCGCATCAAAGTCGCGGTACGGCAATTCATGATGGAAGTGGTTTTGATGCTGATTGGCGTCGGCGACTAAACCGCCAAGCCCCAACGAAGGTTTACGTTTCAACAGTTGACTGAGCATGCTTAATCCTTCCAGATGGCATTAACGGGACGCCCAGACCAACGACTTTCATCGAGTATCACGTAAATATCCGTGGTGTCGACGTAATGCCCGAGCGTGTCCGTGAATGGGAAAATGGTGATTTTTCTCACCGTATCTTGAGTGCGTTTAGGCACCCCTTGACGATCGCGCCGTGGCAACGTTAAGAACATATTGTCAGGGGCCCCCTGCGCCGCAGACACTGGGGAGGGCCCCATCGGTTGGCGCCGTATCTCATCCATGGTGGTGCAACCGGATGTGCCGCCCACCTGCGTACAACTGAAATCTTCGCCCAGGCCTGCCGCGCAGCCACCGAGCAACAAGGGTAAAAACACAATGAGTTTGTGCATGACGTTTCCTTATTTTTGACCAAACGGCGACGACGGCACTTGGATGCCTTGCGCGTTGATTTGGTTCGCTAATGGGTTCTGAGTCACGTTGCTGATCACTTCCATGAGTTGATTCGATTGAGAGGACTGCTCTTGGGCTTGGGCCTGTTCATACTCGGCCGCTTCCAGCGGATCGAGCGGGAACCCCTCCAGAAAGACGATGTTGACCACCGAGCCTGGATTGATTTCAACAATGGGGTGATACATCTCTGCCAGCCCGATGTAGTAATCGGCCAACTTCGCGCCCACCGACGCGGTGGCATTCCCCAACAAATTGAGGCCAATGTCTTGGCCCGAGACGCTGCTCGTTGAGCCAAGCGCCGAGGTAGAAGTGGTTTCCGACAAACCTTTACCGGCTTCCCCAAGCCCCGTCAAAATGCCAGAGATGCCGGCCATCTGTACCACTTTGCCATTTTTTAAAATGGTGGTACCGCGAATGCCGTTACGACCAAAATTGAACACCGTGCCTTTGACCGCCACGTCTAAAATGTCTTTATTGTCGAAGATGCAGCTCATGCGGTGAGTCCGAACTATGCCCCGTGACGATGAGATCTCCCCGTAGGTCGCCCCTGTGATGGTGCAATCTTTGAGTTTGGAGGGCTTACCATTGGGTAAGATGCCGTTGTTCAAGGTCTGAAAGACCATGGGGGTGGTATCGCCTTGCCCTAAAACGCCCGCATTCGCGTCCGCGCCGCCCGTCACGACCGCCGTGACAAACGTGCCCGTCGGAACATAATTGTCCGTGGTTCGGCGGGGCGCTTCGGTCTCTTCCTGCCACGAAAAATCGGTGCTATCAAACTGATGCTGAGCAAAGGAGCGTTGCTGGCGTGGGGGGTAAGCCAGAGTGTCGAGGTTGGGGTTGTTGTCTGAGGAAGGCAAAGGCCGAGGAGGGAGCCTCGCTTGTCCAAACGTCTCATCGCCACCCACCAGGGGATACGCGGCCTCACCGCCATCATTGAACCCATCCACAGGCGGTGAGGCCGGGCTTTGCATCGCCGCCATCTTCGCTTTCAGCTCGTCCACCGTGCTTTGCATTTCACGCCGCACCTTGTCTTCCACCAAAGACGCCGTGTCCAACTTGGCGCTGCGGATACGCTGCTCGGTCTCTTTTTTAAACCCTTGCATCTTCCCTTTCAGATCGCGCATCTCTTTGGTGAGCGTGGCAATCAACATCTGTTGCTGAGTGAGGGCCGACTGATTGTCTTTTTCTGTGAAGCCTTTATCCACGATGGCCCCAAACTCCACCGCTGTCGTGGGCGCCACTTTGACCGTTTTAGGGCGGGTGTACTGGTACACCCCAAGGACAGCCAACACGAGAAACAAGACAATCACGGACGTAATGTGTTGATTGCGCTTGGTGGTCTCGGCGTTGATGTCTCCGCCACGGTCAAAATCGCCCTCTTTATCGCTAAAAAAGCGTTCTCTGAATTTATCGAACATCGCTCACCCCTCCACCCGTGACCAAGTAAAGCTGAGTGCTCTCGTTGGGGCCAAGCGTTAAACGGTCGAGCGCCGCACTGCGCGCCGCGTAACTGTAAAACTGCGCCGTGGTCAACGTGACGGTCTCATTAGAGCGGTTTTGGACCTCGTAAATGATCCCCGAGTAGTCTTGCCCGACAAACACCACTTGCGGAATAAGGGGTAAAGCGCCCTCGTCAGGCGGTAACGTGTCAGGGTCGACCGGATGCACGGTGAAACCGGAAACTGGCGTCCCATCGAATTGCCAATGCATCATTTGCTTAGTGAATTCGGCCAGCGCTGAGGGGTAATCAAACGCACGGTCGAACACTGAAGGTTGTTGACGCGCTCTGTCCGAAGGTAAAAACTCCGTCACCACCGACGGCGTCGCTTTAGGGCTCACAAACAGGGAGAAGACCCGCCCCTTACGGGTCGTGACGTGAACATTGAACGGCAATTGAATGTTGATTTTCAGCGACACCGAGCCCGTCTTATCCTTTTGATTGGCGGTCGTGGTACAAAAGCCACTGGGGCAGGTGATGTTGACGATTTTATCGTCCTTGACCATCAAACGGTTGATGTTAAGGGAAGACAGGGTGACGGGGATGGTATCCCCATCGTTAAAATCAATTTCTCGTTTCGCCACATTGTCGGCCAGCGATAACGGGCTTGATAAGGCCGCCAGTAACGGCACTAAGGTCAGCAGGCGTTTCACGAGGGTTCTCCTTCTCTTTTAATGCCAATCAGCTCCAGTACCCCATGGGGATACGCCATTTGCACGACATACGTGACTTTTTCAGGCGCTAAGTCGCGGTCACCCACAGACTTGTAGAGCGTGCCGGTCTGTTTAAACTGCATCGTTCCCAACGCCACTAAGGCGCCATCTTTATCCGCCACAAATCGACTGGAGATGTTGCTGGTCGTGATTTGTTGCGCGTCCGACAGCAAGGTCGGTTGAACAGCCGACCAGGACTCAGCGGGCACATAATCGAGAAGTAACCCGTATTGACGGGAGACGCTGGCGGGGGTGATGTCGTATTTCAGGTGCAAGAAGTAACTGCCCATCAACATCAAATACGACTCATCCACATCACCATTGGACACCGAAAACGCTTGTGAGAGCGTCGGCGGAACCAGCGTTCGGCTCTCTTTGAGTGAGAGGTAGGTCAACGCCGCTGCGAGCACCACACAGGCGAAGCTGGCGGTAAAAAAGCCCACCGCCAAAAACACGTTGAGCATCTTACTCATCGCCAACAGGTCTTTTTTGTTCGAAATTTCCATACGACTCCTTAAGACAACCAATAGCGTTTAATCGCCGGTGGGGTATGTTTGAACAGCATTTGATTAATCGAAGCGCTGCCCCACCAATAAAGGGCGTAGGCGACGATGTGTTCACCGTATTGCGTTTTTATGTACCTCAATCCCATAAACCAAGCCGCCGCGAGGACAAAACCAATCGCGTAGTGTTTGGCAAAAAAGCCAAGCGCAAAGATGCACACTGCAGGAAGGAGCTCTTCTCTTGGAAGGCCGCACAGGCGTTTGCCTGAATTGAGGTACTTAGGGATCGCGTAATACTGCGCTTTATTTTCCATGTCATCGCCGCCTTATGATTACGCTAAGCCAACCAGTGGCTTCACCACCTCCCAGAACATCATGCCGCCCGCAAAGCCACCGACGGCGCCAAACCAGTTGCGCGATGTAATGCCGACCACCGCCGCGCTGAGCGCGGAAAAGCCGAGCATCGCGGTTTCAATCCCCGAATCATCGCCCGCGGTTTCTTTCACCATGTCTTTACCCGTGGCAAATAAGTCGGCGGCAAGTGCGGGCTGGGCCAGGGCAACCGATAGAATGGCCACGCCTGCCAGCCATGGCAGGGGTTTAAGGGGTGTTTTTTTGACTTGCATAGGAAAGTTTCCTTGTTTCTAAGAGAACAAGACGCCGCGACGCGGCGCCAAAAAGCGACCAGCCGAAAGACCGGAAGAGTTTACTCACGCGGTTAAGCGCAAAAGAGAATAGATAAAGGAGGGGTTCCCCCCGTATTATCTCCTTGCCGGATAGACAAGAAGGCAAGGTATTTTTAATGCGGTTTGGCTTTTCAATGCTCACTGACGGTCGATAGGACACAGAGTGTTTTGGGCGAGACGCTTACAAGACTGACTCCCCAGTGAGTTAAGTGTTGGCATCACTCACAGTTTGACTGTGAACAGACGGTTTTCTATGCCGTTTTCAGGGGTAAACCTCTGTCTGGTCAGTGAGCATTGAAAAACATTTACCCTATCCGTTGACGCGGTACTCCTTTTGTCTCAACAAGAGGCTTAGCCTCGTTTATCGCAGCCAAAAGCGAGTGAATGGCCAAGCCTAGCGCACGGTGATTGCTCAGTTAATTGAACTTTCTCCTGTGTTGTTATGCTTGTCCGCTGCGTAGAGCGCAGTTTGCGCGAGAGCACGATACGTTTGGGATAGCGCACCTTGCTCGTCTTGTGTTAAACGCTCCCCGTTGGCCGGAATAGCGGCTTGCTCGATGACATCAACCCAAAATCTAAGCTCTTGAATGGCGGTCATTTTTGATTTCATGGGGTCGCTCCTCTGCGTGGTTTATTTTGGTTCTCTCCAAAGCCCACTGTAGAAGTAGGCTTTGGAGATTGTCTCTACCTGACCGCCGAGACAGTAGGCGGGGCTTATTCACATTTCGGGTCATTCACACAGTTCAGCCATACCAGCTTATGCACTTCCATTATCTATAGGTCATGCATCCGGTCGCCATAGCGGTCAATAAGGTCTGTTTCAGTGAATTCCTGTCCTCCGTCACTGGTTTGCTCGGAGTGACCCACACAAAACAAGTTCCGTGTTAAGTCGTTCATGGCGCAAGTTGTTAAAGAGCAAATCGACAATCGTTTTGATGTCATTGATCCCATTCGGGGATCTTTTTTTTGAAAAAATTACGGTTTATCTTTGGGTACTTCCCAGTTCACACCGAACACATCAAGGTGGTGCTCTAGGCGAGCTTGGGCTTCCGCGCGTTTTGTACGGCGATTGTGAGCCGTTGAGCTCTCCAGAATTTGGTTATGTTTGCCTGAGAGTTTCACGTTGACGTGTGTACCTTTAGGGCTGGATGATTTTTGGCTCAAAACGGCGTCACTCATTGCTTGCATTTAACATAATGGACATAATACGCACCACTTTAAGTTATTGAAAAGTAATAGAAAAGTTAGATGGGTGGTGAGGGTGCGGCTAAGAATTGAGCGATTAAATAAATATAAAGACTATGAAATTTATATTAATAAAGTATAATATGTGATTAGATATCACAGATTATAATGAAGACATGTAAGTTATTGATATAACTGCGTATAATGTCCATTATGTAAAGCGATTTTGTGAAAGTGTGATTTAAGGCTTGAGCCCCATAAAGTAAGTGCGCTATAATTAGTGCAGATTCTTAGAGTGAAAAGTGCATTACATAGCACGCTACTACATAGTTTTCTATGTAGTGTATTTTTTAAGAATTGAGAGTGTGTTGGAGGTGGTACTTCGACTATATAGCATTCGCAAAGCAGCCGTTCTCCCACAAGTGAACGGCTTTTTTGTGCCTGAAATTTAAGCATTTGATCTTTCTGGCGATCTTGTGTAAATTGAAAGCTCATTGTTTGGACCACCAATCCAAACAACCCTAAAAACCTTGTGGAATCAAAACATGAATAATCCCATTGTGTCTTGCTTATGGCAAGCGACCATCAGACTCCAGACCTCAGCAATAACCGCATTAGAATCAGATCCTCACACTTTGATCTGGCTCGGTTATGGCTTAGAGGGCGAGTCTCATGTTTGCAGATAACCTCGCACCAGCGTTAGCCAAATCCCAATACGACAAAGCGTATCGTTTGATGCGTAAAGCGCGTAAGCGTGAACTCATTGAGATGCACCATGAAGTGCTCAATCCTAAGTCAGCTCAACACGAGGTTGAACTTGACCAGGACGATTACGCGATCGGTTTTAAGGCTCAACGTCTGCTTCGTAGTGGTGAGGTGGTCAATCTTCCCCACGAGTACGCTTTTATCTTGAAAGCGTGCCAAGAGTTTATCAATAACCCACAGCGCTTCCCTGCCCTATTCGCTTGGGGCGGTGCGGCGATCAATAACATCCAGTGCCGAACGCTGATCGCCAAAGTCTTAGCTTGTATCTTACCGAATACGGATTTGATTGGTGGCCGTATCGGTGTGCCGACCGAAGCCGGTTTGAAAACCATCAGCTATGACCAGCTCCAGGAAGACTACGCGCTACGTTGGGGCGAGTATATCTCACCGAAGTCGTTCGCTAAGGTGATTCGATACTTGCAACGTGCGACTTACTTGTACAGTGAGCGCATTAATGTGTGCGTCGATGATGCCGAAGGTACAGTGCGCAGCGCAGCGGCTTACAAGCAATTCACCGAAGCTTTCTTTAGAGACATTAAAGTGGTGCGCTATCCTAATATTTGTGAGTTGATTATCGCCTCTCGCAAACGCATGGAAAAGAAAGGCTTGCGTTTTGACTGGCTAAACTTCCGCACCATTGCTTCTGGCATTCAGGAGATCTACAACGCAACGCGCTGTAATGATTTTGCTAAGAACGTGGCTAACCTGTTCACAGCAACGCCTCACTACTCCCCTTCCCCACACTAGCTATAGAGAAGTATCCGCTTAACGGCGGAGGATTTTGCACGTCTGCAGCCTATTTTTGGTTGAATATCCACCAATATTCTTCGTATTTACCAGAGTTTAACCCTGATCCCCTTCCCCTCCTGATTGTTCTGAGTCGCTTTTTTATGTCAATTTCTAAAGGGAGTGCAATAAAAGCGTGTAAGAAAAGAGCACAAAGATAGCACTAAAAAATGGACTGCGGTTATGTGTACTCCGTAGTTAAACTTCGTATATAAATAAATATTTAAGTAAACATTAGATAGAAAATTAAGGTTCACGCTGGCTGCTACATACTTGTATGTAGAGCCGGTGTGAAGCCGACAAGCGATAGCGCGTCAGTCACATCCCCAAGTCTAACTTGATCGATCCTACAACAACGGTCGCTTCGCTCCATGATACCCACAGCCAGCATTAAACATTAATAAACTAAAAAAGAACAACGCCATCGCTGGCTGCGCTGGATCTTTCTTTTGTCATTCGACAGGAAACTCTTGGCATACACGTAAGATTTCGTGGAACCACCACAATAACCACGAGTTACATCAGCCAACAACGTACGTCTTACTCGCTTCGCTCGCGCATTCTAGCAAGGCGAAGGGCAATTTTCGTGCCGTAGGTATGATCAATTCATTAAACTTAATCTGGAGGATAAGTCCTTATCTTACTCACTGCGTGAGCGCGTTCTGGTATTCGTCGCACAGCGACTCATAGCACTGGAGGTGACAAGGTAACTTATTAATTCTCTGCGAAGATCTTGAAGGTTGATTTGTGAATAGAGCTTACAAAAACATTGGTGACCATAATCATTAGAAGGAGGCTCTGTTGCCTATCTCAGAATGTACCCAGTGAGAAAACGCTTGGAATTTTGCTCTTGTTTCCATTCCTTTAGGACAAACCAAATCGTAGCCCTTTTCTGATTCAATATAAGGAAAGGGCGCGACTAACTTCCCCGATTGAATTAAAGGTAGCGCAAATTCTAATCGAGCAATAAACACACCAAGCGATAATTCCGCAGCTTCCATCGCCAGCCTGTTATCACTATAGAAATCACATCGTTTTTCGCAGTCAATGTCTACATTCATCTCATCTAACCAATACCGCCATGCACTGGTATCACCTCTATGGATAAAATTAACGTCTGATAGAGCATTTATTCCGTCATCAAGACCATTCTGGGCGGCGTAGTCAACACTGCACACTGGCGTTCTCTTTCCAGAAAACAATCGCTCACTGTAGTGATTTGGGTACCGTCTTTTATTATAAAAAATTGCAACATCGTACGGCTCAAATTGAAAATCAGATTGATTTTGTTTGGTTTGCAACTTGATGCTCAAGCTTGGGTATTGCTGACGAAGTGAGGGGAGTCTCGGAATCAGCCAAGCAGAGGCGACATAAGGTGATGTTGCTATATACAAGCTACCAGTAAGCTCTCCTGTTTGAATGTCAGAGAGGGTAGAAAATATGGATTCAAATGATGTATTAAGGACACTAAGAATTCTTTGTCCTTCAGGTGTGAGTTCTAGTTTTCTGGTTTTTCTAATAAATAAACTAAATTGAAGTTGCATTTCAAGCCTTTTAATTCGTTGGCTGACTCCACCTTGAGTGAGAAATAGTTCCTCTGCAGCTTTAGTAAAACTCAAGTGACGCGCTGCAACGCTGAAAGTATGAAGCAATGAAAGTAGTTGTTGGTTGATTGCTAAGCTCATGCATTACTCCTGTTAATTAGTGATGGGGTTTTATTCGTTTGTTTGAGCGTGTAAGTCACTATAAATTACCTTACATAGCGATGTGTGGGGAAGATGTTAATTGTGACTAAATCAAAAAGGCAAAGCTGTCGTGTGTGAGTCTCAAAATATGATAGAGCCGTTATAAAAGCCGATGAAACGTAACTTGGAATAGATACGATGAAACTTATATTAAATGCTGATGATTTCGGGCTTACGGAATCAGTAAACTTGGGTATCGCCGATTGTTTTCGTGCCGGAACGGTAAAATCGACGACTATAATGATGAACCAACCAGGAGTTTCTCACGCGTCACAACTCTATCAACATGGTCTTATTCATGAAGTTGGGCTGCATTTTACAGTGACATCAGGCAGATCAATATCGGATCCTAAATTAATTCCAACACTGGTCGACGAGAATGGCCATTTTTTTGATAGAAAGATTCTATTTAACAAATCTAATGTCTCTGCTGATGAAGTATTTAAAGAGTGTATGACGCAATATCAAGCAGCTTTGGACGCAGGATTTAATATCAATCATATCGATAGCCACCACTTTGCTGGTGCCTACCGTCCTCTTAAAATAGGTTTCACGCAGGCAGCGAATGAAATAGGTCTTCCAGTGAGGCGTATTGATAGCTTTATACGAGGTCAAAACTTACTGTCGGTACCTACCCCAGATGCGTTTGATATGGGCTTTCATGCTGAAGGTGTCAATATTGAATATCTCAAAGCAATGCTGCTAGCTTATCAAGACAGCATGCCTAACGGTACTATTGAGTTAATGTGCCACCCAGCAAGGACGCTAAGTGAAGAGCTAGAGGGAATCTCTAGTTATGCTCATGCTCGTGTTGAAGAGTGGAAGATTTTAACCAACGATGATTTTGCTTTCTGGTTAAAAAAAAATAACATTGAATGCGTTGGTTTCGATGCGATTCATGCTTAAGCCCGCGAGGCAATCTTTGTGGTCGCAAGATAAATCATCTGCATTGTTAGGTCGTTAAAACCGTTCTTTTCGGTTCAATAAATCAACACAATAATAAAGGGTGACATTGTGGTAAATCCTACCGTACTTTCCCAGATCAATATCTATCCAGTCAAATCCATTGGCGGACTTTCTCTCTCTTCTGCGTGGGTCGAAAAGCAAGGCCTTGCTTTTGATCGCCGCTTCATGTTGGCGTTAACTGGTGATGATATCTCCGCCTCAGCTAAATACCCAACCATGGTGACGGCGCGCCAGTATCCAAATATGGTGAAGGTGAGTTCCATTTTACTACCAACCGGTGTCATTTTTTCTTACCCAGGGATGGAGACTCTTAAATTATACTACTCTACCTTCAAAATGCAGACTACAGATGCCAGTGTTTGGAGAGACAGATTTTCCGCCTATACGACAACCGACGAAGCGAATAATTGGTTTAGTCAAGTGATTGGAAAACGAGTCGAGCTACTGTTTACTGGGGAGCAATCTAATCGTGTAAGAGAAAGTATTGGTCACAATGTGAGCTTTGCCGATGGTTTTCCCCTGTTACTTATTAGCTCAAGTTCGTTAAAAGAGCTGAATCGACGTAGCAGCGAAGTTCATACAATGGAACAGTTTCGTACCAACCTTGTGGTTCAAGCAGACGACCCCTTTATCGAAGACTCATGGAAGCGTATCAAGATAGGTGATGTCGAATTGGAAATAGTAGAGCCTTGTGAGCGATGCATATTAACGACACTTGACATGGAAAATGGGGAGTTTAGGACCAGTAAAGAGCCACTAACGACCTTTTCGCGTTTTAGAGCCAACGAGCAAGGCAAAATATTTTTCGGACAAAACCTTGTCGCAAAAAACGAAGGTGTTATCTCAATCAATGATGCTATCGAAGTGCTTGAGTATAAGCCACGAGAATTTTACGAAGATTTCGACGCAAAAAAACAAGAGTTGATTTGTGTTGAAAGAGAGCCAGTGGCAAGAAATTTCGAGACATTCTGGTTTGGGGTTCTACGCCGGAACCCCAGATTTTTCCGATTGTGAGATTATTCTCGATTGAGTAACTTTATCCCGTCCGCTCGTAGCTGACCGTCAGGGGAAACATGACGGTATAACGTTTGTCGCGTTATACCTAACTCTTTACATAAGGTACTAACTTTTGTTTCTGGTCGACCCATAGATGCCATTGCCATTCGCAATTTTACTGGGGTCATTTTGTAAGGTCGTCCACCTTTTCTCCCGCGCGCTCTTGCTGAAGCTAATCCAGCAATTGTTCGCTCGGCAATCAATTCACGTTCAAACTCAGCCAATGCTGCAAAGATACCAAAAACAAGCTTACCGGCTGCTGTTGTGGTATCAATGGTCGCACCGTGACCAGTCAATACCTTCAAACCTATCCCACGCCCAGTCAGATCATGCACCGTATTTATGAGATGACGAAGGTCACGACCAAGTCGATCTAGTTTCCATACAATCAGAGTATCGCCTGGTCGGAGAGCTTTTAAACAGGAAATGAGTCCAGGACGGTCATCTCGCTTGCCAGATGCTCGATCCTCATAAAGATAGGTGATATCAACACCTGCAGCAATTAACGAGTCACGCTGCAAATCATTTATTTGAGAACCATCGGCTTTTGATACTCGCATATAACCAATTAGCATTTCACACCTGTCACATATACGTTCGATTATGTGACATTGTGATTTTGGTACATGATACTGTCAATAGTAGTCACATTACCCGTCATTTAAACTATGACAAGTAAAGGCTGTATCTTAGGATAATGTGACACCTATAATTTATAAGGTTCTAGAATGGCCAGCAAAAATAAACTCTTAAGTATTCTTTCAGAGGCCGAGCAGGAAGCGCTGTATGGTATTCCTGATTTCGATGATGTGCAGAGGTTGGAGTTTCTGACTTTGGATGAATCTGAGTTAGCGTTAGCCAATGGCCGAAAAGGACTTCATGCACAGCTTTGTTGTATTCTCCAGATTGCTTATTTTAAAGCTAAAAGTCTGTTTTTTCGTTTCGAGTGGAACGATGTTCTGGACGACTGCAACTTTATCCTGAGTCGCTATTTCCCTGGTGAGTCACTTCCAGAACAATCGCCCTCTAAATATGAACGTTATATTCAACGAGAAAAAATCTGCAAACTGTATAATTATCGTCCGTGGTCATCAGCATTGTCTTCGCTGATTGAGCAGCAAGCAGTCTATATTGTCCACCGCGATATCGCTCCTGGATTTGTTGCCACTGAACTGATTATCTGGCTCAATGAGAACAAAATTATCCGCCCCGGCTATACCACACTCCAAGAGCTGGTCAGCAAGGTGCTTTCTGATGAAAGGCAGAGGTTGGGACGTGTTTTAACGGAACAACTTGATGACGCAACCATTGATCATTTGAACAAACTGATTGAACGCGATGAAACCCTTTCTCGCCTTGCTATTCTCAGACAGGATGCGCGTGACTTCGGATGGCGACAGATGGCCCAAGAAAGAGAAAAACGAACCATTTTAGAGCCACTGCACCATAAAGCCTGCAATATTTTACCTACACTGAATATTTCTCAGCAAAACCTACTGTACTACGCGAGTCTGGCAAATTTCTATACCGTTTACGATCTGCGTCAACTGAAACCCGAGCAGGCGCGTCTTTATCTGCTGTGCTATGCATGGGTTCGTTATCGTCAGTTCAGCGATAACTTGGTGGAAGCCATGTTTTTCCATTTGAAAAAACTCGAGGATGAGAGTCGCCGTGTAGCTAAGCAGCTTCTGGTTGACGTTCAAGAAAAACACCGGCGTGAAACGCCCAAGATTGGACGACTACTGTCTCTTTATGTTGATGATAGTGTCTCAGACTTTACCACTTTTGGCGAAGTCCGCCGTAGAGCTTGGAAGATTATGCCACGGGATACACTGCAAACTACCGCTCAGCGCATGAGCGTAAAACCTGTCAGCAAACTGGCATTACAGTGGCAAGCTGTCGATGGTATGACCGCATTAATCCGGCGTCACCTTCGACCATTATTTCTGTCGCTCGACCTCAACAGCACAGTCAGCGCTAGTCCGTGGGTTGAAGCTATGAACTGGCTTAAAGTGGTGTTTGGTAAAAAGCAGACGCTTTCGCAGCGACCCCTAATAGAATGCCCCAAGGGAACGTTACCCAAACGATTACGCCCGTATTTGCTGGAGTTTGACGAGAGTGGAGAGGTCATTGGACTGAATGCTGGGCGCTATGAGTTCTGGCTCTACCGACAGATTAGAAAACGCTTTCAGGCAGGTGAATTCCACCTTAACAACAGCCTCCGTCATCGTCATCTTTCTGATGAACTGGTACCAGAAGGAAAAAAGGCGACGGTGCTGGCTGAAATGAATATCCCATTTTTGCACAAGCCGATCAAAACACAACTAAAGAAGTTGGAATCTGAACTGCATCGACAATGGAAAGCATTCAACCGCGAGCTGAAACAGGGGAAGTTGAAGCATGTGATGTACGATAAAGAAACGCAGAAACTGACCTGGCATAAACCCGTTGTCAATCGTAATAAAGCAAAGGAGACGCGATTCTATGAACAACTACCATTTTGTGATGTGGCTGACGTTTTCCACTTTGTTAACGAGCAGTGCAATTTTCTTCAAACCATGAAACCACTACAACCCCGTTATGCTAAAAAGAATGCTGATGTTGATAGTTTGATGGCGGTTATCGTTGCTCAAGCAATGAATCATGGTAATCATGTGATGGCTCGAACCAGCGATATTCCATTCCATGTATTAGAAAGCACATACGAACAATATCTCCGCTTTGCGTCACTTGCTACAGCCAATGACTGTATTACCAACGCGATAGAGGCACTGCCGATTTTTCCATACTATTCATTTGATCCCGAAACACTTTATGGTGCTGTTGACGGACAAAAGTATGGTGTTGAACGACCAACAGTAAAGGCGCGACATTCGCGTAAATATTTTGGTCGAGGTAAGGGTATGGTGGCCTACACAATGGTGTGTAATCACATTCCGATTAACGGCTACCTAATTGGTACAAACGACTATGAAGCCCATCATGTCTTTGACATCTGGTATAGAAACACTTCTGAGGTAAAACCTACAGCCATCACTGGTGACATGCACAGCTTAAACAAAGCCAACTTTGCGATCTTGCACTGGTTTGGTTTGCGCTTTGAACCTCATTTTACAAATCTGAACAAGCAACTACAGGAGTTGTATTGCGCCAGAGCTCCATCGGCCTATAAAAATTGTCTAATTCAACCAGCAGGACGGATTGATCTTGACCTTATCAGTCGTGAAAAAAACAACCTTGATCGCATTGTCGCCACGCTGGGGTTGAAAGAAATGACGCAAGGGACGTTAGTCCGCAAATTGTGCACATATTCAACAACCAATCCGACAAGACAAGCTCTGTTCGAATATGACCGATTGGTGCGCAGTATTTACACGTTGAAGTACCTGCGTGACCCGCAGTTAGAGCGTAATATACGGCGCTCCCAGAACAGGGTTGAATCCTACCACCAGTTACGTGCTGCAATAGCCAAAGTTGGTGGAAAGAAGGAATTAACAGGAAAAAATGACATTGAAACGGAAATCAGCAACCAATGTGGTCGGTTAATTTCCAACGCAATCATCTACTACAACTCAGCGATTCTGTCACGATTACTAGAACGACTAGAAGCGGAAGGCAATACTAAAGGCATTGATGCTCTAACTCGGATATCACCGGTGGCCTGGCAACACATTTTATTGAACGGACACTATACCTTCCAAAACAGTAATGAAATTATTGATTTGGATGAGTTAATTGCTAGTTTGAAACTGGAATAACGGAAAAATCTGGGGTTCCGGCGTAGAACCCCTATTTGGTCTGTTCTGGCTACTTGGATACCAGTTTTCACCACGTTTGGCAGATGCTGGGGAATCCGTATTCTGGCGAGTAGACAAAGCTGCCAATTACGGAGTATTAAATGAGCTGGCACGTAGCTGCATTAATACATATAAGATCGAGCAGCACTGGGATGACATGATGCGCATTGCCAGTTCACTTAAGCTCGGCACCGTACATGCCTCTGAACTAATCCGCACTTTGCTAAAAAGTGAGCGTCCTTCAAGCCTGGCACTGGCCATCATTGAAGCTGGTCGTATTAATAAGACGTTGTACCTATTGAACTATGTTGATGATGAAGATTATCGTCGTCGGATTTTAACCCAATTGAACCGGGGAGAAGGCCGTCATGCTGTGGCTCGTGCCATCTGTCATGGTCAACGAGGTTAAATCAGAAAACGGTATCGAGAAAGACAGGAAGACCAGCTTGGTGCCCTAGGTCTTGTCACTAATGCTCTCGTGCTCTGGAATACAATATATATGCAGGCTTCACTGGATCATCTGCGAGAACAAGATACTGAGATAAAAGAAGAAGATGAGGCTCGGTTGTCACCACTTGGTTACAAATACGTTAATATGCTTGGGCACCACTCATTTACGTTAGCAGATCAAGTGATAAAGGGGCAGCTAAGGCTACTGAAAAATCCTTCAGATTTTGATGATTGGCCTTAGCGTACGTTTTCGTTCCATTGGACTTCAAATCCCTGATAAAGGATATGACAGCGAACCTTTCCGTACTTTTGTCCAGGAACGCGGCGGAGAAACGGTAATTGCTAAACGCAATTACGGGCAAGATATAGACAAAGACAGTATGGATTGGTGTCTATACAAATATCGTCACTTGGTCGAAAATGCCTTTGGGATAATTAAGCATTATCGAGCTATTTCAAGTAGATATGACAAGCTAGAAAAGAATTATGCCAGCATGTTATCGCTGGCATTCATGTTAATGTGGCTACCGATGTATTGTTGAATACGAAATGTACAGCAAAGATCAACACGCCCTAGTATGTCTGTAAAATCCAACAAGTCTCTCTGTTGTACATGCTTTTGGATCTGCGCTACTCGTTTATGCTGTAATTTCTCTTCTTGTTGATATTCTATCTGAAATTGTATAAAGAAGGAGAACACCTATACATAAAAAAAACATTGTAGCGTACAAGATATTACCACTTTGTTTTAATAACAAGCCGCCAACAAATGGTGCTAATGCTAAACCAAATTCATAGAATGTAGCAGCACCGAAATAGGCTCCTTTTAGGTGGGGCGGAGCCATTCGATCAATTTGGATATTGAGCGTAGGAAACAGGATAACTTCTCCTAGGCTAAGTAGAAACATGGCTACCAACCACAACACCCAACTTTCGCTTGATACAAGTAAGAAAGCAATTTGCGAAAGCGCTAAAAAAAACACGCCCAATTTAGTTTTCAATTCCAATGATATATGGCGAGTAAAGCGTACGGTGAAGTAATGCAATGTTATCACGGTGGCTGCGTTGATGAAGATCATTACACTTAGAAGGTATTCGGGGTTGTGTACTTTGCTTATCAAAAGATATTGAGGTAGCGTTACATCTATTTGGCCATATATTAACATAACTAAAATATTGGCGACGACTAGAATCTTGAACGGTTGATCATTCCAGATAACCTTCAAGGAGCCAGTGAATGAAAAGTTGAGGTTGCGTGTTTCTTTATATTTTCCATACCTGAAGACGATAAGCACTAGAATTAAATATAACAAGAATGATAATCCAGTTATAAAAAAAGTACTTTTCTGTGCAGCTAAGCCGAAAAATACACCAACAAGTGGGCCAACTGCAGCCCCAACGTTCATAAGAAAATACCGAATGTTCAACGAACGCTCTCGTTCTTGTTGGTTATGCAGAATATCTCCAATCACAGATTTGCTAGCTGGTTCAATTAATGAACGAGATATGCCATTCAACAAAATACCAATAAAATACCAAGTAGGTGAATTAGCTACCGCTAGTATAGTAAAAGAAATCACAGCAGCTATAATACCTAAAATCATGATGGACTTACGGCCATATTTATCCGAAGCACCACCAAAAAGATAGCCAAAAGCAATAGATATGGTTAACGCTATACTCATCATAATACCTATCTCTATTGGTGTCATAGAGTAGTTATTTCTCATAATAATAGTTATGAATGGCCAAATCATGAAAAAGCAGGCTCTTGTCAAAAAAGTGCCTATAAAGACTACTAATATTTCTTTGGGGAAATTTTGGGTGATTTTGAACATGAAAGTAATGTCTCCTAAATATTTAATTTTACGCTTTTTCCAAACTCTCTTTTTCCCATTGATTTACGATAGGCAATAAGGGTTCTATCTCTATATCTCGTATTCTTTCAATAAGATTTTTACGTTGGTCATAGATTACTGGGTGAGGACTAATACTTTTAATAATCGAAGTGACGGTTGCTAATACTTGACTACTATGCTTAAGTCTAGGAATGATTAAAACGTTCATGCAAAAATCGAACATTGAGTCAATCGAATTCAACTTACTCAGCATTAAAAATGTCATCTCATCCCCCACTAAAGACATGCCCAGCTCATCAAACATTGCTTTAACCTTCGGTACAGGTTTTTCTTTTAAGTGGAAGCTGAGAAGTGCACGATGTTGATCTCGGTCCAAGCGTTGCTGCTTCAGGTCATTATTCAACTTTGTCAGTGTTTGAAGTATGTAGTTCTCTTCTTCGTTGAAAAGGTCTGTCGTTGAGCAACGGAAATGTTGCTTGAGGAAGTACCAGAAAAAAACGTATTTTCCCTCAAACTCAAGACGAATAAAGTTACTAAAATCTTCTAGGTCGTGTCGATCGGGGTGGAAGTCACTAAGATCGCAATAAATTTCCGTGCCTGAAACAGAAGATATTTTTTTGCAGATAGAAGTTAAATCTTCTTCACCCAATAATGCTTTTAACATACGTTGCATGTTTTTCCCGCCTGCAGCCAACTCGCAATAAGCGCCTTTTTTCGGGGTTAGATATTTTATATTACTGTCGCACTTATTTAGTGATGAAGTTATTTCTGCCCATTGGCTATGCACATCCTGATTTCTTATCCTTTCTAGATTCGGGTTTTGTTCGTAAAATTCAATGACGCTTGGATCTATAACTAATCCGCTTTTTTTGAGTATTTCGGCATCAAATGAAGAAGTGGACTGGTTTTTAACTAAAATATTGATAAAATTTCGAAGCGAGCTCTCTCCACAATCAGAGAATGATACTTTGGACTCCGGAGCTGGTCGACAACTCTTAGTTATACATAGTGGTGGAAAGTAGCGATTATGTACCTCACGGTCGTAATACTCGCAACAAAGATCAGGGAAATACGTATCATCAATAAATTTTTCGTTGAACAGAGCAGGATGCAATATGCGCAGTTGGCTCATATATACTATTAGATTTTCGAAATCACCTTTACATTTAAGCCATAGAGAGGTATTGAGTAGATGAAATACATCGTGATTATTTTCGGCAGTTTGCATTCCTGAGATTAGTTGGCGGCACAGGTTATATAATTCGGATAGCAAGCCGTCCCTCTCGGCACAATGGATGTTGACATAATCTTGAACACGTCGCGGTAAATAACGGTGAAACTTATTAAAAGGTAGATGTTGCGTAATGAAGTCTGCCTCAAATCCCTCTCGGTTCAGTTTGTTTAAAGTGTTTTCAGTAAAACTATCTACTAATTTACTTGCACGTAAAGTTGCTTCATCCTTACGAAGGTTAGCATTTTCAATGTTAACTTGAGCTTCTTGCATGGATGAGGTTAATCCAGCTTTATGTACCGCCTCAGTTAGATCTACATTCAGGTTTTTTTCCAGGATTTTAATTTCATTGTTAATATTAATCAGCTGTAACTTTCTTTCCCCACTTTTCCCTTTTATCAGTTCTTTTTTTCTCCCTTTTAGCTTAGTTAATGCAGCGCGCGATTGTTGAATATTTAAGTTTTTATGTTCGACACTATTTTCTGCCTTTTGCAATACTTGGTTTAACCTTTTTTTCTGGTCTTTTAAAATCGTTTCACAAGCAAGTAATTCGCTTTCCTCTGTAGCTAACTGTATTTTTGTATTTTCGAATTGCTGTTGTACGATGTTGCATAACTGACGTATCTGTGACGAAAGTAGATGCTGTTTCTCAATAGAGTTGTGAAAATCTGTCTCATCTCTAATATATTGATAGAGCGTGTCAGTATCAGTATCAGTATCAGTGAAATTATGTCTGGTCATAAACACCATCACATGAGCAATAGTGGTGGGTGAGAACCAAGTAAATGGATTTTTGACGTCATTACTTACGTCGAACTCAACTAAGTCAGTTCGGTAAAATAAAGATCGAGAAAGTTGCCCTAACGGGTGGTCCTCTCCGAGAAATCGGTAATATTTTTCAGCAACTTCATTGTTGCACCATAATACACCATACAATGGTGATATTGAGCGGTACTCGGGATGTAATGGCATATACAGATCGCGAAAATTCTGTATATTTTGTTGGCTTGTCATTAGTGAAAACCTTTGATAATTTGTCTTAATTTATTTGCTGAGAGGTTAATTTGTTGCTGTTCATATTGGCTAGTTGACACAGATAAAGGTTCAAATACGCCATTCTTTAGTATCAGAGGCCAAGACATAAATACTCCTAATTTTGGGAGCCAAATCGAACCACAGAAAGGTGCTTTATCTTTTTGAACCAATCGCATAAGAACAATTAGAATAGAAGCAGTCGGGCCATATTTAGGAGGGCGCTTCATTTTATGGTATATGCTCAAGCCCTGATTACAAGTATCATTGATAACTTCTTCTAACTCTTGTGCTGAAAGTAATTGATTCAAAGGCCCTTTGTTAGTCTTGACTAAACTGAGCAATGGCACCAATCCATTGCCGTGCTCTCCGCAAACTTGCAAGCTACTTGTGTTAATACATTGCGGGTCTAATTTAGAAACGCGACATATGTTTTTCAAAAGCCTAGCTGTATTGTGTATAGCGCCTATACCAATGACTTTACAGTTAGAATCAAGCAATACTTTTTCTATGTAATAACTAATACTATCCACAGGGTTAACTGCATTTATAATGTGACACCCTGGGGTAATGAGCGGTTTAATTTGGTTGAAAATTTTAGCGCTAAGATGTACATGTTCTTCAAGTAGGGTTTGACGATCACTCATCGGAAAAGTTGACGGAACACCATAACAACAAAGGATTACATCAGCCCCGTCAAGATGGCAATAATTATCGGTAATAAAAGTTTTAGGTAAGCGTACCTTAGTGTGGTTTTCGAAGATATGTCGTACTAAAAGGCCATCTAGAATATCTTCGTAAATGGCTTGTGATTTTTCGACATTCCGGCAAAAAATAACTATTTCATTAACGTTGTTTCGTAACTCGGATACGTTCAACAGTGCATTTAGTGCCTCTTGTCCAATACCTCCAAATCCTAAAAAAATAATTTTCATAATCTCTCCAGATGGCCTGTTTTATTTACTCTTCAATAAGTTCAGCAAATCTCTCGTACTGTTGTTCAACGATATTCCAACTTTTATCAAGTAAGGCTAGAGTGCGATTAAACTGCTCTTCAGTCATATCTTTGAAGAACATTTTATCGACTTCTTGGTGATCACCATCAAATTCGGAATGATCATCAAAGTGGTTATATTTGCTAGGGTCAAAAACGTGTTTGATATTGTTATAAAAGATGAACGCCGAACCTTCTATGACAAAATGTACCAAAATAGCTTTCTCTAAATTATCCAAGGTGAGCATCTGATGATTGAACCATATGCATAATGCTTCAAAAATTGGGTCTTCCCGTTTCTGAAAGTTTTCACGGCTATTTTTCAGTAATTCATCATGACCAAATTCCTCTTTGAGGTGTTCACTAAAGAATTTTGAGAAACTATCGTCTTCACATAATGCGCTACGTAATAAAACCATTTTTTGGAATTGGTCGGACAAAACTTGAAGGTAATCTAAAAACAAAGCTTTTTTTGAATGAGAAAATATTTTGTCTTTAGAAAACGTTTGAAATATTTTGTTGTCTTTATAGCGTTCGATGTACTGGTTATTACGCTCTTTTATTAGATGGTAGTACGCATATGGGTCTTTTTTGAAATTAACAAGAGGCATGTCTGGGTCTTCATAAAGTCCACGCTCTTCAAACTGTATAGAGAGTCCCCAATAACCATTTTCTCCTACACCAATAAAACCGTGATCTGCACCGGGTGGTATGCAGATTACATCGCCAGGAACTGCCAGGCGGTCAATACCATTCCCAAGTAATATTGCTTCGCCTTCGCAAATAATATACAACGAAGAAATTGGATGGACGTGTAGATCCAGTTTTTCACCTTTAGCCAGTCGAACCCAACTTACAGCTAGGCGTGCTTGCTCAGGAATAAAACGATTAATTTCTTCATTAGCTCGGAAGTTTTTCACCTCGCCTAAATTCTTTTCAATACCGCTTTCTACAATACTTTTAATAGTCTCCATATCTACTCGGTGATATTGAGTAAAAGTAGGTTTGCAGGTGTCTTCAATCATGTAACTTTATCTCCCATTAAAAATGTAACGAAACATTTCGTTACAATAAATAGGCGAGGAACATAGCATGAAAAAAACATAATGCAACAGTAGGCTATAAAAATAAATGCATAACTTGTTTGTTTTGACTTAAAATTAGTTGGTTTGTGTGGTTTTGTTGCGCTATTAAATTTAGAGATAGAGCTACCCCGTTTCGTGTGTTTCTTAGTTAATACAACAAGCTTCAGGCATACCTAACCCAGTATATCGCGTAAGTTTCACCCATCTGTGCATTGTAATTTTTTAAGCTCAGTTGCCCTCCTAGCAACTGTTTAACTCGATACATCGGTGTTTCTGAGAGTGAACGTTTGTGGTATCCATATCTCCCTTTCCAATACTTATTTGAGCCGTATGTGTTTGTTTCAGTAAGTTAGGGAATACTTCTCCATCTGTAACCGTTGATAAAATTAACTCGGCGGCAATGATCTCATGAGTGCTTGTATCGACGGCAATATGAAGCTTTCGCCAGACTCTACGCTTGCCATCCGTCCCGTGTTTTTTGACTTTCCATTCACCTTCGCCATAAACCTTAAGGCCAGTAGCATCAATGACTAGGTGCTGTACCGCTCCTCTCGTTTTAGTCTAAAATGAGACCTCAACTTGCTTGGCTCTACCACTGATGCAGGTGTAATGCGGACAAATTAACGGTACATGAGCTAATCTAAATATCGAGTCGATAAATCGTTGCAGCGCTCTCAATGGCATGGAAAAACTCGTTTCACCATGAGTGCTGTCGTGATAGCTAAATCACTGAACCGACGTGGCCTCCCGCGCTTATTCTGTTTGCTTTGCGCCCACCCGCTAATCGCCTCTTGATCAATCCAAAAGGTCAGAGAGCCACAGTTAATTAGTGATTGGTTGTATTGCTTCCAGCTGCCCACTTAGTGGCATTTAATAGTGCTACATTGAACACGATAAAGCAGGATGAGAGTGACAAGGATAGCTTGGCTGCCAAACGTAGAAAGTCAGGTTGGTCTGGTGAATATCGCTCAAAAATAATCTTTGGCTAATATTTATTCAAAGTGGAATCCCGACCTGATGAAGTGTATACCTATCGTTTTACATGAAAATTGAATAATTCCAACCTGATTAGCTTTAAGTTGTTTCAATTTAAGAGGAAGTAGAACAATAAACGATTGAAGAGTGTTTTTAACCTGTCCGATTGTTTATATCAGCAATATGCAACAAATCTCTTTACAGGCATTCATTATATGTGTATAAATATGCTCATAGAAGGCGTGTAGCTCAGTGGTAGAGCGCTGTTCCAACTTAACAGAGGTCATTGTGTTCGATTCCAATCACGCCAACCAATCTTCTTTATATCTTCTCAAACCCTAAGTTAGAGCAATAATGTATAGCGTTTGAGAAAAGTTATATCCGTCAATGATTACTCAAAAAATTTATTACCCCACACCATCAATTCTGAATACCACACTAAGTGATTTTCCATACTTGAAGGGCGTTGTTGATCAAAGGCGATACAGTCTATTGGGACAATGAAAATGGGAGCAGTGGAGGTGTTGCACCACCCTACTGTATCTATTCTTATTGTGGCTTTGTTGCGTAATTCAATGGAACTAAATCAAGAACCTACGATCTGATCTGCTACATTCACTCCCTCTCGTAGCCCTGTGCCTAAACCTCGTTACACAACACCCAACTGGAAGCAATACAACCAATCACTAATTAACTGTGGCTCTCTGACCTTTTGGATTGATCAAGAGGCGATTAGCGGGTGGGCGCAAAGCAAACAGAATAAGGAGCCAAGCAAGTTGAGGTCTCATTTAAGACTAAAACGAGAGGAGCGATACAGCACCTAGTCATTGATGCTACTGGCCTTAAGGTTTATGGCGAAGGTGAACAGAAAGTCAAAAAGCACGGGACGGATGGCAAGCGTAGAGTCTGGCGAAAACTTCATATTGCCGTCGATACAAGCACTCATGAGGTCATTGCCGCCGAGCTAAGTTTATCAACAGTTACAGATGGAGAAGCCCTCCCAAACTTACTGAAACAAACACGGCGAAGTATCCTTAAGGTGTCTGGTGATGGCGCTTACGACACGAGAGTGTGTCACGCTTCTATTAAGATTAAGGGGGCTATTGCGCTTATTCCCCCAAGAGAAGGGGCAGCCTTCTGGGAGCGTGGTCACCCTCGAAATCCCGCCGTGGGTTGCCAGAAATTATACGGCTCAAATAAGTATTGGAAAAAGCGGTATGGATACCACAAACGTTCACTCTCAGAAACAGCGATGTATCGAGTTAAACAGTTGCTAGGAGGGAAACTGAGCTTAAGAAATTACAATGCACAGGTGGGTGAAACTTACGCGATGATAAAAGCGTTGAACAAGCTTACTGGGTTAGGTATGCCTGAAACTTGTCGTGTTGACTAAGAAATAAGCGAAACGGGTTGGATCTTTCTCTAAAATCATTTAAGCATACCGGTCTGGCCATTTTTGCCCATCCCCCGAAATGGTCTAATATGATGTCAATCACATATTCAATGTCCAACGCAACAACCAGCTTTGCATTCTACTAACCTGCTATTGTTGTAAACTCTTCTCTCTCCTAGGCCAAATTTTCATCATTTGTACTGATGTTTGCCGATTTGAGTGCCGCGGCTAATTTATTGAAGTCAACTGTCTGCATAAATTCATCCACATTGAATGATGCCCCCAGATCGCTGAATTCAAATCGACCATAAAAATTAATATGTTGCCAGGCGACTGGTGATATTTTCTTGATTTGCTCAGGCGTAAGTATTGAATCAGGTGACTCACCGGTTATCAGCCCAGAGAGCAATTCCGCATTAAAATAAATAATTGCGTTGGCGATCAGACGCGTACATTCATGCAGGATGTGTTGTTCAATTTCGCTTTTCACTCGCAACTTACCACCGTTTACATGGGCAATAGCTTTCTTCAGTCGGTGGTAAGCCTCACCCCGGTTTAGCGCTTTAGTCACATGTTTACGAAGCAGGCGGTCATCCAGATAATCCAGTAAGTATATACTGCGATAGATATTATCGAGTTCCCATAGAGCTTTCTTGGTTCGGTTTTGCCTTGCGTATGAACTGAGCTTTCTCACGATGGCAGACTGCGTAGTTTCTTTCTGTCCCAGTGACGCCATGATGTGCTGGATATTGGACCACTCCTCGATAATAAGCTCTTCATTGACTTTTCGACCAGGTTTGACCAAAAACTCATCGTCATAGTTCGCTGGAGATTGAAAGCCCACGATACTATCAGTCTTAGATGAAAAATTGCGGTATCGGGGGGCAAACTGGTAACCAAAGGCATGAAGGATCCAAAAGTTAATCTGATTTGTGCCGTGGGTATCGACCGAGTGACGATCAGGGTCAATATCGGTGGTGTTGTTATAGAGCAGATCAAATACAAAGTAGCTTTCATGTTCATGCGTGCCAATCACCTTCGCATTGATCGGTACATGGTTTCCAATCAGGGTTAGCGCTGAGATACCTTTCTTCAAGCCAAAGTATTTTGAGGCATGTCGGGCGTTGAAAGTATTTCGTTGAGTTTCAAATCGCTGACCATCGCTGCTCGAGTGCAACACATCAGCTTCAATGTCATAGTGCCGGAATATGGGAAGTTTCGCGGTGGCATTGGCAATCAGATCATTGGTTTCTTTCAGTGTTTCCAGGCGGAAGAAATTCCGGTAAGTGGTTTGTAGCTCCTGGGTATCCACATCAGAGATATCCCCCATCCGGCCCAGACTCATGTTGGTACCCAGCGCAACGATACAAGCGAAAACCGTTTTCTCATCCTTGGTGCCTTTGACATAGCGATCCAGCACATGAGTAAAGCCATCAAGTAAACCGGTTTTTCGCTGGACATAACTGAGCAGGCTGGCGATACCAATTATAGGGACTGACTGGTAAAACTGGTGATTGTCCTCCTCCTCATCCCGCTGGTATGGCAGTGTCCATTTTATTTTTTCACCTTGGCCAGTGATTTTAATATCCTTATTTTCCTTGGCCATAATACGCTGGTTCACGTGTTGTATTTTGTCTTCCAGTGTCTTTTTAAGTTCACATAGGGTTTGTTCGATCGGTGCCATTAAAATGGGGAGATCCAGCTCAGTCAGTATTATTTCCTTGTGCTTGTTCCAGTGCTCTACGTGGATGAGATAGTCGGTAAAACTGCGGTATTTATTGGTTTTATGATTAAATATATCTCCAGACTCAAACGCTTTGCGAAGCAGTTTATACACAGCAAATTCGTAGCGTTCCGCAATGAGACTGCCAGGTGTGCTATCTGCATAAACATATTTTTTAAGTGCCTTGGTCAGGAAACCCGTTGGAAATTTGGATGTGGATATTCGTCGTATGACACGGCCCAATTCAAAATTGGTCTGAAGAAAGGTAGTAGCTTCGATTAAAGGGGTTTCTTCGGCGTTACTTTTAAAATCAATGGCCCTGACGATCTGCCGTACATTCTTCTTGTTGGAGCCAGACAATGACTGCAAATGCTGCCACTGGTACTCTTCCTCATCAAATCCGGCAGAATTAATAAAAGTTGTTACATTCACCATTTTCTCGCGCGCCAGTAGTTGGAAAGCGCGTTCTCGAATTTCACCAAAGGATAGCTGGTCATCAATGTCGGGACTCAGGAAGAACTCCAAAATTTTGCCCGTCATCTTGATGTCTTCGCTGGCCTGGGAGGTTTGCCGGTAGATGATGTCTCGCGCATACATCTTGGCTTGCTCTTCGTAATGGCGCACGTTGTAAATCAGAGCATCGATGAGATTATCATGGATCGTATGGGTGCGATGATAAGCATAGCTGATTAGGTAAAAGTAAGCAGTCGGCGTATCAAAGCGACGAAGCTTGTATACGGAATAGTACTCTACCAGTGCAGCGTAATACCGGATGCTTTCATTAGAAAGCTCAATGGTCGGCAACCAGCGCACACCGAAGTCATACAGTGGTTTGAGTTGCTTGACTCGCGTTGCCTCACTGAGTACTTCTTTGTAACTGAAATCTCTGGGCTCCTTTTTAAGCTGAGTGACCCAGTGCAAGCCAGTAGAATCATCAGCCAGAATAGCGGAAAGCGCCTCTTCAATTTCAGGTTCCATACTTCGCATCAGCTGTTTACTGATCCGTTGACGCTCTTCAGAGAGGCAACGACCAATCAAATCCTGAAATGTACTGTACGCCGGTGGCACAACGTGCTGCTTATTCAGGAAGCCAAGCAGCTCCCGTAAAATAAAAATAGGTTTGGCAGATCGGCGAACAATACGCCCAGCAACATCTTTTAGCTCAGTGCCAGTTTGTTTGTCGTATCGACGAAAACTGAAATGCCTACAAATAATTTTTTGCTGGTTGATACGAGTTTGTTTACTTGGCACTTTGAAATCACGGTCGATGCTATATGGGAAATATGTGCCGACAATGTGGGAAGTATCGTTTACCACCTCTTCAGCATCAAACCTAAAAAACATTCTTTTGGCCTTAAAATAGCCGAGCTGAAGCACGAAATATATCTTTGAGCTAAGCAGCCACTTTTCTTCAATAAGGCTGACTTCGCTGTTGGTCATATCGAAGTAATACTCTCGGTCTTCCTGGGTAAATCGAGGGAAACCGAAATAATCCTGAATTTCAGATTGAGTAAGAATGTTCAGTCGGTTGGGATTCACTGCCATAGACAATTATTAACCCTTCTTTATTATCAAGGACTCTCATCCATCTCAACAAACGGTCGTTTTTTGAGAGGCATGAACGGAGAATCACTATGTACAAGAAACCTGTACTTAGTTGTCTCATATACACATCTCTACTATCATAATCACATTAACTCATTAAAATGCAAATAAACGAGACGATGAGCAGAAAAGTTGGATACGCGCGAGTCAGTACCCATGAGCAAGAACTGAATCTTCAGATTGATGCTCTGATAAAAGAAGGGTGTAAAGTCGAAGTAATATTTACAGATAAGATTTCGGGAGCAAATGCGTCTAGGCCTGGACTGGAAGAGTGCTTAGAAACGCTGGTTTCTGGAGACACACTTATAGTGTGGCGACTGGATCGGCTAGGCCGCTCGATGTCACATCTGATAAACCTGATTGAATCCTTAATTGAAAAAGGCGTTGGCTTTAAATCGATTCAGGATGGTGCAATCGACACAACCACAGCTTCTGGTGAGTTGATGTTCAATATATTCAGTGCACTGGCACAATTTGAACGTCGCCTAATACAGGAGCGTACACATGCTGGACTGAAGGCAGCTAGAGCCAGAGGAAGGAATGGGGGCAGACCAAAGATTCGTGACAGCAATCCAAAAGTTCAGATGGCGAAAGAAATGCATCAGAAAAAGTCTCTCCCAATCGATGCTATCTGTCAGTCCTTGTCTATTTCTCGAGCAACATTCTATCGTTATTTATCACTTTAATTTCGTCTAGATACTGTGATTAGACCATATCGGGGGATGGGCAAAAATAGCCATAATCGAAGCTGGCAATGTATCAATAGGATTGTTGCGCAGAAGAGCACGAGGGATC
Source organism: Vibrio sp. 99K-1 (assembly GCF_013114585.1). Lineage (NCBI taxonomy): Bacteria > Pseudomonadati > Pseudomonadota > Gammaproteobacteria > Vibrionales > Vibrionaceae > Vibrio > Vibrio sp. 99K-1. Next base: position 34,554 of record NZ_VTXF01000050.1, read on the forward strand.
AGAGATACCGAATACTTCAAACTGAAGATCAAACAGCTTTCAGTACCTGAGGTGAATTCAATGTTATACCCTTCTGTCAAGCTCATCTAAGCGGAGAAGAGCCCTACAGGTATGGAAAAGTTAAAAAAAACCACTTTCCAAGAGTAGGGAAAGTGGTAAAACGTAAGTGGCTTAAATAACAAGAGAGTTATTCACAACCAAGAATATGCAATTAAGTTATACAGGGCAATTGTCGCTAAATTACAATCGAACAAAATCTAGACTAACTGATTTTTGGGCAAAAGTTACTTAGATATAAAACTCTAATTAGCTCTCCTGATATTACTTTTTTGGGTGAAAAATAGCATTTATCTCAGTTGCTATTAAGTATGTTTCGAATAGATATTCAAAAAGTAACAATTTACAGGTTCCGCCATGCTTACCCTAGTAAAGCATCAATGCTTAACCTTCAGTACCTTCGTATCCAAGCTCAGTTCTTTTACATATTGTGAATGAAAAAGAAGCCTCCGATGCTAGAGTTACTAAGGCGTGTTGATCTTTCGTGAGTGTTTTTTTGAACAGCATGGTAAAGAGTTATAATTTGCTTCGCCAAAAGTAAAACCATAACCAATACCATGCCAAGAACAATGCTAACTGATATTCGTTGGGAACTGCTACTCCAAGTTATGAAAAATACAAGTCGTATTTACGATAAAACTGAACATCGAATGACATTTGAAGGAATACTTTATCGAATGAGAACAGGTATTCCTTGGAGGGATCTACCCTCTGAGTTCGGAGAGTGGAGTACCGTTTACAGACGATTTAATCTTTGCTCAAAGAAAGGGATTTTAGATAATATTTTCAAAAGCTTATCTAGTATGGCTGATTTTGAATGGGTATTTCTTGATGGCTCTATAGTTAGAGCGCATCAGCATAGTACAGGTGCAGCTACTGAAAGCTCAGAGCAAATAGGCAAAAGTCGCGGGGGCAACTCAACCAAAATTCACTTAGCCGTGGATAGTGGTGGCCTGCCGATTTGCTTTGATTTATCAGAGGGACAACGCCACGATATAGTGCATGCCGAAAGCTTAGTTGAGCAACTCGATGAAGTTAATACCATCGTTTGTGATAAAGGATATGACAGCGAACCTTTCCGTACTTTTGTTAAGGAGTGTGGCGGAGAAACGGTAATTGCTAAACGCAATTACGGACAAGATATAGACAAAGATAGTATGGATTGGTGTCTGTACAAGTATCGTCACTTGGTCGAAAATGCCTTTGGGAGAATTAAGCATTATCGAGCTATTTCAAGTAGATATGACAAGCTAGAAAGGGATTATGCCAGCATGTTATCGCTGGCATTCATGTTAATGTGGCTACCGATGTATTGTTGAACACGAAATGTACAACAAAGATCAACACGCCCTAGCTTTACTTAGACTATACGGCCTTTAAACTCTTAACTGGAAATTATCCGCAGCTGAGTTCGTACCGGAGTTGTAGTAGGTTTTATAGCCATCAATAAAATAACTGGTGCCATCAGCTCTAATGACTTCAAATATTTCCCAGCGAGAAGTACCACTATCTGCTGGCTGAGGGACGTAACCCCCAGGGCAGCTAAACGCTTTAGAATCGAACAGAGCCTCGCTTACTCGAAATACCTTGAAGTATGTGCCATTCGCTTGATTGATACGTGCCCACCGCCCCTCAATGGTCTCATAATTGTTATTGCCATCTAATAGCCAATCCCAATCACTGCCATCAGGCAGCCCACAATAAACGTAGGTTGAGGTATTCGCAAAAGCTGATGAAGCCATGAGCAGAGCACTGAAAGCGATAATTTGTTTTAATTTCATATTGTTAAGCCTTGACGTTATTAGTATGCGCTAAAAAAGCTGTTCATTTTTAATGCACAACATATGATCCAATCAAGTGCATATTAAGTGATTGGGCTAGAGATCACATTAATTAGAGATTATGCTACGGGCTATATAACTCAGTTCCCCGTCCTCCAGATGAAACGCAACACTTGATTGCCCTATGGAGGCTAAGTGCTTTATACGGTGTTGTTGCAAAAAATCAGGCCAGGGCTCAGAATCATTTCTTTCCCATCGAATCCAGCGATTCAATGACCAACCCCGAATTCAAATGGAAACACTTTGCCCCTGAGATCATCCTTTGGTGCCTTCGCTTGTCTGGTTCGAGCCCGATGAGTTATGCAAACCTCAGTGACATGCTGGCAGAACGGGGGATCTCGGTTAATCGTTCGACCATTTATCGTTGGTTCATTGAATATGGCCCGACATTACGTAAGAAGTTACGTCGCCATCAATTTATCCGGACAGACTCTTCGTGGCAGCTCGATGAAACCTATGTAAAAGTGCAGGGGAAATGGCACTACCTTTACCGTGCTATCAATAAACAAGGCGAGACGCTGGATTTCTATTTCTCCCACAAACGTAATAAAGAAGCTACTTATCAGTTTCTTAGGCGTCGCCTGAGATATTACGACGTAGACAATCAGCCTAAAACATTAAACACCGACAAACATTCCTCATACGCCAATGTGATTGCTCGCTTGAAGAAGGAGGGACGACTGCGAGCGGATGTCGAGCTGCGGCAAGTGAAGAGCCTCTAATGACAGATACCGCCTTAGTTGGCGGTATCTGTGTTGATATTAAAAAGTCAATGAGTCGGTTCGCAGACGCTTACGGTCAATTTAGGGTTTTCGTAGGATTAGTGTATCTGAAATTGCCAAAACAGCCTGAAGGCGTTCATTAAATACCCGTGTTTAGATTGTAGAGCAGGAGTTGGGTCAGTCAGGCATTCATTTTGACGTGAGTTAAACCGCGATTGTTCAGGTAAGGAATCATTGAGATTCCTTACCTTTGAACACCTAGATCTATCTGTCTCGGTAGATTAATTATACTTAAATCGGCATTTATCCTTGATGCAGTTTATTCTATACAGCTCTTCCCCATCTTCGCCATGCTCACGTACTAAAAAGAAAAAAATCTTTGTTCTTCCGTCTATATATGCGAGAGCTATTTCTGCATCCTCTCTTTTCAATCCTTCTTCGACTAAATGTACCTCTAAAGTGTCAAGAGCTATGTATTCAGTTTTCTTATCATGCAGGGGGGTGAAACCCGCAAATGATAGAGAGGAAACAAATAGGGAAAAAAAATATAAAAAAATACGCATATTTCACTTACTCGTTAAGAATGAATAGTAATTTGATTTAAATGTAGTACTAAGCAATTATAATATAAAGTTTTATATTATAATTGCCGTTAATTTAACGTAATCCCCGTTGTGCTAGAGGCTTTTTCCAATCTCTTGTTGCAACAATTTTAAAATGTCACATTTACTATGTGACCATTTCTTTTTTCATTGAGTTGAAAACCGCTAAAGTCATGCGTGCCTGTCTTTGCTGTTATTTTTATTAATGCCATACCTAGTTGTTGAGCTAAGTAGTTTTACTTTTTTGTGTAGGCTTTTAACGTACCATTTTGATAAGTAAATTCACTATCAACAGTTCCGTCTTCGTAATAAACTTTTCCAATCCCATCTAGCTTACCTTTCTTATAAGTAAACTCCCTTTTAAGGTTTCCACTCTCGTAGTAGATTCTTCCTATACCTTCTCGCTTTCCATTCCGGTATTCAAACACACTCTTCAGAGCACCACTCTCGTAGTATTCCTTTACGACCTCAACAGAAGATCCAAGTAAAAACCCACTTAATAGACTGAATATTAAAGTTTTAATCATGCTCATCGCTTTTATTTTTATAGAAAATGGTTTTCTTTAAATGATACACTAAATGTGAAACTATATGAATATTGAGTTTGTATTTTATCTGGATTTAACGTAACAGCACTTAGTGCGTGCCAATAAGAATCAAACCCTCCAATGAGCGCAAGCTTACTGCTTGTGCTAAGTCCCGCAACTTCACTTTTCAAGAATTGTGAACACCAGGCGACGTTGTCATATGTTCGTATTTCAGAGGGCTACGAAAGAAAATATGCCGTAACCGCCTGCCCTTATAAATAAAGGTCTGGCGGTTTATATTGGATTGTTCACCGAAATGGGCGCAAAACCCCTATATGTGGCTCTACGGCTTTGTTTCTGTACTCAACCCGGCCTGTCTTTTGATATCACTAGGCGACTCGGTAGCTCTCGGGCATACCAAGCTGCGTTAATCGATTTAATATTGATGCCGCTAGCATCATTTGCTCTCTCGTCATGATCGGTTCGTATTGGATTGCTTCAACTTTCATAGAATGGAAGAAGCTCTCAACACAAGCATTATCCCAGCAATTTCCTTTCCTACTCATACTTTGCCTTAGATTATAAGTGCTTATTAGGTCTCGATAGTCTTTCGAACAGTACTGACTACCTCGATCGCTATGAGTAATAACCTGCTCAGGGAAACCTCGGCGAAATAAAGCCATTGATAAGGCATCGCAGACCAGTGAGGCCGTCATTCTCGTATTCATAGACCAACCAATAACTTGTCTTGAATAGAGGTCAATAATGACAGCTAAGTACAGCCAGCCTTCGCTTGTGGCAACATAGGTGATGTCTCCTGCCCATTTTTGATTCGGAGCTGTTGCGTTAAAATCTTGAGCGAGCAAGTTTGGAGCAACGGGCATTTTATGCTTACTGTCCGTTGTACACTTAAACTTGCGTGCTGCTTTCGCTACTAAATCCTGACGTTTCATACTGGCAGCAATGGTCTTAACATTATGGTTGTCACCGCTCTCAGCCAATTCCTTTTGAATACGTCTTGAGCCATCTCGTTCTTTGCTAACGTCAAAGGCTTCTTTGACCTTGGTATAAAGCTTTTGGCGAGCTGCCTCGCGTTGAATCGCCTTGTGACGATTCTCAACCCAATAATAAAACCCACTTCGAGAAACTCTGAACTCCTTAGCCATGCGAGTAACACTAAAACTCAGCAGGTGTTCGAGCATAAATTCATAGCAATTTACTTTAGATTTTTCGCGAAGTAGGTGGCGGCCTTTTTTACGATTTCTAGCTCTTCTGCTTGCTCTGCCAACTGCCTCTTTAGCTTAGCGACTTCAACGGCCAACTCTTGTTCTCGTTGGCTAATATTAGAATTCTTCTTTGTGGCTTTTCGCCAACCGTAGATCTGAGATTCATGTAATGAGAGCTGTCTTGCGGCTGCAGCGACCCCCCACTTTATCTGCCAGCTTCAGGGTTTCTGCTTTAAATTCAGGAGAATGGATAATACGTTTCTTCTTGCTTGTCATGGTTCACCTCATTAGTGATTGTACTCACTTAACTCAGTGTCCAAAACTGCTGGTGCGGATCACTCTTGAAACAACCTTAAGACTAATCGAAACAGATACAGTAAGTATGTTAGCTATTGCTGATATGGCATTTTGAAGTTGTTGTCAAAATTGAAACTATGGTATTCTTTACTACACTTTGGAGGTGGAAATAGTGAAGATTTATATCACTGACGAATTTGAAAAATTGATGATTAAAGCCAGATTAGATAATAAAATTATCGTTAAGGTGGCGAATGAGCTTAACAATGGTTTGCATGATGGTGAGCTACAAAGTGGAAAGCTATATAAAAAGCGTGTTCCGTCACCAGGTCAAGGTAAACGAGAGTCAAACCGAAGTGTTATAGCTATTCAAAAAGGTAATAGGGTGTTCTTCATCGATGGTTGGCGAAAGAAAGATGTCCCAAAAAAAGGTAAAGAAATACCAGATAAGTTATTGGAAACCTACAAGTTACTCGGTGAAAGCTTCCGTAGCTTAACGGATGAACAGATTGAACAAAACATCTTAGATGGTCTGCTAAGAGAGGTTAGAAATGATGGATGATCGTTTAGAAAGAATGCAAGCAATGGCGAAGCGCTTTAATGCCAACGGCTCAATTGATCAGTTAACCATGCGTAAAATTGATGCCTTGGCTATGAGTGCCAAGCGTGAAGATATGACCGCAGCCAGAATTCAGAAGTTGAGAAAGCGTGAGCATATAAGCCAAGCTGTTTTAGCAACTGTGCTGAATATGAGTAGCGAAAGCGTTCAAAAGTGGGAGCAAGGTAAAACTAAACCTCAAGGGGCTGCATTGCGTCTTTTGAATATCATTGATGAGAAAGGTATAACGGCAGTTATATAGTCGTTATTCACGTATGGCGATAGTTTAAAAACCACTTCACTACGAAGTGGTTTTTTATTAACGGTTGTGTTTATAAGCACGTTTGTTTATATTTAAGGCTGATTTAATTGTAAGTACATAGAAATGACATTAGCTGAATACATTGAAACTCGATACGGGACGCACAGAGGCGCACAAGCTGAGTTCATCAAGGACAATCCTCACATACTTCCCCAAGAGCTTACACGTTGGAAGAAGACTCACAGTGTTCACTTGGAAACTGGTGAGATCTATAAAGCGACTTCAAAGAAAGTGATTTTAAAGAATACAAAATAAACAGTTGTGCTTATAATTTATTTATCGGTTAGGCAAACAACGGTAAGTAACTATGACGGACGCAACTATCAACCCAATTATTAGCCAACTAAAAACGGAGGAAGAGCAACTTACTTCCTTGGGTTCTAAGTTAGAGAAAACGGCGCAATGGATGATGGACGCATCAGGAACTCCAGAATTTAGTGATAGACAAGACGTTTATTATCCGCAGTTGAATGAGTGGAGAGAGCAGAAAGCAAAAGTTAACGCTCTTTATATGCAAAGAGCGAACCTATCTTGTATTGATGAGCCGACTTCACATACAGCAGTGGCGAAAATGATGGAAGAGAAACGTGCAATAAAAGAAGCCACTGTTACCAGTACCACTTATGAGAGAGCACAAAGGCGCTTATTTAAACGGGTTAATAGCTTCCTTAGTGGTCGCTAACTAATTGACTAATCATTGGGCGGTTCGCCGCCTTTGTACCGACAGAGAGGAATTTGTATGACCAAATCACCACTTGAACTAGGCAAAGAAGCTCACGCTAAAGGCATTACCATGCCAGCACATGATCCGGTGTTAATGGCGTGGCTACAGGCTAATACAACGGGTGTAGTTGGTTCTGCTATTCCTCACTTCAAAGAATGGCACAAAGGCTTTAATTCAGCCGTTGATGCTGAATGCGAAAAAATTCTAAATTCATAAATCAGGGGAAAGATCCAGTGGGCAGTTGGTTGGTTCCAAAAGCTCTATCGTGTTGAACAAGCACTCAAAGATATGCCGAGGGAAGAGCGATATGTTACCCGCCAATCAAAGACTCAGTCTCTGCTCAATGAGTTTAAGATGTGGTTAGATAAATCGGTCACTCAGGTGCCCCCTAAAAGTAAATTGGGTGGGGCGATTAGCTACAGCCTCAATCAATGGTCGAAGCTAGTAAGAGTTATCGATGATGGCCGGTTAAGCATGGATAATAACCGAGCGGAACGTTCAGTACGTCCGTTCACGGTAGGACGGAACAACTGGTTGTTCTCTAATACTCATAATGGAGCACGCGCCAGTGCCGTGCTGTACAGTCTTATCGAAACCGCGAAGGCTAACGACTGCGAGCCGTATGAGTACCTCGAGTTCGTGATACGAGAAATCCCGAAACTGAATAGTGAGGATGATCATGGTCATCTTCTACCTTGGAACATGCCAAAAACGGAATAGTCCACCCTCCCCGAATAGCGTTCAGAATGACAGATACAGCCTTAGTTGGCGGTATCTGCGGAGATATTAGAAAGTCAATGAGTCGATTTAGGGACGCTTACGGTATAACTACCTTATCATTATTAATTTAAGACCATAATGTATATATTCCTCGTAGTACGTTAAAATGTCGTAAGGATATTAAGGATGAAAAAATACAGAACTACCATAAAATGGATAAGTACGTTACTCATCAGCGGTATGTTATTGGTCGGTTGTAAAGACAAGACCCAGCACAAAGAGGTCGACCTCGGTAACGTGGAGGTGAAAACACGTTCGTTTCAGATCCGCAGCTTACTCGTCACCGTCAACAGCAACACTTTACCTGTGAATAGCACCGTCACGTTTGAGGTGTTCGCTGAAACGGAAGCTTTGTTTGATGACTCACAAGAGATTACCACACATAGCCAACCATCCAGTGTGAACATTTCAGCCCTATCTGAGATCACGTTTGTATCCACGGATCCGGAGATCTTGTACATTTCAGAAAAAGAGCGAACAGGTTTTGCTCGAAAGGAAGGTTCAGTCACGGTATACGCCAACTTTAGAGGTGTGCAGAGTGCTCCGCAGGTGCTGGAGGTATTACCGCGTTAACCTTGAGTGGTGAGGTTGATAATCCAGATAAAGATAATTCGTGGGTCACCGATTCAAAGCCTTTAAAGGGATTAGATGTGAGGATAAGGAGAAAACCTTGCATGAGCTTTTAGACGTACTGATGCTTTGTTCCGTAATTTATTTTAGATACGATCATGCTTCGCTTAGTTTGCTTTTTAATCAAAGCGGCAAGTTTCAGGCACACCAAGCCCAGTAAGCTTGTTCAGCACTTTTATCATCGCGTAAGTTTCACCCACCTGTGCATTGTAATTTCTTAAGCTCAATCGTCCTCCTAGCAACTCTTTAAAATCGACTCATTCAATCCAAAAGGTCAGAGAACCACGGTTAATGAGTGATTGGTTGTATTGCTTCCAGTTGGTTGTTTTGTAACGAGGTTTAGGAATAGGGCTACGAGAGGGAGGGAGTGAATGTAGCTGAACAGATCGTAGATTATTGATTTGGTTGTATTAAATTTACGTAACAAAGCCCACTTTCGCCATTAGTCAGCTGCATAAGCAGCTGTACTGACTGAAAACAGACATTAAAAAACTTAGGGGCTTTGTTCGAGCGCCCCTAGACATCAAAGATCCTAAGGAATAAAAAAGCAAACACCAACCTCGTGACGGTGTTTCAACACATCCTAAACCGTAATGGAGCGCACGGCTTTACGCTTTTTTATGTATCAATCACAGAGTGGCGCATCACCACTTCCTTTCAGATTAGAAAGTCCATATAGCAAGGGGGGGCAGCAGTAAAAACACGAGCGCAACTAAGAACACTAACAATTTGGAATTTCGTCAGAAAAGAGCTATTAATTATACAACAGTGTCACAAGTTAAGGACTAATATTAATGATATCAGGCATTTCAAAAAGAAAAGTATTACTTACCTTAGGGGGCGTAATAGTTATTGGTGTAACCTCATTTGAGGTTACACTCTACACATATTCTACGTTGTTTAAACAGAACTTTCAGAGCGCGTTTCACAAAGGATTTCAACAGCAGCTTAACGACACCTCACAGCGAATCATCACTTTATCGTCTGATTTAAGTGTTTGCGATAAAGATGCCATAGTTAGACTAAGAGACGAAGAGTTCTTTGACTTGAACTCTCGACTAATTGGCTGGTTAGAGGATAACCGTCAGGCGTGTACCAGCCGACCTGGTTACAGCCATGTGATAATTGAAAAACCTAATATTCTGAATCGATACATTTACGAAGAAGACATAGAGTTAGACGTAATATCACTGCTTGATGGTCGCTCACAGCTAATGTTGACGAAAAAAATCGGTGACAAACGTTGGTTCTCATTATTAGAGCCATGGACTCTGTATTTTAGTGCTCATGACTGCCAAAATTGCGCATCGGTCAGCATTGGAAAGCAACCTGGTCATCCGGTGGGTTTTTACCTAGGGGACATCCCTGTTTCGTTCAAGTTCAACATCAAGACCATCCACAACTTTTATGCTAAACATGCCTTCATTTTAAGTGTGGTTTCCATCTGTTTCTATATATTCGTCCTTAGTTATATTGTGATTTGGAGGAAAAACCAACATCAGTCGCCCCAAAACCGCCTAAAGCTAGCCATCCATAATCACGAAATCGTACCGCATTTTCAGTTAATTGTGGATTCAAGAGACAATAAAAGACAACACTGTGAAGTACTTGCACGTTGGACACACGGACAGGGGATTATGATGCCCAACGTATTTATTCCGTTGGCGGAATCAACGGGATACATCGATTTAATTACCGTCTCCTTACTTAATCAAACACGGATAATGGTAAAAGAAAATAACACGATATGTCAGGAAATTATCTTTAGTTTTAATCTCACGCCTTCTCAACTAGAGCGTCCTGAATTTGTGCAAGAGCTGCTGGATTTTTGTCATCCGTCTCCTCCATTTAAACTCGCCTTTGAAATCACAGAAAGGGAACCATTTCAAGATCCCAAAAAAGCACGATTAGTAATGCAGAAGTTATCCCAGCTCGGTGTTCTTTTCGAGCTTGACGACGCGGGGACAGGCTATGGAAGTTTCTCATACATACAAGAATTAGGTTTTGATATTTTAAAAATTGACAAAATGTTTGTTGACACAATTATGTCAAATAACATCAAGATTAACGTCTTAGACGGCATCATAGAATTTGGACACACTGCGAATATAACCATGATAGCTGAAGGCGTCGAGTATGAAGAACAAGCAGATTACTTACGGAAAAAGGGCGTGTTTCTACATCAGGGCTATTACTATTCGAAGCCATTAAATCAAAAGGCATTTTTGAACAAACTGTCCACCACAGAACTCGTTAATTAAGTTTTATCGAAACCGTGAAGGCTAACGATTGTCAGCCTTATGAGTACTTCGAATCGGCTTTGTTTCCGTACTCAACCCACCCTGCCTTTTGATGTCATTAGGCAGCTCGATAGCTCTCGGGCATACCAAACTGCGTAAATCGATTTAATATTGATGCCGCTAGAATCATTTCCTGTTGTTGATTATTAAAGTCTCTACTGTGTAATTTGGGGCCAACAATTGTTTTGTAACGGTGCATCGTATTCTCTGAGACATTCCGTTTTCCATACTGCTTTGTCTTTTGCCAGCACATGGGACCTAAGGAAGAGTACGCCACAAAATTACTCATCCTTTTCGGTTATGGGCGTCGTCAGCATACAGGTTTTATTTGGGAGGAATGGCTATGTCAGTCTCTGGGAATTCGCTCGTTAATGCGTCATAGACGTCATCGGTATCGTACATTTTATCTGCTGAAATATGGTCAACGTCCACATCAACTTGCCCACATAACACGAATAATATGCTCATCACCGACAGCAAAGTGCGCTTTGCGTTAATCTCATGTTTTCCCTGATGCCATTCATCCTTACCAAATTCTTTAAGGCCAGTGGAGTCAATGGCTATCGCAGCTAAACCTTCATCAGGTTTGTCTTTTTTTGAATGTTGGCGTCTTAAGTTCAAGCTTGCAGAGACGCTTTGATAGACACGAAAAGTCAGGACAGGAGAAGTTTGTGTCGCTCATATCCTTGAGAAGACTATCGATAAAGCCTTGAATCTACCAGAGAGGTTGTTTGAATACGAGTCTCAAATAATGGCATGCCATGAGTGTGCTGTTGGATATTTTGGTGATGACCCAGTGCCATCGTAAGTGCATTGCTCAGTTTGTCAGTTCTCTATAATGTCGTCGGGTAACCAGATATCAATGCGCCCCCCGATCACGCAGACTTAGGTTGTATTCGGCATAATTGCTTTGCCGATAGGTGGGCTTTTTGAAATTATGACGTCTGGATTCGTTGTATTTGTAAGGCATGGTTATTGAGCTAGATATGAAGATATATGGCAAGGCTAAAGGAAGACACGCTCAAATCAAAATTGATGATTTAATTAGCGCGTCAACAAAGCCACTCAACTCTTGCCATCCTTACCTTGACATTCGCCTCACCATGATCTCAATTGTAATCGCTAGATGACGTGGTTGATCAGATCGCAATTTCATTATTTATTTCCGTCGAATTACGCAACAAAACCACAAGCACCTCTATAGGGTGTTCAAGCCTTCTGTGATAATAAAAGGTTATAATTGATATTCCTGGTAAGCCAGGGTTGATGATGTAGTCTATTATAAATATGATTTAGCGGTTGTTTTTACAGGTTAAATTGGCGTTGTTGCTTAAATCAGTTGAACCTTTTCCAAGTCCTGTGATCCTTTATGGTAGTTAGAACGGTGGTGACATAGGTAAAGCGGAAAAGAAGATAACTAACTGGGCGGAATACAATAAGGCTCTGTGCAAGCGTGGTAGAGGTTTCCAATATTCTGATACCGCGATTGAAACTGCTTTGATGATTAAGGGGATCTTCTCTCTGCCATTACGTGCTCTTCAAGGCTTTATTGATTCTATCTTTGAGCTATTGGATGTTCCACTGACGTCCCCTGACTACACCTGTATCAGCAAACGCTCGAAGACAGTTCAGGTCAAATATCGCAATAAATCCAAAGGAGATATTCGCCATATAGCCATTGACTCGACTGGTCTCAAAGTTTTTGGCGAGGGTGAATGGAAAGTGAAAAAGCATGGTGCCGAAAAACGCAGAACTTGGCGCAAACTGCACTTAGCTGTTGATGTAGAAACTCATGAGGTTATTCGTGCAGAAGTCAGTTTTGTAAGTTTTGGCGATAACGAAGTGCTGCCAACATTACTCAACCCTTTACGTAGAAAGATCCATACAGTATCTGCTGATGGAGCATATGACACAAAAAGTTGCCATGAGACTCTGAAAAATAAGGGCTGTACTCCGTTGATACCACCTCGAAAGAATGCGGCTCTTTGGGAAGGTGGGCATCCCAGAAATGAAGCTGTAGAGGCTCTTGAAAACGGAACAATAACGGAGTGGAAATCTGAGTCTGGTTACCACTATCGCTCAATATCTGAGACTGCAATGTCTCGATATAAAGGACTAACTAGCGGTAAATTGAGCTTGAGATGTTACAACGTTCAAGTGGGAGAAGTCATGGCGAATGTCAAAGCTATAAACAAAGTCATAGGACTAGGTATGCCTGTTAGAAGCTAACTATTAGTCAAATATGGCGTCGTTGAACCTCAAGCTGATTTGAGCAACAATGCCGGTTAAATTTATCAAAAGAGAAAATTATGAGAAATATACTAGTAAACAATCTGGTAGCTCTGATTGTTAGCACACCATTTATCGCCAATGCATCTGACAATTATAATTACTTTGTTGGACTTGACGTTGGAACTCGAATTAGTGGGAAATTAGAACAGCAAAGACAATATTTAACAGGAAGTTATGAGGGGGTTGAGACTTCCAGCTACGATTTAAGAGCTCAACCTATCGTCGGTCTTAATTCTGGTGTAATTATAAATAATAACCACCGTATAAAAATGAGTTTTGTTTACGATGATATCAAACCGGACGATGCTCCTGAAGGAGTCGATCTCGGTGTTATCTCTATAAATTACGATTATATTTTACCACTCTTTGAAAAGTTGAGCTGGACTACTGGGGTGCATATGGGCTATGAATTTGCCTTTGATAACGACTTAAATGATATACACGGCACGATCGGAGGTGTACAAACAGGTATAGACTATAAATTTGCAAAAAACTGGAGTCTAGGAGGTGAAATTTCTTTAACTACCCATGAACAACAAAATCTTTCAAATAATTATGTTTATAGAACTGTAAAAATAGAAGATGATGTTGCATTAATAACAAATATCCAATATCACTTCTGATCTCAGTTAAAGGGTAGACAGGGAATTAGTAAATTACCCTACGTTAAGGATTTGGCCAACGGTACTCACCAGTTAATGCAATGTGCTCCTAGCTCAAAGGCGATATATGTTTAGCATTTGCCTTTAATGGCGGTTGATGCAGCTATACAAGTGTCGATATATGGGTTTTATCATGGCTTTGTTGACGCGCTCATTAAATCATCAATTTTGATTTGAGCGTGCCTTACTTTATCATAGCCATCTATCTTCGTTTCCAGTTAAAAAATCATGCCTTACAA
>NZ_VTXF01000006.1:0-200471 GCF_013114585.1 Vibrio sp. 99K-1
TTATAAATGTGAGGAATATATCGAAATGATCACCTGTTAATTTAACTTAAGAATTAAGTTAATTATCAATTAACCTTTATTTTCTTTCTATATAATATCGAAAAGGGTTTTAAGTATTTAAAGGTAATACCCAAGCCAATGATGCCAGCGGTTTTAATTCAATATTGAAACAGCCAATCCCTTCCTCTACGCGTAATTCTTGTGACTGAATAGATTCGATATATTCATTAAGAAAGTAACTGCCATCCGCAATTTTAATTGCTTGGGTTACATCACGTGGAATGGCCAAGCAAACACGCTTTGTAGTGTGTTGGCTGAAATTCGCAGCAACTATTGTCAGCTCTTGGTCGTCATAGCGCAGAAATGCGTAAACCGAATCACTCAAATTATTGCTTTGGTGTAAGTCTCGGTAATGCCCAGTCATTGAAGAGTGCTCAAGAGAAAAGTTCATCACCTTCTGATAGAAGTGACGCAGCTGCTTTTCGCTATCGTTTAATAGCCCACCATCGAAGGCGCCGTGGTTCATCCATTTTTGATGCTGTGGGACACCGATGTAGTCAAAGATGGATGTTCGAGAGGGTTGTCCAAAGCCTGCGTTCTCCGCGCCCGGTTCGCCGACTTCTTGTCCAAAATAGACCATGGTCGGTGAGCTGCTCAATAAGGCGCTGACGAGCATTGCAGGTTTGGCGATATTCGGGTCGCCTACAAATTCAGGAGACGCGATACGCTGTTCATCATGGTTATCCAAGAAGTGCAGCATGTGGTGCTCTATGTCCATCATTTGCTGCTGAATCTCGGGAATGATGGCTGTTGAGGCTTTGCCTTGCATAATGGCTTTTAGCCCATCGTATAGGTCCACTTTGTCGTATAGATAGCCCATTTTTCCTAGGTGAATGTAGTCGCGGTACAAATCTGGCTGATACACCTCTGCCATTAGAAAGGCATTGGTTTTTTGCATCTTTATTGATGAGTTGAGATAGCTCCAAAACTCAACAGGCACCATTTCAGCCATATCGTAACGAAACCCATCGACGCCTTTATCTAACCAGAACAAGGCGATGTCTCTGAACTTAACCCAAGAGTTAGGCACATCGATAGATTTCCAGAAATCGAAGTGATCTCGGTAATCACGTTGAGCATAGTCACTCGGTAAGTCTGGGAAATCCTTTGAACCATCAGGGCGCACACCGTAATTGATCTTTACGGTTTCATACCAATCGTCGAAATTGGGTTTCGCTAGGCGTGAGCCATTACCTGTCCATTTAGCGGGTATTTCGACAAATGGAGAGTGTAGGGTTGGGTGTTGTTCACCACCAAGTGGAGTAAAATCGGGCTCGATATTCGGCAGCTCAAAGGCGCTGTTTGGGATGTAGTAGAAGTTATTGTCTCTATGGTATTCGAGACTTGTGTCATCGTGAGCACCAAAGTCACTGACGCCCTCGGGATTATTTAACCCTTTGTAATGACGTGCAACATGGTTAGGGACGATATCGATGATCACCTTTAAGCCGTTGTCGTGACTTCTTTTAATTAGCGCCTCAAATTCCTCTAGTCGCTGCTCGGGGTTATCAGCGAGATCAGGGTTAACTGAGTAGTAATCTTTTACGGCATAAGGAGAGCCTGCACGGCCTTTTACCACGCTTGGGTGATCGTCTGAAATACCAATATGTTTGTAGTCATTGATTAAAGCGTGGTGAGGAACTCCGGTATACCAAATGTGAGTCATTCCAAGCTTGCGAATTTCAGACAGCGCTTTGTCGGTAAAATCACTGAATTTGCCCACGCCATTTTGTTCAAGGGTGCCCCATGGGACATGTTGGGTGTTTTTATTGCCAAATAAACGCGTAAAAACTTGGTAGATGACGTACTTTTTGTTGTACATATTTATAATTCCTTTAACTTCCATCATGTTATGTAGTGATGAAAGGGGTTGTTTATTTTGTGCAGGCTAACTGAATTACAATACGCCTTACTCATCCTTATCAAAATCTACAGGGCGTAATTGCCACAGTATGTGAGCTGTTACCCAAAAGGAGTTGATGTTGTCTTCATCTATTCAAATCGCTACCACTTATTTGGTTCTGGTGGCTGCATCTATGTTGTTTGCGGAAAGTTCTAAAGTGCTGTTGGCGTGGTATTTAGTTATCGGTGTCGTGACGTTTTTTGTGTACGCAAAAGACAAGCGAGCCGCGATTAATGGTAATTGGCGCGTGCCAGAGAAAACCTTGCACATCTTTTCTGTTGTTGGTGGTTGGTTAGGCGCTTTGATCGCACAAGATAAGCTGCGTCATAAAACACAAAAACAGCCTTTCAGAGCGATCTATTGGCTAACCGTAGTAATCAATGTAGCGGCGTTTGTATGGACGTTAACGCCGAGCGGGCAGACGATGTTTGGTCGTTGGGTAAGTGAGATTATCGGGCTTCTTTAACGATAATGATGGCTAGTAACTGTGTACTAACCATCAATAGCTATAGTGAGTCGATTAGAGCATTGGAATCGTTGATGCTAACAGTAACCCCGCCATACCGTAATTAAAGCTTTTGATACGTACTGGAGTTGTTAACCAGTGTTGCAGTTGCTTGCCTGCTGCAGTCCAAAAGGTTACCGACGGTAAGTTAGCTAATGTAAAAATGGCTGCGATGATCGCAAGTTCCCACCATGAACTGCCACTGCTATAAACAGAAATGGCTGTAAGTGCCATTGACCAACCTTTCGGGTTAACCCATTGAAAACTTGCCGCGCCGATGAAGGTCATCGGTTTATAAGCTTCAGTGCTTTTCGCTTTTCCACTCTTGGCTATTTTAATTGCGAGGTACACCAAGTACGCAAGGCTCAGGTATTTCAATACTTGGTGAGTCACCGGATAGGCGTTGAAAACCCCCATTAAACCAAAGCCAACCAATAGCAACATAGCAGCAAAACCTAGAGCAATGCCAAGCATGTGCGGAATAGTACGGGCAAAGCCAACATTGGCACCTGATGTCATGAGCATGATGTTATTTGGACCCGGTGTGAAGGTCGAGACAAACGCAAACAAGGCAAGTGCGCTAAGTTGTTCTAAAGGCATAATGGTTCTCCAGCAATAAAATGAACGAAGTGACTGACCGGTCATGACTTTCACGTGTTGAGAAACATAGTAGGTGGAAAGTGAGGCAATTATGTGCTTTTATTTCCTCTATTATCACTAAATGCACAATAATAAGTACTCATGGATAGATTTGACGAAAGGATATTGCAAGAGCTTAAGTTGGACGGCAGAATCTCCAATATTGAGCTCTCAGAGCGGATTGGTTTGTCGGCTTCAGCGACGTTAAGGCGTGTACAAGATCTTGAGCGGAGAGGCATCATTCAAGGTTATCGTGCGGTTCTCGATAACAGTTTGATGGGCGTGGGTTTTATAGCCTACGTTTCGATCGGTTTATCAAGCCACAAAAAATCTGCTCAATTGGAGTTTGAAGAGCACGTCGCTATGGAGAAAGAGGTGGTCGAGTGTCACAACATCACCGGAGCCAATGAGTACTTGTTGCGAGTCGAGACTAAAGACTTACCGAGCTATAAGAAGTTTCATGCCGATGTGTTAGGGGAATGTGCTCAGGTTCAATCCATCACAACCATGGTGGTGATGGACACCCCTAAAGATGAACGTTAATCGAGCTTAATATCAGGAGCGGCACAGTGCCCAATACCAATCAGTTGCTATTGTTCTTAGATGTAGTTCAACAAGGGTCGTTTACCAAAGCGGCAACCTTGCACGACATGGACAATTCCTCTCTCTCTAAACAGATCAAAAAGCTTGAGCAAGACTTAGGTGTTCAGCTACTCAACCGTTCTACTCGATCGTTTTCTTTGACGTCTGCTGGGGAAGATATTCTTGCGCAAACCTATGTGCTGAAAGACACCATCAATCAGATTCAAGGTATCGCTGATTCGTATCAGTCAGAGCCGAAAGGCGTGCTGCGTATTACGTCGCCTATCTATTTTGGTCAGCAATACCTGCAACCTATCATCACGCAGTTCATGAGAAAGTACCCGGATGTTCAGATCGTACTTTCCTTGGACGACAAGATCGCCAACATCATTGCCGGGCAGTTTGATATTGCGTTCCGCTTTAGCAAGCTGGTGGAATCGAATTTGATTGCGAAGAAGATAGCCGACAGTAACTTCATGCTGGTCGCCTCGAATGACTTTGTGAAGCAGCATGGTGAGCCGAAAACGCCACAAGATCTGTTGTCTCTGCCTGCCGTGATTTATACCAATGGCGATATGACGGTGGATCATCTACGCATAAGTGAAGAGCCGCATGGCAATACTTTTCAGAGCCTGACGATTCGTGGCAATTATAAGGTGAGTGATGTTCGTACTATGGTGTCTTGTGTGAAAGATGGATTAGGTTATGGCTTTCTTGATCAATCAAATCTGTACGCCTCCATGAAAGAGTTGGGCTTAGTGACACTGCTTCCTTATTACGCCATTTCAACAGCTGATACCGCCATTTATGCCGTCTACCCACACCGTAAGCAGACCAAGCTAGTAAAAGAGTTCATCACCTCAGTGCAAGATTATATTGGGTCGCCAACGATTTGGGAGAAGATGCAGCAAGATTAACGGTTTCTCTGCTATATCAAATCAAAAAAGAAGCCAGAACGTCACACGATCTGGCTCTTTTTTACTTTCCTGCCGTCACTAATTTACAATGTAAAGTTCAGATATAGCTAGCGTGAGCGGCTTTTTCTCACAAAGAGTGCCCCTTGGTTGAAGTTAGTGATTGTGAATCACTTCTTTGCCACTTGGGTAAGCTTTTGTCCTCAGTACGTGGCCATCAATTTCTACTTCTTGATCGACGATCAGTGCCCGCTTCATAGATCTTGATATTTCACGCGCGAGTGACGTTGTCACACTTGGTGGGGCAACGTCACCGCTGCTTTCAGGTACAGGTCTTTAACCATCAGTTTCTGGTGAATGGTTGAGTCTAACTTGATGAAAGGCAAGCTCGATAAACCCTCCTTATTGAAGCAAGATCACACGATTTATGGAGTGCGTACGGATTAGTCTTTGCAGACTTCTTATCGTTATGTATTCCTGAGATACTGAACCGAGTTTAAGGCGAAGCGTATAGAGACTGCGTCTCTTGTCACCATCAGGGCTAATAGCCCCAGAAATTAACTACTCAATATAGGCTGCTTGTGGCCGATATAGAGTAGAACGGAACCGAATTAGGTTAAACATTTTATGAGTACAATGGGAATCGCAATTGGTGCGACCGCTCTTTCGTTAATACTTGTTGCTGTGTGGCTGATTTCTTTATCACTAAGAAAGCAGCGCTTGGAACAAGAACGTAAAGCGCGAGCTGTCGCTTACCGAAAGGCGATTGAAAAAGCACGTATCCAAGAGCAAAAAGAGCGCCACTTTAAAGCAGAAACAGGGCATGTCCCGTCGATTCTATATTTAGCGAAAGAGGCTGAACGTAACAATATCAAGGAAGCGTTATATTGGTACGATAAAGCGGCGCATTTGGATAACGTCAACGGCATGTACGGCATTGTTCGCTTAAGTATGAAGCGCAAAGAAGATCTGATCTTGAGAGAACAAGCCAACTTTTGGCAGCTTGCGATCTCTGCCTTAGATAACGATATGTCGGCGAAATTTGAGATGGGTAAAGCGCTGGTCCATGGACGCGGGACCGTGAAGAACATCCCCAAAGGCTACACCTATATTGAGGAATCTGCTGCTGGTGGTAATACCGAAGCGATGCTATTCATGGGTGACTGGTGCCTAGACAAAGAAAACCCAGACTACTCTGCAGAAAGCTCTGTTGATTGGTATCGCAAAGCGGCGGAGAAAAACAACCTAGACGGTAAGATCAAACTGGGTATGAGTTACTTAAATGGTGTTGGCGTAGAGCCTAACCATGGTGAGGCTGTGTACTGGTTTGAGACAGCAGCAGAAAAGAACAGCGCAGAGGCGATGTTTAGAGCCGGTGAGGCATGGATAGACCATGGTGAACACGGTAATGCGATTGCTTATATCTGGCTATTCCTATCTGCTCATTTTGGCTACTCAGAAGCTAAGCAGCAGCGAGATAAAGTAGGCGGTGAGCTAGGTGTCGATGCGGTTGTGGGCTTACAAGCACTGACTAAACCGATCATGACCAAACTTACTCAGCAAGCAATCACTAAGCACTCTATTATCAAGGCGCTCAACAAGCTTTACAAACGCAATATACCGATTCCAAAGAAAGTGAAAGAAGCGTCTGATGAAGAGGCTGAGCCATTAAGTGTAGAGACCAGCCATCTAGAAATACCGGTATCGACTGCACAGGAAGCGAATGTCGATTACAGCCAGCAACCTAGTACCGAACAGACATCCTCAGAGACACAAGCCAATCACGGTATTGACCCTCTAGATTTTAGTCAGTCTAACTGGAACAGAAACTAGTCGATGGTGGTCATCGGCTTATTTAATGAGCCTGCTACCAATCAGCGATGAGTTGATTTAAGTTCTAACTCTTATCTAGAAAATCTAGCCAACAAAAAAGGGAAGCATCTGCTTCCCTTTTTCTTTATATAGTTTTTGGCTTGAGAGCCAAAAAAGGCTTATTAAGCTTTGTTCTGCTCAGCTTTACATACTGCAGCTGTGAACACTACGTCTGTCGAGCTGTTAAGCGCTGTTTCAGCAGAATCTTGAATCACACCGATGATGAAACCTACCGCTACTACCTGCATCGCAACATCGTTTGAGATACCGAATAGACCACATGCAAGAGGGATAAGTAGCAATGAGCCACCCGCAACACCAGATGCACCACATGCCGATACCGCAGCAACTAGGCTTAGTAGGATTGCAGTGAATATATCAATCTCAATACCCATCGTGTGTACAGCAGCCAGCGTTAACACAGTGATAGTGATTGCAGCGCCAGCCATGTTGATGGTTGCACCTAGTGGAATAGATACAGAGTAAGTGTCTTCGTCTAGGTTT
Organism: Vibrio sp. 99K-1; assembly: GCF_013114585.1. Classification (NCBI taxonomy): domain Bacteria; kingdom Pseudomonadati; phylum Pseudomonadota; class Gammaproteobacteria; order Vibrionales; family Vibrionaceae; genus Vibrio; species Vibrio sp. 99K-1. The sequence continues at coordinate 6,980 of NZ_VTXF01000006.1, forward strand.
AGTTTCTTACAAAGGTTCATGTTTACTGGGATGTTCGCAGCACTTGAACGAGTGAAGAATGCAGTTACGCCTGATTCACGAATACATTGGAATACTAGAGGGTATGGGTTCTGCTTTGTTTTAACGAAAACAAGCAGTGGGTTAACCACTAGAGCAATGATGAGCATTGAACCTAGTAGTACCGCTAGAAGTTGACCATAGCTTGCTAGCGCCTCAAAGCCAGTGGTTGCGAAAGTCGCTGAAACTAGACCGAAGATACCAAATGGTGCTAGGCGAATGATGAAGCGAACAATGTGTGAAACACTGTGGCTTAGATCTTCGAAAACCGCTTTGGTTGTTGCAGATGCGTGGTGCAGAGCCAGACCAAGACCGATAGCCCAAGCAAGAATACCGATGTAGTTTGCGTTCATTAGCGCGCTAACTGGGTTGTCTACAAGCTTGAATAGAAGCGTGTGAAGAACTTCACCAATACCTTGAGGAGGAGTAGCACCTTCCGCGCCAGCAACCAGTGTCAAAGTGGTTGGAAACATGAAGCTTAATACTACGGCTGTAAGTGCAGCTGAGAAGGTACCAATCAGGTAAAGCACGATGATTGGACGCATATGAGTATGCTGACCTTTCTTTTGGTTTGCGATAGAAGCTGCAACAAGAATGAATACTAAAATTGGGGCAACAGCTTTCAGAGCGCCAACAAACAGACTACCTAAAAGGCCTGCGTCTTGAGCTGCTGAAGGAGAAACCATGGCGAGAACGACACCGAAAACAATACCAGCAAGGATCTGTAGGACAAGATTCCCACGAGCGATGCGGGCGAGCATGTTGTGATTTTGCATAAAATACCTGCAATTGTTAATTTATTATAGTGATGTATCTTTTATAAAGTTGTACCGATTCCAACTATACACTAGTGGAATGGGCGGTCATATTAGCGGGATCGTAGCGGGTGTCTAGGAATAGTTTACTTTTAGTGTGATTGTTTGCACTACGTGGTGTTTTTAGAGCTAAATGTTAAATAAATGTATTTTGATTTAGCTAAAAATCTACAAATTCATATTTGGTAGAGCTAATGTACTGTAAATTAGAAGATGTAAATGGCGATTAGTAAGAACATCGTGTGCGTAAATAGTCGCTTTCTTATCTAATTGAAACAAAAAGCCCCACGCGATTGGCACGTGGGGCTCGGTGTTTCAGCTCAGTGTTGAGCGATTAACTCAGATTACCTTTATATCTAGCTGCTTAAGCTGAGCCTTTCTTAATATTGCGGCTTTCTGACTGTACGTTTCGGTACATTTTGGAAAGCTGCTTATTGTTAGCGCGTTGCTCTGCAAGAGAAGCGCCGTTTCTTGCTTGCTCTCTCAGTAGCTTTTGATAGTTAGTAAATCGTCTTTCAGACAGTTCACCACTCTCAATGGCAGCCCTTATCTTGCATCCCGGCTCTGATTCATGATGACAATCAGAGAAGCGGCAGTGCATTGCTAACTCTTCGACGTCTGAAAAAGTTTCACTCACGCCTTCAGCGCAGTCTGCAAGTTGGAGCTCTCGCATTCCTGGAGTGTCGAGAAGCAAGCCACCTGATGCGAGCAAGTGGAGTGATCGTGATGTGGTTGTATGACGACCTTTACTGTCGTGGCGTCTAATTTAACCTAAGTATTGCCATAAAGTGTTACATTCAACTTAAATGTTGGCTTTATGTCATGTAACAATTTTCGATGTATTACTTACAGAAAAGGGCTGATATTAAGCATAACTATTGTTTGTTGTTACAAGAAAATCAATAGAATTTTGATTCCATGTCTATAGTAATGGGACCATTGTTTTTCTTTATTCATTCCCTACACACGTACAAAGGTTTATTCAGGCACCAGTCTGTCTTATAAAGCTTAAATTACTTTCGAAAGCCCATTATAAGACTCACAAACTTTTTTTTCTGCCCGTTTCGATTGACTAATGATACCAAGCCGACTGCGTACTTCAGAAATGTTGTGGTTACATTTTAATATGCAGTGCCAACGTTCTGGCAGCACAAAAAGCGCGCCTTGATACTTAAGTGGCGAAGATGCTAATTTTGCTGCAGAGATTCGATCTTTCTCATTTACAATAGTGACCATAGAGCTAGTGTAGTGACTTTGTCTATCCATTATGCTATCCACTACATTGTATGTGTTCAAGGTTGCAGGGTTAAATATCACTGCGTTCACATCATTTTTTCGTGAGCTAACATTTGCCAACGCACCACCGAGCGAGTGACCTGATGTTGTGATAGAAAAATCCGGGTATTCGTTTTTTAAAGTCATGAGCAGTTCTGTTGCATCTTGATACATTGGTGGTAGCACCCCTATGTACTGGGATGTATTGGTATTGCCGTCATGTTTATCGATGCCATTGTTAGCGTCATCACCAGTACCTCGAAAAACGACTATGATACTAGGTTGATCAATTTGCCACTCATCAATGGCAATCAGAGCCGCATACCGTTTTTGGTCTCTTTAACTTCGCACTCTTTATCAGAGCAAAATCTTCTAATGTCCGGAGCTAACGTTGTAGGTGTACTTGCGTAGATTGCGTCTGATAATTTTGCCAGCTCTTCAATTTCAGGGAGGCGCGAGTAGAAGGCTACAACCCTTGGATCTTGCAAACTTTCTTGTGCTTCACAGTTTAGTATTGGTACATTTTCAGGCGCAGGACCAATAAAAATATTGTAGAGGCTTATGCAGATAGGGCTAATCACAATAGCTATAAAGAAGATGACTTTTTCTCTAAAATTTAGTGCCATATTTTCCTCGAGTAGAATCAGAAAATCATTTCCTGACAAGTAATTATGAAAAGTCTAGTCTTATGATTACTGAATAAATGGGCTTATACTAGTGTCTGAGAGCATTAAAGCATGACAACAAAGTTCGAAACTCACATTGAACACGTTTTAGTTAGAAAGTGCCAAGGGTAGAAATTCAACCTAAGAAACTCTTGGACAAAACTGTTTTACAGATGTTACTAAATTAGCGCTTAACGGATTACCTGAGGTATAGAAAAACTTCTAATCAGTAGGCCGAAATCAGTTACCCACTATACTTCTTGCACACTCAATTTCGGCAACGATAAGATGCAGATAACTAAAGAGTTTGGCGAGTTTTTGATTAACAAAATTGAGAGCCGTATAGCATAAAAAATAAAAGTCGAACGATACAGCATGAAACTATATGGTTCGACTTTACCCACCCCTATCCCTAAGAAACCTTGAACCGTTTCAGCTACTTGCCTCGGCGTTTTCACCTAGTCCGCGACAGATTACAAGGTTATCCGAATACCTATACACAACCTCAACTTTAAAGCTGAGGTGGTGATCCCTAAGAAAGGTATTATTTAGTTGCGCTGGTATCCAGCCCTGATTCGAGGATTAAGCCCCTCTTTAGCTATTGGGTTTTCGGGTACATCTTAAAACGGCAACAGATCGCTATGCAAACCAAGTTTCATTAACTTTTGATAAAATGAGTACTCTAGAGGTTGTACCTGTTTTGCAGAGAAAAATGAACTTTCGTAATTTGCCGAGTTATTTCCATAATACAATCTATCGACTGGATTAGTATTGTCCAGCAATGAAGTTTTAAAGCCATTAAAAGTTTCAAGTATACCGTCAAGATCTAATCGGGTACTGATACAGTACGAATACCAGTTAGCATCCTCGTTATCACTATGAAACACCTCATAATATAAACCTTTACTTAACTGCTCTCGTGTCAATCCACCCCTAAGCTGTTGAATAACATGAAAATTACGGTTATCTTCTAAAACAATAAAACGAAGAACAGCTGTACTACTAATTGCTCTACCTTTCTGAGACAAAACTCTGATTTGATGCTTAAAAACAACCTCTCCAGACAACTTTTCATACCGCGTTACTGCTGCGTCTGATATAGGGTCACAGAAACAGAACAGATGCTCCATCTTCCGTTTTAGCAAATGACCATACTCCTTAATAAAGTACGCCATCTGCCTTTCAGTTGCATTCTTACGTCCATTTCGCCATGCAGAAACTTGAGCAACAGATTTTCCGCTCAACCCCGCTTTAACTGCTATATCCTCGTTTCGATATCCTGCAGCATCTATTGCTAACCTGAGCAGCTGTCTTGTTAGTTTGAACTTCTTATCTGTTTCACCCATCGCCAACCAACTGTTTTTTTTAATGAAAAGCCGATGGCATTAAACCATCGGCTTTAGACTTAGTCATCCCCTAAGTAGTCATCATTATTTGGATTGTGAGCATCCGCCCAGTCATCCATATCAGACTCATTATTAGGGTTATTAATATCAGACCACAGGTCTAGCTCATCTTGTGACATATCTGAAGAATCCATCATAACTATTTCTTTCCTTGATAACGTGAGTTGTTTGGGTTTAGCTGATTTGCTCGATTATCTTGAGCCTTTTGGTACGTGGTGTTATGTCCAGGTGTACCTTTGTTGCCGTTGCCTTGATTTGCTTTATGGTTGTTCTGTTTGTTGTTCTGTTTGTTGTTCATCGTTCTATCTCCATTGTTGAATGAACGATGACATTGTATGAAAGACGGTTTCACAAAGACGAAGATAGAACAGTGATTATTCAGTGATTCTCGGTGATTTTTGATTGGATGTTAGTTAGAGAAGCATACTCTCGCAGATTATCAGTTCGGATTGCTGCAACGTTTCAACGGCTAGATAGCCGAAGGCATAAATACCACACAGTTTTAATAGCTGAACAGGAGTCGGAACACTCAGTAATCACAGGTTGCTTCAAATAAGGTTTGATAGGGTAAGTCCGCTTCAACAGAATATGATTGAGCTTTTACTCTGAATGACAATGGGGCGTTTCTGAGTTAAGAAGTGCCATCTGTGAAGGTTCTGGACAAAAACGATTTAGACCTATAGCTCTAAACCGTTTATACAAGATTAAAAAGAGTACCTTGAAACCTGAAATGCTTGTTATAAGCCTAGTTCCGATACAGTGTTACTATATTTTCCTCATTAAATTCAACGATATCACCTCGAAACAAGCCATTTACTTCTAGTTGTGGTTCTGGACCTAAGTGTATAATTTCACCCTCTATGCAGTCATCCCATACTTCAGTGATTTCTACCTTAACTTCAAATTCTCCAGATCTTAATTTTGCGTGTTCACCGACTTCTATTTCACTATCCATATCCGGAACCATGGTTCCATCACCTGAGTAAGTTAGTGGTCCATTAACATCATCCCAATCCATATAATCTCCTTATGATTTGAATCACACACACGATTTATAACCAAACCTTTATACAGTGTTAAAAACTGTATTTTTGTGAATCAAATCAATTAACAACACATGGTACACGTTTAGGGAAAAGGTCTTAAAACTACAGGTATGTGTTCTTGTGATCGTGGCTTATAACGCCTTGTTATGTTGATCTTTTGGCGATAAAACTCAATGACAACATAGACAAACCTACAGCGCCTAGCGCGAAAGATAACGATGGTTTTATCCAGGTAAAGTCTTGAAGTCCAAATTGAGGAGCAAATGCCATAGCCAACGCTATAAAACCCAATATCGGAAACATTGGAACAGAATGATACGCACTAAAATAACTAGCTCCCGCAAATAAAAGGGCATAAGAAACAATAGCCACAGCGACAGCAACTATAAGATTCGCAGCAACTCCTAAACTCGGAGAGACACTGTAAAGCCAAGCGATGTCACTTCCCTCGCTTAGTGATGCGGGAAAATAGTCGTAATACGCAATTGAAAGAAAAGGAATGGCAAGCAAGTCCGCATGCTCTTTAACTGCTGAGAATTTATCTAAAATATCCATACCAACCTCCTTATATAAATAAATATGCATTTTGCTACATATGACTTGGGAGATCAACATAACGCCTTGTTAGACGCAAACTCAACTTTATCAGTAGCTTAATAAGATTTACAATGAATCAAATCTCTTAGGTACTCATTTATGATTGAAAGCATCCCGGTAAACTTTGGCGCGATAAGGTATTTTTTAGATATGTTGAGACACAAACCCGAGCACAATACCTTAGTTGTAGGGAAGCAATTTGATAGTAATAAACTATTTGCCGTTGCATTAGTTGATGACGCAAAAATTGCAGGGTTCTATGTTTATCCCAATTGTCGCCTTCTTTTCTGGCGTAGATGGTCTATGCGCAGAGAGTGCATTTATGTATATGATGTAAAAACCGACTCCGCTATAGATCCTAATGGCTTTTTTTCTGATGCGTATCCCTTATCAGAGAAAGAATCGAGAATTTATAGGAAGTATGGTTATAGCGTCATAGTGAAAACAAGGTTAAGAAATTATTCTATTAATGATACTTTCAGGCTGGGTGACGCCTAACATTTTAATATCGTGCCAGCACGAATTTATATATTCAGAATATCTTAAGCACCATCTCTAACTAACTGAAAATTATGTATATAATTCAGATTTTTCTAACCTCTAGTTGAAAGCCGTGCAAGCACATATTCCTTCCGATTCAAGGCACGTTATCAATCAAAAATTTCCTTTTAGTTCTCAATTATTCAATAGATTAGAAATAGTTGAACAATATATTCGTGCGTGAGTGTGATTGAACATTAGCCTGTTGTTTGTGGATTAGAACATTTAGCTTCATTGTTGGAACTCTAGGCATGAGTAAAAGTAAGGTAAATTGCAGGGTTTGAAACTAAGTTCAATCCATCTCTAGCTCACTTTGGGGCACTTTTGAGCTAGAAGGTGCCATGGGTAAAACTTCAGATCTATGAAGCCTATGGACAGAAGTTAGTTAGCACTTTTCCTAATTTAGATAATCATGAGTTACTTTAAATATGGAATATTCTCAATTCCCGTACAAATATGCACGGTCAATTGCGGAAGATGCTCATCATGGAAGTTGCGTCACGCTGCTTGCGTGATGAGTTTGTCGAACTGAAAGGGGGGAAGAACTGATTTAGCTACTCCAAACGCCCCAGCATAGGGCAAAGATGAGTCAATAGCAGTATCCAAGCTTTTGATTAAAATTGCGAAACATATGATAACATAAGCGCATAAAACCATTGCATAACTACAATGAATTAACATAAATCAATACTGAGACATGAAGAGCATGAAGTTGGATATAGAAACTATTAGAAGCGCATATCTTTCACTCAAGAGCTACGCTTATCAAGATAATCTCAACCTATTTTTGAAACAAAGAGTAGCTGCTTTCGAAAGTACAGACCTTGACACATCTCTTCAAAAGATACTTTCAGTTCTAAAAAGCAAAAATCCCGTGGCTACTAATGATTTTAAAGATTGGTTGGACGAAATTTCCTATCATTTGTTACCGAAGTCAGTATCAAGAACTGAAGATACCAAACAAAACCAGCATAATGAGAGAAATGGCCTTTTCATTTCAAACATTACATCTTCACCTCAGTATCAAGTTGAAAAAGTAAACTACTTTATCAATGCCCCAGTTGAGCTTCATGTTGTAGAGATGTTGTGGTGTACCGTAGTAGGCTCTGTAATGGATAGTAAACTGTCTGATGATTGTTATGGGAATAGACTCAAAAGCTTCCTGACCAGCAATGACACTGAGGATAAGCCTTCAAATTACACTAAAGATATCTTTAAGCGTTATGTAGACCAATACAATCAGTGGCGAGATCAAGCTATTGAAATAGCATCAAACCTCGCGGACAAGGAAGAAGATGTTGCTCTTCTATCTCTCGACTTGAAATCATACTTCTATCATGTTGATTTCGATTTCAACTCAATATCTGACTTCATTGAACAAAATAAGGGTTGTTTTGTCGACCTAGAATTGGCTAAGTTATTGACCGAAGCCTTGGAAAAAGTCCACGATACATACAATTATACTACTTATAAGTCCGCAACACTGACTCACCCTGATTGCCAGGAAAAATTGTGGCTACCTATAGGCATGGCTTCGTCCGCCATCATCGCCAACTGGTATCTATCTGAGTTTGATGAGGATATCTCTAATAAAGTTAGACCCTCATACTATGGTCGTTACGTAGACGATATCCTGCTAGTTTTTAGACGCCCAAACTTTGAACAACAAAACCCAATTGAAAGCTTTATTGAACACTATTTCAACAATCTATTGAAACGAGATAAAGGCCCAAAAGCTGACTATTTCATTACTATCGCTCAGAACAAGCTTCCGATTCAAAGGGATAAACTAATACTCCAGTACTTCGACAAAAACCACAGTAAAGCTGGACTAGACATATTCAAACAAGAGCTAGAAGAAAGAAGTAGTGCTTTTAAGTTTTTACCTACAGAGCACATTGACAAAGAACTGGATAAATTTGCTTATGATATTCTGTATGATGGTTCAGCTAATAAGCTGAGGAGTGTTGTTGGTCTAGCTGAAAATGAAACTGAGTTATCAAAATATTTATCGAGCCATATAACTGCGCATAGACTCTGTAAGTTAGACTATAACAGCACTGTCATACCTGACATTCAACTTTTCTTTAGAGGAGCTAATGCCCTTCAATTCAACCGTCTTTGGGAAAAAGTCTACCAATATGCTCTGGTAACCAAAAGATATGATTTTATATTTAGATTCGTAAACACATTAGAATCTGAAATCAAGAAGATTCGGGTTATCAATCCTACAAGTCAAAGGGTTAGAAAAAGATTGACGACTAAACTCCACAAAGATATGGAGTTATATAACCATCTATCTCTATCTCTTACGGTCGCCTTGCTAGATATTGCTGAACCGCCAGAAGAAGGTACTGATGAGGCGCATAAAGTATTTCTAAGCAGCGGCAAAGACAAACTAGCGGCCTTCATATTTGAAAATCAACTAGCCCATTACTCATGGTCATTTAGAAAATCAAATCTGCTTCGACATCATTTAGTTTCATGGCCATTAGCCAACTTTGCTGATTTCAACGGAGACCTTACGAACGAAGACTCGTTTCTAGAGATTGAAACAGTTGCTTTGTGTGCTGAGAAAATAAAAATGTCACCTAGGTTTATCCACTTAGATGAGTGGCAACTATTCAAACTACCCGATGCTCTTCACGCAGAAAAACAGCTCGTAGAATGGCAAAAAAGCTCCCTAATATCCTACGAGGAAAAGGTTTTTTTCCAGAAACTGCCTGTTGATTTTGAGCCACTAGACGATAAGAGCAATGTTAAGTCTACTTTTACTGTTGGGAGTAGTAAGAGCAAGCACAGCATAAGACTTGCGTTAGCCAACATGGTTGTAGATGAGCGAGATATCGATTCATCTTTAAGGAAGGACAAACGCTCCAATGTGAGCTTCGAACGTCAGAAGAGGTTATATCAGTTACTAAACTCAGCGATCAAAGAGCAGGCAGAACTCTTAATTATGCCAGAAGTCGCTATACCAGTCACTTGGCTTCCTTTTATGGTAGCTCACTCTCGCAGACATCAGATAGGGTTGATATTTGGGTTAGAGCATTGGGTCGTAGGCAACCAAGTTTATAATTTAATCATTGAAGTACTCCCATTCAAAGCTTCGAACAAATATAAGTCGTGTGCAATCTCCGTTAGGCTTAAAAACCACTACGCTCCTAGTGAATTAGAGCTTATTGATTCACTAAGACTTGCACCCGCAAACATGCTGCATAAACCAAAGAACTATTACCATAAAGTAAATTGGAACGGAGTAAGTTTTACCACATACAACTGTTTCGAGTTATCTGACATAGAACACAGAACTCTATTCAAATCTGAAGTTGATATGATCTTCGCGTGTGTATGGAACAAGGATACTAACTACTACCAACATATCTTGGAGTCTGCTGTCAGAGACCTTCATTGCTATGTAGTTCAATCCAACACGTCTCAATATGGCGGCTCATGCGTACTTAGACCAAGTAAAACATATAATAAAACAATGCTTTATGTCAAAGGTGGAAACAATGCTTGTGTTTTAACGACCGATATAGATATACAAAAGCTAAGGGAGTTTCAGTACAAATCTAGACCAGGTGCAGGGGCCTCATTCAAGCACTTGCCCCCAGGTTACGATTGCGAAAAAGTAATAAGTCGTTGAGATATAGAATAAAACACTTTTAGGAGCTAAGTATGTATTTAGATTTTGGTGCAGCACAATTTTTAAGTTTTGAGTTCTGGGATGCACGAGCCGATATATTCGTCATGATAATCGCTTTCTTCGCACTTGTATTTGCCATCATCCAGATATTGTCTTCACGCAATGAAGCGAGAAGAGCTACAGCATACGCTTCATATCAAAGTTACTTAAATCTATGTTTTGAGCACCCAGAGCTAGCCAGAGGTACTAAGATGAATATAACGAGCGACCCAGCCACTTATTCAAAGTACCGTTGGTTTATCGCTCAGATGCTCTTTTGTTTTGAGCAAGTGTTAGATGCTGAACCTAATAGCGATACATGGAACGAAGCTATCAAATCGCAGCTTAAAAGACATGTATGGCATCTTGAAGTATCAAAATCAGTTGCTAGAAAAGAATGGAGTTCTCGGTTAAGAAAGCACTTACCAGAACCAAGAGAGCAAACCACGGCGGAACTCATCTCAGGCTAATAACTAACGGTTGTGAGTTTATTCTAGGAAGCATCACGGACAGGAAATTAAATGAGCCAGTTGTAAAGACTCATGCATGATTTGGCAGTTTGTATTATATAGTGTCGATTACCTTCATTTTCAACTCAATACCTACACAGTTCACTTTTTGACAAAAGTTTGTCGGAGGCTTTACTCAATTAGCCACTTTTGGATTACCCTATAGAATGGTTTAAAGCATTACACAAAACCACGCGGGGATATGCTGAGTGCGGATAACTTCTAGTAGGAGCAAACGCATGCCCTAGATTTTGTAATTCATGTGCTCTAAACAATTTTGGGGCACTTTCGGGTGGGAAAGTGCCGACTGTAACTGTTTTGGACAAAAGCGTGTCAGTGATTTTGCTAATTTAGTGATATGTGGATTAGGTCAGGTATCATAAAGCAATGCTGGCAAAGCCATGTCCATCTCTATTTATGTGGCAAAATGGCCTAACCCACCACGCTGAAATATGGCGTCAATATGGGTAAAATATCCTCATGAATCAGTTGCTTATACAATCTCACTTGTCTATTTACGACTGCGGTGAAGCCAAAGTTTAACACTAAGGTGCTGAATTGGTTACAAAACCGCTGGCTTTAGTTGCGTAAGCACATCATAAGGGGGCATATATACTCCGCCTAGTATTTCAAGACAATATATACTTATAGTCACCTGATTACGTATGAATAGAATGGCATTTAGGAAGTTCCATAGTATCATCTCAGCAATAACCTTCGGAATTATGGGAATTTATTGAGTGATACTTTCTGGTTTTGCATTCTCTGGCTATCGCAGCTTCGGCAATGAAGAAAAAGCTGTCATTGCCCCCCTTCAAAAGATCAACTTTCTAATTGGTGCTAACAACTCAGGTAAGTCGAATGTGATGAGGCTTATCTGTGAACACCAAACCTTGTTTACAAAACACGAGACAAAGTTCGATCAGCTTGATATTCCTCAAGTGGGCTCTGGCAACTTCAAGTTTTCAATTGCAGCATCAAAGGAAACTGTAAAGGCGCTGAGTAAAAGCCTTATAAAGCGAACAGATTACAAAGAGCAGGAAGTACACTTTGAGTGGCTTTTTGGTACAGAACTTTTTGGGCATATTGGACAAGGCGAAGATGTTTATACTTGGTTCAATTTTGACCATCGCAGTAGTCATACTCACGAACCTCTAGACAATCAATATGCCATTAACCTAGCTGTACCTGAAGGTTTTAGTTGGAGAAGTCTCAACATTTCTCTGAATAATAGCTACTACCAGACTGATAAACAGAATATTCCAGATGTTTTAAATGCAATGGCAATGGTAAAGCCCAAGCTAAACTTTAGCCCCATATTCATACCTGCAATTCGTCAAATTGGCCAGTTCGACTCTCAGCTATCTAACCAATCGGATTTTAGTGGTTCAGGTATTATTGAGCGTCTTCAAAAGCTAGAACGCCCAGCGATTGGTACAAACCAACAAGACAAAAAAAAATTCGCTAAGATTAATACCTTTTTGCGTTCTGTGTTAGAGAATGACAGTGCTACTCTAGAAATACCTCATGATCGATCGATGATCATCGTACATATGGATGACAAGACTCTCCCATTAGAGTCTCTGGGCACTGGTATTCATGAGGTTGTTATCTTGGCTGCTGCCGCGACACTCCTTGAAAATACTGTTGTGTGTATAGAAGAACCTGAACTTCATTTGCACCCAATCCTTCAGCGTAAGCTCATCAACTACCTAAATACTGATACCAACAATCAGTACTTTATTACGACACACTCTGCACACCTACTTGATGCGACTGAGGCTCAAATTTTCCATGTATCGATGGAAGAGGGCGTATCAAAAGTCGCGGCTGTTTCTAATACGCGCGAGCGTTCTGAACTTTGCGCAAGCCTAGGTTACAAAGGCTCGGACATTCTCCAAGCCAATTGCGTGATTTGGGTAGAAGGCCCATCAGATAGAACCTACTTAAACTATTGGCTTAAAGCTAAGGATGATAGCCTAGTGGAAGGGATACACTACTCTATAATGTTTTATGGTGGACGCTTAGCTAGTCATCTCAGCGGATACGATCCTGATGAACTAGAAGAACATGAAAAAGAACTTATCTCACTGCGGAAATTGAATCGTAGCAGTGTCATCATGATCGACAGCGATAAAGCCGCACCACAAAGCAGAATCAATGATACAAAGAAGCGCCTACGAGATGAGTTCAACATGGGCCCAGGGTTTGCTTGGGTAACAGAAGGCCGTGAAGTAGAGAACTATTTAGATGAGGATAAGCTGGAAGATACTGTAACAGCCGTTCATCCTAAATCAGCGATTAAGCTACGTGCTAAAGGAAAGTGGGAGAACCTTCTTGAGTTCACACATAAAACCGTTTCTAAGAACAAAGCTAAACCCTACCCTACAGCTAGTAAGGTAAAAGTAGCAAACCACTACACCGACAATTACCCTGCAGACTTAACCAAGTTAGATCTAAACAAACGTCTTAACCAACTAGTCACGTTCATTAAGAAATCTAATCATATAGAATAACGCTACGGGGTATATGGGCTTCTCCTTTTTTCAAGCTATAACAGGCTGAAAAGTAAGGAATTAACGGTTATTCCAAATAACTTTACAAAGATAGTGCTTAGGGTAACTACAGGGTATAAATACTGGTAGTGTAATAATTAACATTGAGCAGGCTAACAGGCTATGACAGAACAGTGTCAAATTTGCATTTTGCCTTGCATAAGTTCAAGGCAGGGTAAGCTCGCATCCACAAGATATAAACGAGTATTTGGTCTAAACAGGAATGGAGAAATGTGTGCTTGCCGTGATCGGCTTTAGCACACCTCTGGACAAAGACGTGTCAGTAGTTCTTATAATTTTGCTATCATCGAATAACTTTAGATATCCCAAAACGCAATCAGGCTCCGCTGAACGCAGTGCCTGAGTTGTAACAAAATGAACAGAAACGTTCAATTTCGATCTGTGGTGGCGGGTTCACTTTATGCAGAATCTTTTGCAGGACATGCAAACTGCAATTTACCCTTGAAGCGCGTCTGCCCATTATTAGTTAGAGTGGTTACATATACATTTTACCTACTCCTATTAATGTGGCAGGTATTAGAGTTAGCCAGTGGGAAGTAGTTATAATAGTTCAGCGATTAACTCTTTAATACTCTCCACATCACTATCATTAAAATCAAACAGTTCGGTGTACCCATCCATAATACTACCATCGATATCTTTAATGTTTTTATCTTCCATTAATTCATGGATAGCTTGCTCTAGTTTGAAACACTCCATCAAGGTACCGTTACCAACAGCAATCTCTTCCCATAGAACGCCTCGCTCTGATGACATTCGTTCAGCTACTGTGGTCGTTGTAATTCCGACCTTATACGCTAATCGCTCATCGACAATCATTTCTAAGAAGTACAAAAAACTAGGTGTGTTAGCTAACTCTTCATCGCGTTCAAGGATAGTCATGTTATAACGGCCACTATTCACAACCCTTTTATTGCCTAACTCAATGGCGTCCGCTAGGGTCATTCTAGTCAGTCGACTTGATAGCAATTTTTCTGACATTCCAACATATTGGGCAACATCTCGAACTGTCCCAAACTCCTTTCCATCCCATTTGTAAACTGTCAAGTGTGGCGCTATATCGAGCCCAACAATCTGTCGAGGAGTCCACCCCATCTCCCTTCTACCTCTCAATGTTTCGATCTTAATACCATATTCTTTAGCTGCGTCCTGTAGAGTTGGAAATACTTTTCCATCTACTATAAATGACTTATGCTTACCCTCAAGCTTCACTGCGTCTTCTGGTGTCCAGCCATAATCAACAATACGTTGTCGTACCACGTATTGTTTTAAGCCGTACTCATCAGCTAGAGCCTTGTAAGATGAATAAGTTTTACCGTCAACAACCATAACTGGAACGTTATGAGACCTTTTTTTTGTAGGAACATTACGTTGAGGAGTGAGGATACCACGATCAATTTTTTCTTTTGATAGTGCTTGTTCAACAGTTGCTCCGCGATTAAGGCGATCACGAATCGTACTCTCATTTATACCAAACGCCTTAGATAGCGCTGGGATAGTATATTCTTTTCCTTGATATTCATGTTTTTTTACTTTAGCGGTAGTCGTACGACCATCAACAGTAGGTTCTTGACCCAGAGCCTGACCAATAGTAAGTCCGCGTTTTCTGCGAACACGGAAGGTGGCTCTATCAACATTGAAAACCGCGCATATATTTTTCTGTGAAGTGTAAACCACTCCCTCATATTCAATTGCCTTTGCGCTATCAGGTATATACTTTTTCTTGGAAATTACTTTTGACTCTTCAACATAGTCTTTACGTTCGGTTTTCTTGACCAGATCCTCACCACGCTTTCCTCGAGAATACCTTTTGAACATAGTATTAAAGTTAACTTTGTATGCTTCAGCAATTTCTTTTATGGTTTTATATATAACGCCTTCAATAAGCTGAGGCTCAATGAAGGTAGTTCCAGTCTTCTTTTTAGAGGCAACTATAGCTTCTTCAATATCCATACCTTCATTTAGCCGTATAGTCAGAGTAGGCTTAGAGCAATTGATCAGATGCTTGTTCTCAATAAAGAAAGAACTTAGACTTTTGTAGACTACGCCACGGAACTCTATAGGTTTCATGTTTCTCACAACTTATACAATCGAATCTTATACACCCATCATACCATCATTGATGCACATATAATTGTAGACTAGGTGTTTCTAGCGTACTGATAAGGCTTCTGCTTTCTATACACTTATTTGCTTCGCCTGAGCTCAATGCTTCAATCATTAAAAAGAAGATTTGCATTACCATAGTTAATTTATGATGTGCTAATTTAGTAAAATCAAATATTATTTTCTTTTCAATTTCGAGACATGTCCTCCAACAAACTCGCGTAGCTATGCAGGAGAGAGTTGCTGACTATAAACACCGCTTTTAGGAGACTCCGCATACTGATGCTACACGGACTACCTTTAGTAAAAGTAGGCCTATTTTCTAGCGGGGGTTATCAGAGTTCCGTTGCGCAACCTCGGAATGGGGCATTTTCAAGCTAAAAAATGCCATGTGTTAAAATTCAAGTTGTGACGCTTTTGGACAGAAGTGAGCTAGAGATTTCCCTCTAGCTCTGGTGATTTAGATTATTAAAGGTAAGGCAATACTCTACAGAATTTTTTCTATTCCATAGCAGAACGGATGAGTTTTTTAGCGTCAATGTAGGACTGACAATTTCGCAAATAGTGTGAACAGTATGCTGAATACTTGCTAGAAGATTTCGTTAATTCTTCTATTGAATCAATTGATGAAGAGATTTTTCTTAACCGATTCATCTTTGTAAGCTCAGTTGAACAACTATGATAGTCATTTAAAGCTTCTTCCATTGAATAAGCGAATTCGTGAAGGCTAGCTAAGAGTTGTCCTCTGGGAGTCATTAGCCTTACAGTATTCAAACCACAAACTTCAATAGTAGTGTTACCTAGTTTGTTTCCGTCTACAGGTCGAATTCTAATGTCTTCATAGTAAAAAACATCCTCAGGATCTGTTTCATAAGGGTTAACGATAGGAAGCTTACCCGTGTCATGATTTAGTTTACTGTTATTACACTTATTGCATGATGGAAGAAAATTTAACCACTCAAACGCGAACTCAGGATAAATTGACTTCGGTTTGAAGTGCTCAACCTCGATATTTCCCCCTTCCGTTGGCTTACATTCACAAAAAGCACATTTAAGCTTAGATGTTGCGAATAAAATATCTTTGATATCTTGGTGACGGTAATGGCTCAATAAACTATCTTTTTCTTTTTTTGGGATATTTTTGTACGACCCATACTTTTGTATAGCTGCATCTAAAGCCACCTGCCAAGTGTCGTGATGAGCATTTAAAATATCTGGCTTTATCCCGCGCACTAACTTAATCATTTTGCATAGCCACCATCGATGCTAGTTTAGCTTGAAGAACTGGTACTATGACATCATTTGGGTGAGTAACCCTTAGCAAGTCGTCAATCGATAACTGTAAAGCCTCTGGATTATGCTTTTCTACATGCTCAAAGGCTGTTGCGATGAGTTGAGCATACTGTTTGTTTTCTAAGCTCTGAACTCCCATCACATCCGCAAGTATTTGGTCAGTATTCCATCCTGAAAACATTGTATTTGTAGGTTGAAGGTTATATGTCTCACCACCTTGTATTTTTGGCATTACAATAACTTCGCTTTGTTTAGCTGAAGCTAAAATGTGTGGCGAGTGGGTAGTAACGATAAATTGGATGTTTGGAAATAACTTTTCGAGTCCATTTCGCAGTGTAAACTGCCACTCTGGATGTAAATGAAGATCTAACTCGTCAATTAAGACTGTACCAGAAGCAGCTATAACACTTCTCATTCCTTCGGGACGAGTGCCCTCAATCCATTCAATTATATTGGCTATGATTGATAATACGGCCTGAAACCCAGAAGAAAGTTCTTCCAGATAACAACTTTGGCCATAAAGGGAAAATTCAGGCTCTAAATCTCTGCCTGTTTTGATGTAAGAAAAGTTGCTATCAAATGGCCCGATTTCAGGCAATAAACCTAGCATATGGTTCCAGTTGGCTCGTTCCTCTTCCGCCCAATCTTTTTCAATTAAAAAATCACGATTAATTATCCATTGTTTTATGTTTGTTTCTTTATCTCCATAAAGCGCACTATTACCACTATTTACGTATGTTCGATTGTTCTCATTTAGGGTGGGCTCACGAGTCATACCTTGAATTTTTTTGTATTTAATACTTCGGCTCGCCCCTATAAATAATGGCAGCGCCCCTGTAAGCGCTTGCTCAGACTGATGGATTGGCACAACCTTTCGACCTTGCTCTACTGGAGGATCAACATGGCTAACGTAAGTCGCATTTCTGTAACCTGAGTCCCTAATAGCACCAGAACCAAACCCTATCCGTACGTGGGCGCCTTGTACATTCATATCCGTCCATACTTCCGCTCCTGTTTTAAATCTAGAATATCCAAAGCTACCAGTAGAAATGCTGTGGGCTATTGCTGATAAAATGGAGGTTTTGCCACAACCGTTTGGGCCTGCAATAAAGTTGAAACCTTGGTTAAAAGAAACATTAAGCTCATCAAATTGACGAAAGTTCTTAACATGAAGTTTCTCAATATAGATTCTATTCAAATTAACACTCTCACTGTTCATGTAGTTACATATGCATGATACACAAAGCATCTTAATTATTGAATATCACTCTTATCGTAAGAAACCGAAGAACCATTCCTGTATGAAAATACAATAAAAGATGGTGATTTAAAGACTAGTAGCTTTAAACGCTTATTGAGGTATGAGGTGCCCGGGAAATTGGGTACGATGCTGTTACCAAATACAAATAGCTTAATTAGACCAAGTAATGACTTGGTGGGTTTCCTAAACACGGCTTGGGACACTTTTGAGCTAGAAAGTTGCCACGGGTAAAAATTCAACCTATGACGGCTCTGGACAATTCCGATTTACGATTCATATAACGGCTTCGAAAGAAGGGACGGAGTATCTTCTGAAGAACTTAATTTTCTTGCTCAACTTGCCATTGCTCTTTGTTATAATGCCTAAATAAACAAGAGGATAGCACATGAATGCAGGCGAGATAGGGAAAGAGGCTGGTAGAATCTTTGAATATAAGCTCCCAGCAAATTGGATATCCCGTAGTCAAGAAGATCAAGACGATCATGGTATCGATTACGAGATAGAAATCAAGAACTCGGATGGTCAAGCTCTGGGTAAAGATAGTGTATTTAAAGTTCAGGTGAAGGGTGAGGAAAACTGCTCATTTATTAATAATGGCAAAACAGTTTCGCACAGTATCAAAGTTGAACGATTGAAATATTATTTGAGATTCAATATTCCAGTTGTTTTAGTGGTTGTCGATGTAACCCTTGAAAGAGTTTTCTGGGTATCGATTACTGACAGCGATAAAATTAAAGAGCAAGTATCTAATACTCTCGATGACAGTAAAGCAATACACTTACCAGTTGAAAATGAACTTGTCAGAAGAAATGATGCCTCATTTTTTAGCCTTTTAGACGCTGTCACACAGTGTTGGAGTTATCTGTCCGTTCGAGGGATTAAACAAGCGGTAGCTAATTATTCGATAGTGAAGCCTGATGAGATTGACAAGTGTATCGATGAAATTGGCGATGCTTTTTTTCGAGCACATCATGCAAAACTAGATCAGCTTTTGCTAAAAAGAAGCTTTGATGAGCTTTATCAGCAGTCAAACCAAATTATGCAGTCACCGATCGCGCCACCGAAAGATCGTTTTATTGCAACCATGTACTATGCCGAAGCTTTTAACATTTCACCTTACACAAAAATTAAGCATGAAGAAGTTGTTGAGCGCTTAATTTTGCGTGAAATACTAGTAAAAATCGCACGAGAAAAAAGAGATAGAATCTACCGATTAACAGCTGTCGGCAAAGCTAGAATTGAAATCTTTAAATCAAAGTTAGATCAGCTACATGCACTACATATATCAAATCAGCATTTTGACAGTGAGAGTTTCGAATTCTACCATTTAAATGCGGAAACACAGAAGCTCTACATAGGTGTATGTAGAACTCTTCAGAAAATTATCTTTTTGTGCAATAGACTTGTTAGGCAAAGTCAGTTTGATGTGCTTGCTGGTTTGTTTGTAGAGCTTGGAGCACTAGTCTTAATTTTCAAAACTGTACATTCAGCGCGTGGATCTAATGAATCAATTGAGTTTCTTGACAATTGGTTTGAACAAGTGAATTTGTTAGTCCTAATGTATGTTGCTAACGACAGAGACTACCACAAGCTAGAAAGACTATATTTTCTTACTGCCCACCTTGGTTTGAAGGATGGTGAAAAACTAACCCACACCAAAAAGTTGATTTTAAGTGCGCTTCCCGAATCAGAAGATCTTTTGAACTTTATAGAAAAGAAAGTTAATGAGATCAATAGTGAACGAGGCTTTTATGATTTAAGTGTCGAAGAGCAAAAGAAATTCTTTACTGACATGGCTAAAAACTTAGGAATGGACCCTGACGATCCAGATAATGAGTTTGGAAGATTCGTTAAAATTGGTCTTGATAATTATGATCCAAGTGGAGTGGTTAAAAATTGTGAGAACATGTTTGTGCACTATAAACCCGGAGGGATGATTGCACAGCAACTGCGCATGCATTCTCTTGGCAGTGGGCTTATGATTTGTCTTAAATATGGACATGCAACTGGCACTGGGGCGTTATTATCTGAGGCTTATAGTAGACCTGAAGCGCCAGAACCTTTACAAGGTTTTAAACAACGGCACTGTGACTCATGTTGTGATTGTAAAGCCAGAGAGGATTCTTGGGAATGGAATTTGAAGTGGCAATTTGAAGAATCTGAGAAACATCGTGAACTTTTAGATAAATTTAAGTTTTTCTGATAGCGAAAATGGCCCAACTCATAGCTCTGGGCTTTTGATTTGAGCCATTTACTTATGGATACAGCTATCTGCATACAACATTGATTGATAGCGTTTTGCAAAGTGCTTAAACAGAACTCTTCTTTGACGGCTTTCAACGGTTGATGTGCTTTAGTATCAAGTGCTACGTGCATATTGACGTTACTATGTGTGCTGCGCGTACAAATATGACTGTATATACCAAGGCTAGCATAATCCTATTCGGTCCCGACATTAGGAAATTTAGGGCAAACTATGGTGGGATTTATCGGTCGAAATTCTCGCAAACAAGGAATGGGGCAATTTCGAGTGGCGTTGTTAATCAAATCAGTTTGAAGATCAATGACGCCATATATGACTAGCCGTTATCCTCTGGCAGGGGCTTTGTTGCGTAATTCAGTTTATAAATAGATCCACCCCGTTTCACATGCTTTTTAGTCAATACGACAAGTTTCAGACATACCTAACCCAGTAAGCTTGTTCAACGTTTTTATCATCGCGTCAGTTTCCCCCACCTGTGCATTGTAATTTCTTAAGCTCAGTTGCGCTCCTATCAACTGTTTAACTCGATACATCGCTGTTTCTGAGAGTGAACGTTTGTGGCATTCATACCGCTCTTTCCAATACTTATTTAAGCCGTATAACTTCTGGCAACCCACAGCGAAGTTTCGAGGGTGACCACTCTTCCAGAAGGCTGCCTCTTTTCTCGGGAGACTAAGCGCAACAGGCCCCTTAATCTTAATAGCAGCGTGACACGTTCTCGTGTCGTAAGCGCCATCACCAGACATCTCAAGGATATTTCGGCGTGTTTGTTTCAGTAAGTTCGGGGGCAATGATCTCATGAGTGCTTGAATCGACTGCACATGAAGCTTTGGCCAGACTCGACGCTTGCCATCCGTGCCGTGTTTTTTGACTTTCCATTCACCTTCGCCATAAACCTTAAGGCCAGTCGCATCAATGGCTAGGTGTCGTATCGCTCCTCTAGTTTTAGTCTTAAATAGACCTCAACTTGCTTGGCTCTACGACTCATGCTGGTGTAATGCGGACAACTTGACGGTACATGGGCTAACCTAAATATCGAGTCGATAAACCCTTGCAGCGCTCTCAGTGGCATAGAAAAAACTCGTCTCACCATGATGAGGACTGTGGTGATAGCTAAATCACTGAACCGAGGTGGTCTCCCGCGCTTATTCTGTTTGCTTTGGGCCCACCCGTTTATTGCCTCTTCATTTAGTCCAAAAGGTCAGAGAGCCACTGTTAATGAGTGATTGTATTGCTTTCAGTTGGTTGTTTTGTCTCTAGGTTTAGGCATAGAGCAACGAGAGGTAGTGGATGTAGCTGATCAGATCGTAGGTTCTTGAGTTAGGTCCATTGAATTACGCAACAAGGCCTCCAAAAGTTCAACTCTATGAATTGAGAGTTCAAGTTTTACTCAATTCTAACGTGAATAAAGAGTATTCGGTCGACTAACTTTTTAGAATGTTGTTTTGAAAACGTGTGGGGGCAATATAGAGTAGAAGTATTATAGAGTTCAACTTGCTCTGAGCTTTTAGATACTCTGCACATTATAGTTGAACTGGAAAACATTAGCTTTTTATTCTGTGAATACAGAAAACCACGAGTTTACCCGTGGATGAATGCCAATTCCAAAATTACAGCGTAAGCTGTTTGTAATTTTGGTCAACGCTTGTGCGTTGTCACGATAAGCACCCTGTGCATGCCCGGGGGAATCTTCTAGCTTAGCTCTAAACTTTCCATTTGTTTGATTAGGTCTACTTTTTCATCTTCACTCATTTTGGCGATCAGGCAAACCAACTTAGCTGAATTGTCATCTTCACAAAAAAAGTAACTTAAAGGCACATCAAGCTCTTCAGCAATCCTCTTTAAGGTGCTTATATCGGGAGTGTGCTTACCTTTCTCATATTGGTTCATTCGCGCACTAGCCGAGCTTTCATCCATACCTATACGCACTCCCAAAGCCTTTTGGGAGAGTTTGGCTTTTTTACGCGCCTCTTTGAGGCGTATTGGTAATGGATTATTGAAGGCCACTTATGTTTCATATCTATAAACTCTAATTAACTAAGATTTTCTTAGTTTTACTGTTTTCTGTATACTAAGCAATCCTTAGTTTTTTTGTGATTAGAGTTAATAAATGAAACGTTCAACTAAAATCAGCCCCATCATGTATAAGCTGTTGATTGAAAAAGTTATGGATGGGTTTTCTGTGACTGAAGCCAGAGGTGTTTTATTAGACCTGGAAGAAGGACCACAAGAGCCACACGTAGCACGAAAGCGAGTTTATCGTCTGATATGGCAATATCAGAAACGAGGTTGGTTACGCAGTGAGGGTAAAGGCTGGAATAAGCGATATTTTCAAACTGAGAAATTTGGGTTGCTTCAGGTTGAACCTCGCAAAGCAAAGCAGTGTGAAGCTTCTATTAAAGAATGTGACTCAGATTACTCTGTTTTGTTTAACGAGAGTAATGAATACAAAGGTGAGTTAGAGGTAGTGCTCGGTGAGATAGATGAATACCAATCACTAAGATGCCGCTTCCCTGCACTTGAGAGTAAGTTGATTCCCTTGTTACAACAATCGAAACAACGTTCGGCACATTTGCTAGGAAAGGTTAACGTATTAACAAACGTATTAAGTACTTTATCTGAAGGAAAGAAAACCTGTTAAGACAGAGTGCTAAAGATTTATCAGATCAATTACAGTAAACTCTTTTGAATAGCTAGATACGGAACTAGAAAAGTCGTACTTGCAACAACTGTGGTTCTGAAGATTATATGCTCGAATCGGTCTTCTTTTTTATTACAGTTTTATATATTGTACAAAATACTTAGGTAAACTTTCAGTTGTGCGCCTTAATCATATAGTTCGGCTTTTCTTTACCAAAGTTAAGTTCAAGTTAATGCATGAATCACTAACTTTTCTTCATTACTTATTGGGTTCTATAAAAAGTGAGACAAGAACACAGACCTTTTCTTGGTTTTAAGTTATTGAAACTTAATTATTTTTTCAAGTTCGCATAAGCGTTCAGCGTAATCATTTCGCTCTTTAAGCAAGACATCATACATGGAGTAAACCTCAGTTATGTGAGCTAGTAGTATGTTAATTGTTTCTTGGTCGTCACGGCCCTTTCTTTTCTCAAGTATTGTTTCTAATGCAGAGACCTTTTTTACTAACTTTTCATTCTCAGTTCGACTTATTTCAGCTTGTTGTTGTTCTTTCTGCCTGTTTTTAGCTTTTTTGATGGCATCTTTGATGTCTGGATGGTTGTTGTATATTAATGAGTGTGAGACTCCACAGCGCTTGGCTACTGCTGAGACTGTTATTGGCACTCTTTCATCAATTAGGGAGCTTAGGGCTTGCTTCAACTTATCACGAGTAGACATTTTCAATCCCTCTACTGTTAGAATATGACAGGTATTAATGATGCTGACATGCCTATCACCCGTTTATATTTAGGTTTCGTTACTTCTGTGTACTATTTCCTGACCATTGGTCAAATCTGCGATCACTTTTTCAGCTGACGCTAAGTTGTCTTTAAGTGCCGTTAGAAATGCTTTATAACGAGATGGGTCCGGCAGAGACTTTATTCGTTCGATTTTTGCTCGACAATTATTCTTAATTGCTACCCAGTAGGGAAGGTGCTTTGGAGTGGCAAAATACGTATCACAATACAAACAATGTGAAGGGTCGGCTGCGTTTTTTATCTTGCACTCAGGACCTTTAGTACAGTAACCATGCGGTAAGCCTCTAATGCCATCGCTGTACTTCATTGCAAACTCAACCAATTCTTGAACATTGTTGAAATGCCCTTGGTGCTCAGTTGAATATATTATACCTGGTGTACTTTCATTTAATCTTGAGATGAAGCGCGATAGCCTCGTCCCCCCTCCACCCGATACAGTCCCTTTTTGGGCTGACGTGACGATATCTTCTATTACTTGTGAGGTTAGGTATCTTTCAAAAGACTTTACTACCGATTTTAATTCGTCAAGGCTCT
The DNA here is from genome assembly GCF_013114585.1 of Vibrio sp. 99K-1. Classification (NCBI taxonomy): domain Bacteria; kingdom Pseudomonadati; phylum Pseudomonadota; class Gammaproteobacteria; order Vibrionales; family Vibrionaceae; genus Vibrio; species Vibrio sp. 99K-1. The sequence continues at coordinate 31,045 of NZ_VTXF01000006.1, forward strand.
TAAATCCTCGTTCAGAGTACACCATTGTCATTGCTCTCTTGAGGTGTTTGAATTGGTACTTAATATCGTCCAAATCGCCAAGTTGATTAGCAATAATGAACCATGCAAAAGTGTGTCTGAATTGATGTGGAGTAAAATTGAAGAGTTCTCCTCCTCTGTATTTGACTCCTCTCTTACCTGAATTTGCTGATGTTGATTGATAATTGCAATCCATCTTTTCAAGTTGAGAGACATCTTTGGGGGAGACGTGGTAGCTAAGAGCCTTTAAACTAACACTTCCATGCGTTTCACTTAGGCTTGTGCGAAAAATGGGGTTGGCGTTGAACTCATTATGAGCAAAGCCAAAAAGTCGGTCCTCTTTAATAGACTTTCTTAGCCTTTCAGCCTTGTGGCTCGTGGGGGTATGGTAATTGTGCTCCAACAAAGTCTCTGCCCTCTGTAAATAGACCTTGTTTATCTGACTTAGAATTTTGATAGCTTTACATGCCAACTTGTTCGCGATCCAATCAAGTTGCATTTCGCCATCTGAGGTTTTTCTTAGAGTACTTCGAATAGAGTACACATCTTCGCCACTTTCATCTTTGTATGTATTACAGCCATTCTTAAGAGCATCAACTTCACTGTAGCGCATCCCTGTAAAAGTAAGAACTAATGTTGCAGTATATAGGTTAAGGTGTTGTATGTTTTCTATGTGTTGTTTTAAGGAGGTAAATTCTTTTCGTGCTTTGGGTTTTGACGTTGGGTCTTTTTGGCTTTTCGAAGTTCGAATAGATTCGTTTACTCGTTCTGATAAATCTAAAAATTCAGCTAAATTACTCTCAATGTCATCAATGTAGAATTCTATATCAGAGATTAGAGCCTTTAATATTCTGATTGGTATGATAGGGTGTTTGAGGCGATTTTCGGTTTCATGCTTTTGACTCTTAGCCACTGTAAGAGTATTCACCACTTCGTCAAAATGACAAGAGTAGACAATTTGATAGGTACTCAGAAAGAGTAAAGCTTCTCTAGCAATCTTGCATATTGACGTTGATACATTCGAATTAAGGCCCCCTTGTTTTACAGGTAATAAAAGGAAATCACTAATTAAGTTTCTCAGTCGAAGTTCTGACAACTCATTTAACTCACTAAAGGAAGTAAACCCTCTTCGGTAGATGAATTTGCTCAGGATTTTCAGTTTTCTGATTCGAGGTGCAACGGTACTCCACTTATATGGCTTTCCTCCTTCTATGGTTCCTATATGCGTAGCTACAATCGCAATTGTTTTGAGCTCATAGTTGAAGAAGACAGAGTCGGCGTCAAAAAGTAAGCCAGTACTCGTAGTTGGTTTAAACGAGTTGCTCCCAAATCTAATAGGCTTGTTCTCTGCGTAAGGTGTATCCCAAATAATAAGATCCGCAAGTTCATTAATTTGCTTTTTAGCTAGAGCTTTTATTTTAATATTAGTATCAATTTCAGTAACTTTAGTAATGATCTCATTTAGATCTGCCATTCTAATGTTCCCCAATATTGTCAAGGGGTGGCATCGTAAACTCCCAATCAGGGTGCATGCCATGGTCCTTTATCAGCTTTTCCCCTTCTTTTACGACATTATTATCACGTTCACGTAAGTGTTTTAAAATATCCGAAACTCGTTGCTTCAGAATGTCTATTTGAGCCTCTTGATCTTGCTTACTGTCTAAACTTGTTATCGAAACTTCCATACTGTTTAAAATGTAGTTTCTGTACGTTAACAGTTTCCAGACGTGTTCTGGATCTAATACAATCCGAAAATACTTGCACCAGATGCAACTAAGAAAATCTGCGCAAAATTGTTTTTTCTGAGAGTTATCATTGATGGGAATCTTTCGATGTTCCTTTCTGTATCTGATTGCTTCTTCGCTTTCTTCAAGTGAAAGACACGTGCCTGAAGGGGTTACTTGGTGTGACTCTCTCGGTTCATCTGTTAAGATTTTTATCTCACGTGAAATTTCTTTTCCTGTAAAATAATTGCCCATTATCCTGGTTGCTTGACTAAGTGAGTAGCGTAACTGGTTAGGGTCCTCTCTAAAGTAATGCGATTCAAAGACTTCAAAAGAGTGGTTAGATATTGCTGTATATCTACTAATGTCTTTGCTGACTTTACGGTAAATATGGTTGAGACCACCTTTTCGTACTTTTGCTTGAATAAACGGAATCTTACAACCCGCTGTAGCTAAAATATGGCTAATACTCTTCAGAAAACTATATTGAAGCCTGATTAGTTTCCCTTTTTTTTCAAAAATAAAAATACATTCATGTCCCTCTACTCCCGCGTACTTCTGCCTTAACTTCTTAGTGAGAACATCTCTGACATATATAATATCGAGAGCGGCACTGCGAAGGGAACTTTCCTTTACGCTATCTTGGTCAAAAGTATAACTATCACTCCGATAACCAGCTCTTGCCTTTTGAATTACTACCGCGTACTCACTTTTATTCGAAAGAGGGGATTTAATTTCAATGATATCACCGCATTGTAACGCGAGGGTAGGAGCTACGTTCCACCCTGTTTTTAAAAGAATCTTTGCGTAGTATAATAGGACTTTAGTGCGCAGGGAGGTTTTTCTTTTTGCTAGTACTTTCTCTATATGGAATGCTAATTCCCTGCATTCTAACTCGGAATAAAAATCTTTTGACTCAATATGTTTTGTATATTCTCTATCTTTACTTATTGGTATTGGATAAGTGTTAGTGAAAGTTAACCCAAATTCGTTTAGGAACCATTTTAGACTATCCCGATACGTATTGGCTGTAGTCCTGTTCATTCCATCATTGATTACATAGCTTTGGAGCTCGGCTAATATATGATTTTGAACTAAGAAGCTCGAGTCTTCAAAACCTCTCATTCCATGTGCTCTCAGTATAGATAAATGTTCATACTTCAAGCTTTTTGTTACAACGTTTAACAGTGCTTTAAGTTGAGAATATTTGTGGTGTAAAGTTGTCTCGTTGTAGACTTTTTCATCCATCGAAGTTTTCGTATGTTTTAAATGGTATTCTAAATCTTGATATAGCTTCTCAGACATATTGTTGATTGGGTTGAAGTCTATAATCAAATCTCTATTTTTATCTACTCCAGAAAATAATAAATGGAATTTTCTTAGGGAGTTTATTTCTGGTGTTTCTTTGGGGTAGTTAGCCTTGCAAACACTATGGATTAGATTGAATTCTTTATTGGAAATATATTTACAATCAAATATTTTTTGTAGTAGTCCATCAAATTGAAGAAGTGATTGAACACCATTGTTTACAATTGTACTAAATTCTTTTTCAGTTAGATTATTTTTAAGGAGTGTAAGGGTACGCTTAAAAAATGAGATTTTGTCGACTCGTGTTTGGGGTTTTAGGTCAATTTCTTTTTCAATATATGAAGCAAAATTAACCATATTATTATATAGGGCTGGTGATAAGTTATGTAGTTCAGTACAGTCAACCTTAGAACCTGCCAACTCAATACTAATCGTCTGAAAGTGTTTGATATCTAAACCTTTCAATAGCGCTCTAAAGGAACTCTCTGTGAAGTGACTATAACTTTTTGCTCTATTAAGTAAGTTATTATCTCGTTCAAAAGCCTTTAAGCCGTGTTCTGAAAGTTGTTGACGAAACCGTTTGTCTTTTAGTAAGTGTACGATGATTCCGTGTGTATTCGCTTTCATTATTTTAATGGTATTGAGTCTTAAGCTTCCTTTTGCGAGCCGATCTAAAAAACATCGATAGTCTTTAACTAGTACGTCTGAACCAGCATAGAGTTTTGATATATCAGTGATGTATCCTCTAAGGTTGAACTTACTTGGGGGGAGAAGGTCGGGATCGTTAAAATAGATTTGTGCAAGAGTGTGCCATGCTTTGCAGGCTCTATATCCCGTGCTTTCTCTTACTCCAGATTCTAAATGACCTGAGTTTTCAAGCTCTACCCAGAGGTTGTTACTTTCCAAAGCTCTCAATCCAAGTTTGAGTAAAGTTTCTTTTGATGTGTAGGGTAGGCGGTCAATAGAGTGCTCAAATATACTCAAGAGGCTGCTTAGTTTTATAAAAAAAGTACTTTCAGCTCCCCCCCATTTATCGGCTTGTTTCATTCTTTTCTCGTAGCAGAAACAAATATCCTTGGCGAGTTGAGGGCTTTGCTTTTCAATTCTTTCAAGGTTTACGCTTCTACCGATAAGGTTGGAACTTGTAAGAATCATCTAAAGCCTCCTTCTTTTTCTTTCTTTATTTCGTCCTCAATGCCTTTGAATATCCCTTCAACCCAACATGACATTTGTTTGTTGAATGATGTCGAACGTGCCATATTTATATATTTTTCGGTCGTAGAAAATTGATTGTGGCCCATAAGCTGCATTAGCTTATATTGTAGAAAACCTAACGGTAGGTTTTGCTTCAACATTTGCATAGCTAAGCTTGTTGCAAATGTCGCTCGTAAATCATGAAACGACCTTTCGAGCTTTAGAGGTGAATCTGATAACTCAGCGTTTACTTTCGAGGGGATATTTGTGATGGAACCAGTATTAAGTTTATTGCCTGACCGATTAATAAAAAGCTTTTTTGTAGGCTCTGTGCCGAACCTAACCTCCCATTTGGCGATACGACTTAATCTTACTGCTGAAACTTTATAATCCCAAAGCCTTCCCATTAAGCTTCTAGCTACATGAATTTTCCTACTTTTATTTTGTTTACCCGTTAAAGTCACAGTGAACACATCTGTGTTACAAAGACTAATGTCAACTATGTCTGTATCTTCTAGCTCAACAATATCAACTGCGCGTAACCCGCAAAATAGACCTAATTCACACCACAATCGTCGAGCTCCGCCTTTTATATATTTTGTGGAAAATAGAAGGTTTATCTCATCTTTATTGAAAGGAGTAAGTTCAGTATTAAACCTCTTTTGCTTGTGTTTTCTTGGGATTTTTAGATCACTGGTCGTCACTTCAATACCTCTTGATTGAAATGGAGACGAGAAAAGCAGATCAAACTCCGAGTTTGTCTTATTTTTCCTTACAATCTTGTTCTTATATGTAAATGGAAGCTTCTCCATTCTTTTGGTTTGATAAGCCCACTCATAGAATTGGCGTACATGCGCGATGTAGAGGTTGGCTGTATCAAGATCTAATTCTCGCTTATTAACCCTAATAATTAGGTGTTTACGGTAGCGATATGCTGGAAGCCATTGTTTAGCTTCATCGGTGATTGAGACAGCATAAAGAGAATCAAAACTCAGCTTCTCAGATTCAAACCATGTAAGGAACGCCTTTAGAGAGTTAGCAATACTTTTAATTGTCTTGACTTGGACTCCGCCGAGAAGATTCTTCTGCCCTCCCTTTTGGGGAGGGATAAACTTACCCTTGTAGCGATAATCTAAGAATAAGTTTGCTTCTAAGCACTCTTTCAATTGGGTATCGCTAATAAGTACAGGGAATTTGTTCTCAACGTGGGGGACTTGGTAATGGATTGAGCGAATCATGTGACCAGTACTAGGCACACTAACCAGTTCTTTCTTGAAACTGGGCAGTTGTCCTAAGTTTACTTTTACATACTTAATTTCAATCACATTTCTCTCTTGGATCCTGAGCAGCTAGAAGCTAATCAATGCATGTTACGTTCTGCGGGCTAGTAACATAACTGTAATACATGAGAGTGCTATAGCAAGGTGTAGTTAGTACGTAACTTGGGTAGGTGTGATTACTTCACGAATACCACCAGTTGCCTGCGATGCTTCACCTAGCAATGAGTTAACCAAAGTCGACTTACCCACACCAGAAGAGCCCATTAGCGCGACGGTCTTGCCGATTTTACACCAAGGTGAAAGTACTTGGGTTGAGCCTTGATCTAGGCTGTTGACCGCTTCGATCATGAGCATCGGGTCTAAGCTTTGTACCTGTTGTACTTTGTCTTCGTAGTCGTCACACAAGTCTTTCTTCGTCAGGACGATAACCGCTTCAACTTGTGCTTCATTTGCGAGTGCCAGGTAGCGTTCAATGCGACTCAGATTAAAGTCGTTGTTCAATGAAACCACGATAAACACTGTGTCGATATTGGCTGAAATATATTGTTCAGCCACACGACTGCCCGCAGCTTTTCGGCTAAAGAGCGATTGGCGTTCTAGTAAGCGATCGAATTGCAGTTCAGAGTTCAATATTACCCAATCGCCAACCGTCATTGCAGGTTGGTTGTGATGAATAGGTAGAGTGATTTCGCCCTGTTCAGAAGCCAATGTGTAGCCACTGCGATGGTGCGCGGTGATACGGGCGATCACTGAATGGTCGTAATCTTCAAGTGTCAGTTGTTGTTGGAATACAGGTTGCCATCCAAGTTGTTGAAGTGACATTGGATGAGAAAATGCAGCTTGTGAATTCATGTCTATTTACCCAGACGTGCGAGCTTTCTTTTCTTGTGAGAGCATTAACTTCTTGTGAGATCTCTTATTGTTGGTGAGATCAGAAGCGTTAAAAGCCCAAAAGCGTCGGGACGTCAAAAATGCTTTAGAGTTTGGGTCGAATTCAATAGATAGGACCCCGGATTGATTCATGCATAATGAGCATGCTTTGACCATGTGCGATCAAATGTAAACCGGGTAAAAGTGTGCGGTAGCCAGCTGGTGGCTTAATGTTGGTAGTTCGGAATTAAAGTTGGTTTAACCAAACAAAATTAACGCGTTACTTTTACTGCCAGTTTTAGTGTTTTCATTACAATCATCTTCTCTTCTCCTTGGTTATTAATATGGTTAGGCTTTGCATAAAAAGCGAGTGCAGTTTAACAAAAAGCCACGATGGCGAGAAGTCATCGTGGCTTATTTTGTCTAATTTTTCACTGATGTGCTTTGGCTCTTGATAAGCCTCATGAGCATCAGTTTCTAGAATTAGTGATGATCGTGATTCATCTTTTTCATGCCACTCATCACTTTCTTAACTGGTGCTTCGAAAGTTTGTGTTTCGCCATTTGCGAAAGTCAGTGTCATTTCGATCTGCTCGCCTTCTTTTAGACCATTTTTTAGGTCGAACAACATAATGTGCAGGCTGCCAGGCTTAAGTACGGCTTCACCATTTGCTGGGATTGTGATCTGTTGAACCTGACGCATTTTCATTACATCGCCTTCAACGATCACATCATGAAGCTCTACCTTACCTGCTGCTGGTGTTGTCGCTGAAACGATAGCGCGGTCTTTGTCACTATGGTTCATCAGGGTCGTAAATACTGCGCTGTTCACAGCCGTTGGCGGTGTCGCACGAGCGTACGCGTCATGTACCATGATGTCGCTTTTTGCCTGAGCAAGAGGGGTGAGCAATAAGCCTGCTAGAGCAAGTGCTTTTAACTTCATGTTGTTGTCCTTATTGTTTTATGTTTTGGTCTGGGACCTGACTTTACGTTTTGAACTCGATTAGTTGAGTTCTTTATTTTTATACACGCTGCTTCTAGAGTGACTTAGCACACTAGCGTGTCAATGTGTTGATGGCTTCAACAATTGGCGCAGGCGTCAACGTGTGCGGTACTTTAGTAATCAAGGTACCGTTGGGCTTTAAAAAGTAGAAATATGAGCTGTGGTCGAGTGTGTATTCCAGCTCGGAACCTTCAAGCTGTGTCTTTCGGAAAATAACACCGTATTTATGTGCCAGATTCGTGGTGACATCCAATGGGCCACTCATACCTTCAATCATTGGGTTGAAGTACTGCGCGTATTCGTATGACGCTTCCGCGGCATCACGCTCTGGATCAAGAGAAACAAACATAGGACGAATCTTGGCTTTCGATTCATCAGAGGTCTGGTTGAGCGCACCCGCTAGCATTGCTAATGATGTTGGGCAAACGTCAGGACAGCGTGTGAAGCCAAAGTAAACGATACGAATTCTGTCATCGGTTTCGTCAAAGAGTTTTATTGATTGGTTGTCTTTTCCAAAAAGCGTTGTTTCGGAGAATTGTTGTTTTTCAACGTGTTGCTCTTGAGCCTCTGTTTGACCATCGAGATAGCTTTTTACTCCAAAGCCAAGTACAAACGCTACAACCAGCGCTAGCGACCAATTCTTACTCATCTTGTCATCCTTATTGCAGGTTTTACGGTTTCAACACCATCGGTGAGCTCACCAAGCCAAGTCATGTGATCCATGGTACACACGGGTAAAATGACATCACCTTCATAGATGTTGTTACCAGTATTTTTTAATTGGAAACGTGCTGAGCCCATTTCCATCTCTAAACCGGTCAGCGATAGCATCAAGGTTTCAGAGGCCGCGCCTTCCCACACCACTTTGATTTTTGTTGGGACTAGAGGTTGAGCTGTTTCATGCTCAAGGGTCATAGCAACGCTGTCTTGCTCACACGATGTTGTTGAAAGCATGCAGTAGTCATCTAAATTGACGTCAGGAGAGTGGCTCTCTACTACCGATTTAAATTGCTCGACTGCCTGTGGTCCATAAAAGCCAGCGACCAGCGCAATACCGAGCGCAGCAACCTTTAATGCTGGGTGCATGTCGTGTTCTCATTTGATTTTATAAGAACGGCGATGGTATCACACCACTCAATACGTGCTTGTATCAAAAAGCAATTTTGTGCGTATGGTAGATATAAAAAAGCGAAGCCAGTAGCTTCGCTTTGATTCAATTTACTGACACGTCGCTATTTAAGGAAAGCACCCTACATGCGAAATGCCGCTCGATTGTTAGAGGTTAGTCAGCATTGCGCTCGGCAAACTTTTCTAAGCCAAGAACTAATGCGATGGCAACCAACATCATGATCACAGCCAAGGTCAGTTGAGAAGGCTGAGAGGTGACGGCTTCGAAGTTAAATGGAGACAAGTTCTCTTGAATGAGAGGCACTTGCTCACCTTTAGAGTTGATGCGCCAGCTGATGGTCTCTTTCCAAGGCCAGATCTTAGGCAGCGTACCGATCATCAAACCAGTTAAGAACACAAGCGTGAAGTCGCGGAATGAACGCAATAGCCAAGACAGTACATGTGAGAAAGTCAGCAGTCCAATCACACAGCCAGCAAGGAATAGCGCAAGTACATCGACTTGAAATGATTTAACGGCGCCAAGCACTGGGCCATACATGCCAATCAGGAGCAGAATAAAGCTGCCTGAAATACCGGGTAAAATCATCGCGCAGATAGCAATCGCACCCGCAATTAAGACGTTGATGCTGGTTGGCTCCATTTGCAGTGGTTTAAGCACTGTAATGCTATAAGCAAAGGCAACACCAAGCAGTAAAAACACGAATCGAATCATATCGCGCTTTTCTACTTGTTTAAGAATATGGAACACCGACACCAAAATCAGGCCGAAGAAGAAAGACCACAGTGGGACTGGGTGGGTGACCAATAACCAAGAAATCAGTTTTGCGAATGTCGCAATGCTGGTGAACACGCCTGCGAATAATGAAATTAGGAAAAAGCCATTGATGTGGTTAAACGCGGCTTTGAAGCCTTCGCGCTTCCATAAACCAAGTACGCTAGGGTTAATTCTGCGAATGCTTTCTAAAAGCGTATCGTAAATACCTGTGATGAATGCGATGGTTCCGCCTGAAACGCCTGGGACAACGTCAGCCGCGCCCATGGCCATGCCTTTGAAAAAAGTACTTAAGTAGTTCATTGCTTCATAGAGTTGAGGGTGATTTCGTGCAGTATACAAACTTTGCTGTCAAAAAAGTATGAATATGCTACTGAGAAGGTGCTTTTCTTACTCTCTTAATTGTAAGGCAATACGTTGATGTGAATATCTGCCTAACATTTAAAATACAGTCACTTAGTAATTTATCATTAATGCTAGGGATGAAACTGGTCTCTTATCAATATTGCATCTTGATTGCATTATGCAAATGCACTTTGCAATTCGCATGTAAAATTAGCCGCTTTTATGCGATGCAGGGCTTATAAAATGCCTAATTAAAGTTGGCACGCTAACTGCATAGTACTAATCGACCCTTCTTAAGCCGAGGGTCACCTAGCCAACTGACGTTGTTAGTGAACCTATGATTTGTTCACAAATATATAGAGCCAATCGCGATTATTGCGGTTGGCTATTTTTTTGCCTGTCATTTGGTGTTCTCCTTTTTCTACTCCCGCCTCTATACTTTCAGGCTCTGAATTTCAGGTGAAAAAAAAGCCAGCCACCGTCGGTGACCAGCTTGTGTTTTCTCGAATTTCGAATCCGTTTAGTAACCCATTAACTGCAACAAATTCTCTGCTGTGCTTATCGCTTCTTTACGGTTAGCAATGTTGAGCTTCTGATAAAGATTTCGAATGTGAGTTTTGATCGTGGTGCCTGCTACATCCAGTTCTTGAGCGATTTGCTCGTTACTGAAGCCAGAGTAGATCAAGCCCAGTACCTGCCATTCACGTTGAGTGAGTGGGCTGGTACGTACAAGTTCAGGAATGTTTGGGTGATTAACCAAGTTTTCAACAAAGTCTTCATCAAAGTGAACTGAGCGGCTGCGCTGAGTGGTCGAGATATCCTTCATGATTTGTTGTGCTCGGTGACGTTCTAAATCACCTAGGCCTGGCTTGTTGCTCAACTTATCTAAGATATGTCCGATAGTGCCACCATCGACCAAGAAGTTACCGACCATGCCTGTTTGGTTGGTCATGTGTAGGGCTTCTTCAAGTAATACACGTGCGCTGTCTTCATCGTTGATTTGCGTGCGTAAAACAGCCTCGACGATCAAGTTTCTATTCGTATCGGTAATCAAGTGTGAGCGCTGTGCTTCGCTCTTTAAGAATGCTAATGCCTCTTCAGCCTCTTCATATTGCTCAAGAATAATGTGAGCACGCACGATGTTTCGCCACTGAAGCTGACAGAAGTGGTTGCTAGCAGACTCCGGTCTTACAGCAACGCTTAGCCAGTCACGGATTGCATCTTTATCGCCTTTCACTTGCCAGAACAAGATCAGAGACAGTGAAGCATTCGCCGTCCAGTCAACGTGGTAGGTTGATTGGCGTAACAAGTGTTGGATCTGGTCAATAAACTTCGACGCTTTGTCGATCTCACCACGGCTCAATGAAATACGAGCTAGCATTGAGTAACTATGAAGGTGTTTACTTGGAGAGTGGTGACCGAGGATATCTAAGCCTTTGTAGCAACACTCTTCCGCTTCATCTAAACGGTTCCAACACCAGAAGATCTGAGCTCGTACGCGTAGCAAGAATTCATGTAGAGGTACGTATTGAAGTTGATGTTCTTCAATCAACTTGAACGCGCTGTCTTGCAATTCAAATGCCGCTTGAACGTAGCCTTGAGCAATCAATATTTCACTTTGTTGAAGAATTGCCCACAGTGCTTGATGGTAAACCTGATACTGGCGAGCCAACTTCTCAGTTTGCTGCATCATTGGTAGAGCGCGGCTCAGGTTACCCATGACATGATTGACTTCGCCAACAACTGAGGTTGCCACAATGCGGCTGCGATAAACCGTGGTATTAAGCTGGCTTAGAGAAAGCTCTGCGAGTTCGAGTGCTTTCTCTGGTTCGTTGCTGTTAATGGCTACCTGTGCACGTAAGGCGTTGTACTGGCCTTGTTGTTGAGTATCTAGCTCGATGTTTCGTGCTTGATACTGAGTTTCTGCCTCTTCTAACAAGGTACCCACTTGATCATAACGGTGCTGACTCTGCGCTAGCCATGCCCGTAGCATCGATAGTTTTGGCTCGCTGTAGAGCTGATCGGTCGTGAGCTGCTTAATTGCCATCTCTAGTGATGACAACTCACCTTGGTTAAACATCTGCCAGCCGTGTTCGCTGAGGATTTGAACAATCAAATCAGGATCATCGGCGCGTTGTGCGTGACGCAGTGCTTGATGCGGTGTCTTCTGTTTGATCCAGGCTTTTGCTGCACTGCGGTGCAGTTCAGCTTCTTGTTGCGGAATGCGAGCTTGGCGTTCATGAGCTAGGAATTCACCAAACAGGTTATGGAAGCGATACCAGTTCTTCTCTCCCTCAAGAGGGTAGATGAACAGACCAAATCGGTTGAGAGACTCGATCATTCCAAGCGCATCTTCACGCTGAGTGAGCGCACATACCAGTTCATCATTAAAGTGATCAAGTACAGAACATTGCATCAAGAACTGGCGGGTTTCTTTGTCTAGCAGGTCGAAGACTTCTTCAACCAAGTAATCCCACAAATGAGCATGATTGAAGTGAGAGAATGACTCAGCAGACTGCGCCAGTGTGCGTTTTTGGTGCTGTGCTTGAAGCGCGATAAGTTGCAGTGCAGAAGGCCAACCTTCTACATAACTACAAATACTATCGGCGGTTGTGTCATCAATGCCATCGGCAACGCGTTGATTAAAGAAACGTGTCGTCTCTTCGGTATCAAATGCCAAAGAGTCATTGCCTAATTCGATCATTAAGTCGCGAACACGCAGGTTGGCCGTTCCAAGTGGAGGTGTGCCGCGGCTGGTCACAACAAGCGTTAGGTTGTCGGGCATGTGCTTAAGGAAAAAGCGCATGGCTTCGTGGATGTCGTCATTGTTCACTAAGTGATAGTCGTCCAATACGAGGAAACATTCCTGATGGAACTCAGACATCTCGGCGAACACTTCACTTAATAGAGAGTGTAGCGATGAAAATTGTCTTTTTTCTGCCAGCTTTTGCGCATTAGGGCAGGCGTTTTGCGTCGCTTTATTGAGTGATTGAAGTAGGTAGTTGATAAAACGGAAGGCATCGTTGTCACTATCATCGATGCTATACCAACCTACGTTGGGCTTATCTACCAACCACTGGGCAGCCATGGTGGTCTTGCCGTATCCAGCTGGAGAGCGGAACAGTACGAGTTTATAGCAATCTGCATTCTGAAGCAGATCGAGAACCCTAGGACGCAGAATTGCATTGTGTAAGCGGCCGGGACGAGTCAGTTTCGAAGGGATCCACATGTCGAAGTTTTACACCTATTCCGTGGCTATGGTCTGGAATCTATCAAGCACGCATTGAGTGCTGTCCAATGACACTAGCCTAATTACTTAAGTCTTTACTCATATTACGTGAAGCAAAACGACACCGACTATGATCCTCCGCAGAAACCTTGCACTCCTGCATGTTTTTGAATCTCTACGCCCTTTATTTGTGACTTTTCTCACAAAATGTGGTGGTTCGATAATGTGACTTTGTTTCTGTTTGCACTGTATTTAATGCAAAAGATGATACCCGGAAATTATTTTCGTGATCTGAAACTCAGATTTGACAATGACTGTAATTAGGTCAAATAAAAATCACATCAATCGAAGTTAAGTTATCGAACGGGAGCTTGTGATCTTAGTCACTCCAAGTTTTTGTTCGAAGTCAGAACATGAGAGTCAGATCACTAACCCTATGTCGGTACGCCCCCTACGCCCTCCCATCTACTCCTAGTTTGGCGCGTTAGCGGGAGGATGTTTAGTTTCTAGTGACCATGCACGATATGTCACAGATGAATTAGAACTATTAAAAGCGAGATTTCTGAAATGAAACCAACTCAGCAAAAAACTTTCGATAAAGTGTCGTTCCAAGAAAGCGTTAAGAAACATCTATCTGCAACCTACGCAACTACTATAGAAAACGCAGATAGCCGCGCATGGTACCTAGCAATGGGTCGCGCGCTAGCCGAACTTACAACATTTGACCTGTTAGAAACTGAAAATGACGAGAAAATCAAAAATGCGAAGAGCGTAAACTACCTTTCGCTAGAGTTCTTGATTGGTCGTCTAACGGGTAACAACCTAATTAGCATGGGTCTGTATGAGCAGATCACGCATGCGATGGAAGAGTTAGGCCAGAACTTAACGGACCTTCTAGAAGAAGAACGTGATCCATCACTAGGTAATGGTGGTCTTGGTCGTCTAGCAGCATGTTTCATGGACTCTTGTGCAGCACAAGAATTCCCAACAGTAGGTTACGGCCTACACTATGAGTACGGTCTATTTAAGCAGTCTTTCGAAGACGGGCGTCAAAAAGAAGCACCGGATGCATGGCGTGGCGTTGAAGGCTACCCATGGGAAATCGCTCGTCCAGAACTTGCGCAACACATTGGTTTTTACGGTCATGTTGAAGTTGAATACATTGACGGTAAAGAAGTGCGTACTTGGGTTCCAGGTATGGAAGTAAAAGCAATGCCATGGGATCTACCAATCGTTGGTTACGAGTCAAGCACGGTTTACCCACTGCGTCTTTGGGAATGCCAGGCAATTGCACCATTCTCACTAGCAAGCTTCAACAACGGTGATTACTTCGAAGCGCAACACGCACTGATCGATGCTGGTAACATCACTAAGGTTCTATACCCGAATGATAACCACGAGAAGGGTAAAACGCTTCGTCTAATGCAGCAGTACTTCCACTCTGCAGCGTCTGTACGTGACATCCTACGTCGTCACGAAGCAGCAGGCTTCTCTCTAGCGGATCTTCCTAAGCAAGAGACTATCCAGTTAAACGATACGCACCCAACAATCGCGATCCCAGAGCTAATGCGCATTCTTATCGATGAGCGCGGCCTATCTTGGGATGAAGCGTGGGAAATCAGTGCACACACATTTGCATACACGAACCACACTCTACTTCCAGAAGCTCTAGAGACTTGGTCTGAGTCGCTAATCCAGCGTCTACTTCCACGTCACATGGAAATCATTTTTGAAATCAACCACCGCTTCCTGCAAGAAGTTCGTAAGATGTGGCCTGGTGACGGTGAGAAGCAAGCGAAGCTTTCTATCATCCAAGAAGGTTTCCACCGCATGGTTCGCATGGCAAACCTATGTGTAATTGGCTCTTACAAGGTAAACGGTGTAGCAGCGCTTCACTCTCAGCTAGTTAAGAAAGACTTATTCCCTGAGTTCAACGAAATCTTCCCAGGTAAACTGACTAACGTAACAAACGGTATTACACCACGTCGTTGGTTGAAGTTCTGTAACCCAGGTCTGTCTGCGTTAATCACAGATAAGATCGGTTCAGAGTGGCCTGCGAAACTTGAGCAGCTAGAAGGCATTGCTAAGTACGCGACAGACGCGAAATTCCAAAAAGAATTCATGGCGGTTAAGAAAGAAAACAAACAGCGTCTTGCTGATTGGGTTCAAGAGAACATGGGTATCGAATTAGATACTAACGCTATCTTTGATGTGCAAATCAAGCGTCTGCACGAGTACAAGCGTCAGCACCTAGACTTGCTTCACATTCTATCTCTGTACCACCGCATCCTTAACGAACCTGGTTTTGAGTGTGAGCCACGCGTATGTTTCTTCGCAGCAAAAGCAGCACCGGGTTACCACCTAGCGAAAGAGATCATGTTCGCAGTGAATAAGGTTGCCGAGAAGATCAACAACGATCCTCGCATCGGTAATAAGCTTAAGGTGGTATTCATCCCTGACTACCGTGTAAGCATGGCGGAAATCATCATCCCAGCGGCTGACGTTTCTCAGCAAATCTCGCTAGCGGGTAAAGAAGCATCGGGTACGGGTAACATGAAGATGGCTCTAAACGGCGCTCTAACTATCGGTACGATGGATGGTGCGAACGTTGAGATCCGTGAAGAAGTGGGTGATGAGAACATCTACATCTTCGGTCTAGACGTTGATGGTGTACAAGCACTGAAAGCTCAGGGTTACAACCCATACGATTACTACAATGCAGACCCACTACTGAAGGCGTCACTTGATCTACTAACTGGTGAAGAGTTCACACCAGGTCAACCAGGCCTTCTACGTGCAACGTTTGACAGCCTGCTAGATGGTGGTGACCCATATCTATGTCTTGCTGACTTTGCTTCTTACGTGAAAGCGCATGAAGACATGGGCACGCAATACAAAGACCAAGCGGGTTGGGCTAAGAAAGCGATTCTTAACACCGCATTGGTTGGCAAGTTCACATCAGACCGCTCTATCCGCGACTACGTGAACAATATCTGGAAACTAGAAGCGGTTAACCGTTAATACTTCCAACGCAGCCAAGGCAGCCTCTGCCTTGGCTCAATTAGCTTGTGAGCAAACAGATGGCTTAGCTCCGATAGAAATGCTCACAAACTGATTGTCACAAGCTAATTGATTAGTAACAGATTAAATAACAACCCTACAAAATTGAAAGCGTTAGAACGTTTTCGGAGAGAGCGATGAAAGAACAGACCGTATTAAAACAAGTCGCAGAAATGGCAAACCTTGCCGACAGTTACGTTAGTGCGTGGGGCGATGAAGCACAGGTATCAGATGAGACAATTACATCTCTACTGGCTTCATTGGGCTACGATACAAGCAGCGATGATGCACTGCTTAAGTCAGCAGAAAGAAAACACAAAAAAGATGTACTAGACCCAGTTCTTGTCTTGCGTGATGGTGAGCCAGTAGAAGTGGCGTTGAATCTAGGTGTAAGCGCTCGTGAAAGTGAGTTCAGCTGGCGTTTAGAGACCGAGCAAGGAGAGGTACTTGAAGGCTATCTTCAATCTCAAGTCGTTCGTGATGAGCGTGCAGAGGGTGGCCCTTTAGTGTTTGCATTGCCAAGTGATCTGGCATGGGGTTACCACAAGTTAATTGTGAGCCGTAAGCGCCGTAAAAAGCCTTACGAAATGACGCTAATTATTACACCTAAAGCGTGCTTTAAGCAGTCGCCAATTGAAGAAGGCAAAAAGCTTTGGGGCCCAAGTGTCCAGCTTTACACACTGCGCACTCAGCATAACTGGGGTATCGGTGACTTCGGTGATCTGAAACAGCTGGTTGCTGACATCTCATCACGTGGTGGTGATTTTGTGGGTCTTAACCCAATTCACTCTCTATTCCCAGCGAACCCAGAAGGTGCGAGCCCATACAGCCCGTCTTCACGTCGTTGGTTGAACATCCTATACATTGATGTGAGCTCAGTTCCTGAATTTGCATTAAGCGCTGAAGCGCAACAAACAGTAGGCAGCGCAGAGTTCCAACAGCGCCTTCAGAAAGCACGTGATGCACATTGGGTGAACTACACCGAAGTGTCTGAGCTGAAGATGAGCATCTTGCCTCTGCTATTTACAGAGTTTAAAACTCGTCACTTAGACAAAAACAGCGATCGCGCACAAGCATTCTTAGCGTTTGTTGAAGAGGGCGGTGATAGCCTGATGCACCAAGCGGCCTTTGACGCTCTGCACGGTGAATTGCATGCTGAAGATTCTGGTATGTGGGGATGGCCGGTATTCCCTGAGAAATACCGTACATTCGACAGCCCAGCTACTCAAAAGTACATCAAAGACAACCTAGATAAAGTACATCTTTACATGTACCTACAATGGCTAGCTGACTGCCAAATCAACGATGCTCAGTCATTGGCAGAAGAAAAAGGCATGGCGGTTGGCTTGTATCGAGATCTAGCGGTAGGCGTTGCGGATTCAGGCAGTGAAACTTGGGCTGATGAAGGTAATCTTGTGATGGATGCAAGCATCGGTGCTCCGCCAGATATTCTTGGTCCATTGGGTCAAAACTGGGGTCTTCCACCGCTAAACCCAGAAGTACTTCAGGCGACGGGTTATGATGCTTACATCAAGTTGCTTCGAGCAAACATGAAGCACTGTGGTGCGTTGCGTATTGACCACGTATTAGGCCTGCTTCGTCTATGGTGGATTCCAAAAGGTGAAGACGCAACGAAAGGCGCTTACATCTACTACCCAGTTCAAGACATGCTGTCAATTCTTGCTCTTGAATCTCATCGTTACCAATGTAGCGTTATCGGTGAAGATTTAGGTACTGTGCCGGATGAGATTGTCGATATCTTGGCTGATGCGGGTGTTCACTCGTACAAGGTGTTCTTCTTCGAAACATCAGAAGAAGATGGTGGTTTCATCTCACCTGCTCATTATGCTGAACAGTCGATGGCGGCATTATGTACTCACGATATGCCAACACTACGTGGCTTCTGGCACTGCGATGACCTGAAAATGGGTCAAGAGATTGGTCTGTACCCAGATCAGGAGCAGCTGAACGGCTTGTTTGATGACCGTCTTGAATGTAAGCAAGGTATCTTAGACTCTGTGGCATGGCATGGTTTCTTACCTGAAGGTGTAGGCCGTGACGCGAGCCAAGTACCAATGGACTCATACCTTGCGGAAGCACTTCAACTGCACGTTGCTGCCGGTGGCTCAACACTACTTAGTGTTCAATTGGAAGACTGGTTGGAAATGGACCAGCCAGTAAACATTCCTGGTACTGTAGATGAGTACCCAAACTGGCGTCGTAAACTATCGATGAACCTAGACGAAATCTTTGCTCATGACGGCGTGAATCGAATTGCTTCTAAGCTAACAGAAGTTCGAGAAAAAGCAGGTAAATGATGAGTTTGAGTGGCTTTGAAAATAGGTGGTTTTTTGCTTACGGCGTACGAAACTACAACCTTGGTCACTCAATAATGAATGCTCATCTGGTAGAATAAATCGTCGTTATATTGCCCGCACTAATAGCGGGCATTTTTGTATTATATTTTTTGGATGTTTGGTTAGGGAGAAACGTTTTGGAACTAAGTTCGATTTCAAAGCAAAAACAAATATATACCCAACTATCACAGGCTTGTTTCACTGACCCGTTTGCGTTTTTAGGGCCGTACTTACCTTCAGCTCAAGGTGCATTACGCGTATGGATCCCTGGGGCAGATAAAGTCGAGTTGATTGTTGGAAAGGAACCTCGTATTGAGTTAGAGCGAGAGGATGAAAGTGGCTTCATTCTTAAGCAACAAAGAGATTTGCGTTTTACTCACTATAAGCTTGCAGTTGATTGGGCGGGAGTAGAGCAGATCATCGATGATCCTTACCAGTATCATGATCTGTACGCGAGCTATGAAGACCTTCACACACCTAAAGATATGTACCATCACATGGGGGCTCAGTTTGTTACGCTAGAGCGTGATGGTCAGACAATTTCTGGTACTCGCTTCTTGGTTTATGCACCGCATGCAACAGCGGCTAGCTTAGTAGGTAACTTCAACTCGTGGGACGGTCGTCGCCACCCTATGCAACGTTTGGACTACGGTATTTGGGGCTTATTCATTCCAGACTTGGAAGAGGGCGCTCAATATAAGTTCGAATTAAAAGGACCAAATGGTGAAGGCTTACCTCACAAGGCTGACCCATGGGGTTTCTACTCTGAGCAGTACCCTTCGTTCTCTTCTGTGACTTACGATCACGCTCGTTATGAGTGGCAAGATGCCAAATGGCAAAATCGCCCAGTGACAGAGAAGCGTAAAGAAGCACTGTCGTTCTATGAATTACATGCTGGTTCCTGGAAGCGTAATGCTGAAGGTGATTTTCTAAACTACCGCGAGTTAGCAGCAGAGCTGATCCCGTACCTCACTGAGCTTGGTTACACTCACGTCGAGTTGATGCCAGTTTCAGAACACCCTTTCTATGGTTCATGGGGCTACCAGCCTGTTGGTCTTTTCGCGCCAACCAGCCGCTTTGGTTCACCGGATGACTTCAAATACTTCGTAGACCAATGTCACCAAGCCGGTCTAGGCGTTGTACTTGACTGGGTTCCAGCACACTTCCCAAGTGATGATCACGGCTTGGCTAACTTCGATGGTACACCGCTGTTCCACGACCCAGACCCGCGTCGTGGTTGGCATCAGGATTGGAACTCGTACATCTATGACTTAGGTCGCGAACACGTACGTCGTTTCTTAGTGGCAAACGCGCTGTACTGGTTCGAGCAATTCCATATTGATGGTATTCGTGTGGATGCCGTAGCTTCAATGCTGTACCTCGATTACTCGCGTAGCCACGATCAATGGATTCCGAATGTTGATGGCGGCAATGAGAACTACGACGCCATCGCGACATTGAAATGGATGAACGAAGAAGTCTACAAACATTTCCCGAATGCGATGACCATTGCGGAAGAATCGACGGCTTTCCCTGGTGTTTCTGCACCGACCTTTATGGGTGGTTTAGGCTTCGGCTTTAAGTGGAACATGGGTTGGATGCACGATAGCTTATCTTACATCCAAGAAGATCCAATTAACCGAAAATACCACCACGATACGATTACTTTCCCACTGGTTTACGCACACAGTGAGAACTATGTATTGTCACTGTCTCACGATGAGGTGGTTTATGGTAAAGGCTCTATCCATAACAAGATGCCGGGTGATGAGTGGCAGCAAACGGCTAACCTACGCGCATACATGGGTTACATGTACGCACAGCCGGGTAAGAAGCTTAACTTTATGGGGGCTGAGTTTGGCCAGACAGCAGAGTGGAACCATGATGACCAACTGCAGTGGTTCTTACTCGACTACGAACGTCACCAAGGTGTCCAAAAGCTAACCAAAGATCTGAACCATCTTTACCGTAATGAAGCTGCGATGCATGATTTGGACTTCGACCCACGAGGTTTTGAATGGCGTCTACAGGATTCAGCGGAAGCGAGCATTCTAGCTCACGAGCGTATCAGTGAATCTGGTGAGCGTGTGCTGGTGGTATCGAACTTTACGCCAGTTCCTCACGAGCACTTCCGTTTAGGCGTGCCGGCACAAGGTCAGTATAAGTTGCTATTGAATACCGACTCTGTAGATTACGCAGGTAGTGGTTTTGAAGTGAAGCAGGTTGCTGAAATTGAACAAGTGGAAAGCGAAGGCTTAGCGACATCGATTGAGCTGCGTTTGCCGCCATTATCAACGGTTTTCTACAAGCTGAACTAGTTAACGAAGATACGTCACTTATTAGACAGAACAAAAAGGGAACCTTAGAGGTTCCCTTTATTATTTCAGCAAATTGATCTGAGCTACTTGAAGTTGGTGAGATAGAGCATGGAGCGTCCTAGCATGGTCTCAAGAAGCCGAATCGAATCGGTGCCAAAACTCTCCAGCATTTTCTCGCGAAACTGACCTTTCGAGGTCGTATCAAAGGCCTCGGGGTGACTAACTTGTGATGCGTGGAAGAACATTAATTTTATCACATACTGGAAACGCTCTGTATCGAGGGCGTTCTCCCATGACTGTATAAATGCCTCTTCTGATGAAAAATCGAGACACTCCATGAAGAGCGAGAGCATGGGTTGGTGCAATACGGAGCGGATAGCACGAGTCGTTGGATAATAGCCCTGAAGCGTCGTTAAACTGATACCAATTTCTTGAGCAATCCTTGCATAAGTTAGTGCTTCATGACCTTCAGCAAGAAAAAGGTTGAGTACAATTTCATCGTAGTGCTTTTGGTTTTCTAGTTTCTGTATTTTAGTAATTCGAGACATTTTAAAATTATAGTCGTCTATTTCATATTGAGAAAGTTTAGGTATGTAAGGTACCGAGAACAAATAAATAACAATGAATTTATACGTTATAGCGCTAAATTAGTTTTAATTACAAGGCATTATAATTATCTATAACATGGGTGTGCCTATGGAGTGGTATTCTGCAGTTGTTTTGTTTTAGGCACAAAAAAGGAGCTTTAAAGCTCCTTTTTCAATGGGGTGACGTATTTGCTCAGTGTTGTTTGAAGTTCGTTAGATAAAACATTGAACGTCCTACCACAGTTTCAAGGAGTCGAACTGAATCGTTACCAAAGCTCTCAAACATTTTCTCTCGAAACTCACCATCTGAGCTGATATTGAACTCTTCAGGGCTTTTCACTTGCGAAGCATGAAAGAACATCAACTTGATCACGTATCGGAATTGTTCATTATCTAAAGCGTTTTGCCATGATTGAACAAAGGCTTCCTCAGACGAGAAGTCTAAACTCTCAATAACAATCGAAAGCATGTGTTGATGTAATACGGAGCGGATAGCACGAGTCGATGGGTAGTAACCCTGAAGCGTTGTTAAACTAATGCCAATTTCCTGAGCAATCCTTGCATAAGTTAGTGCTTCATGTCCTTCAGCTAGAAAAAGGCTTAGTACGATCTCATCGTAGTGCTTTTGGTTTTCTAGTTTCTGTACTTGGGTAATTCGAGCCATTACAAATCTCTATTTCGCGCAACATTCTGTAAAAAGAATATTAAGAGCTTCTAAATTAGAATTCAAACCAAAGATGTGAGGAAACGGTCAGTTTATCGTCAAAATCCGATGGTTATGGTTTGTTCGGTTAAGTTTTGTTCAAAAGTGGATAGGTAAAACAAAAACACCGCCCTATTGAGCGGTGTATCATTTTAACTAGTTGTTTAGCTTGATACTAAAATGGATACCAAAACAACGTTGGTTCAAGAATGCGTTTCGCGATAGCCAACATCACGATTAAACCAATGATAAATAGACAAATAAAATCTATACGTTTTAATGGTGCGTAGCTATACCAAGTGCGAGACTTGTGTCTGCCAAAGCCACGCAGCGTCATAGCATTCGATATTTCATCTGCTCTATCTAGGCTTGAGAAAATCAATGGCCCTAACACTTTAGCAACATTTTTAATGCGTGTAAGAAGTGGCGCTTTCTTAGATAGTTCAACACCACGAGCTTGTTGGGCATGCATGATGTTGACGAAATCCTTCTTAACTTCTGGCAAATAACGTAGCGTTAAGCTCACTGCGTAGGCAATCTTGTAAGGAACACCAATGCGGTTGAGGCTAGCCGCAAACTCAGTCGGGTGCGTTGTGAATACAAAGATCAGCGCTATCGGAAACATGCTCATGTACTTAAGTGTTACGGTCACCAAGTAAAACAATGTCTCTTGGCTCAACGAGTAGTTACCAGGCAAAGCAAGTAATAGTGTTTCGCTACCGATAAGATCAGTACCTTGTTGAGGCGCAAGTAGATACATGAATAAAGCATTCAGGCTCAGTACGCTAGCCGTACCAAGTAACAGCGGCTTATAAACCCTAACCGGCACTCTGGTTAGCTTGAGTAGATAAAGCCCCGTTAGGATGAGTAACGTGATTAACCGTAGGTCGAATGTCGTTAATACAACAGTCACCCAAGCTAAGAAAAGAGCAAATTTAGTGATGCCGTTTAACGCATGCAGCGGTGATTTGGTATCAATGTAGTTGATGCCGAATTTTACTTTTGATGCATTCATAGCGAGCTTCTCTCGTAGTCGATGAAGTACTGCATAAATGCATTGGTGTCGTCGATTTTCATCATGGTCGCGAGTTCATAAATGCTGGTGGTACAAAGATTTGCGCGTTCTAACAGCGATGGCTGACTGAATACTTCCGTCATCGCGGCATTGGCAATCAGCTTACTGTCAGCAATGACAATTGAGCGTGTGGTGTACTCTAGAACAAGGTGCATGTCGTGTGAAATGATCACGACGGTGATACCTAACTCGCGGTTAAGCTTTTGGATAAACGCCAGCATTGAGGTGTAGTTACGGTAATCTTGACCAGCGGTCGGTTCATCCAAGATCAGAAGCTCTGGCTCCAATACTAAGATAGAAGCGATCGTTACGCGTTTTTTCTGACCGTAGCTTAGCGCTTCGATTGGCCAGTGGCGGAACTTGCTCAAGCCACACAGCTCAAGAACGTTTTCCACCTTCTCTTTGATTTCCTGCTCTGTAACCCCACGATTACGCAGACCGAATGCAACTTCATCAAAGATCATATGATGCGAGATCATATGATTTGGGTTCTGCATCACTACACCGACTTTCTGGCTTCTTTCGAAGATAGAAAGTTCTGACAGGTCTTCACCGTTGAGGTACGAAGACCCTGAATCTGCGTCAATCACACCCATGATAATCTTGGTGATGGTTGATTTGCCGGAGCCATTTTTGCCTAAGATTGAAACGAACTCACCCTTACCAATCTTAAAGCTAACATCTTCGAGAGCGTTCTTTTCACCATCGTAAGAGTAAGTCAGGCCGTGGACCTCAAGCAAAGGTTGGTACTGTTTCTCGGCAACTGGAGTCGGGCGCTCTGCAAACCAAGTCTGAACTGCAGGACGGAACCTTTTGTAATCGAGAGCTTTGAGGTTTGATAGTTTATCTTCACTGGTCAAAGGTGCTTTCGCTGCCTTAAGAGCAGATAAATAAAGCGGTTCACGAATACCGTGTGTTTCAAGCAGTTCAGAAGCTAAGATTTCATCGGGTGTCATGTCCGCAACAACTTCACCGCGCTCCATCAAGATCACTCGGTCGATATCGCGGTGCAGAACATCCTCAAGACGATGCTCGATGATTACGATAGTCTTGTTGGTTTTTTTATGAAGCTGGTCGATGATTTCGATAGTCGCTTTACCCGTTTTCGGGTCAAGGCTAGCCAAAGGTTCATCAAACAACAGGATGTCAACGTCATCAACTAAGATGCCTGCTAATGACACGCGTTGTTTCTGACCGCCTGATAAATCATGTGGCGAACGATCAAGCATATCTGCTAAGCCGACCATTTTTGCTGTCGACTTAACCAGAGGGTACATATCAATGTTCGACACTAACTGGTTTTCCAGAGCGAATGCGATGTCTTCGCCAATACTCAAGCCGACAAATTGGCTATCAGTATCTTGCAATACCGTGCCGACTTGCTCGGTATAGTCGTGCATTGAAAACTTAGAGATGTTCTTGCCGTTGATCTCTAAAGAACCGGTAACCTCACCTTTAATCGCGTGAGGGATTAGACCGTTAAGACACTGACCTAGGGTAGATTTACCACTGCCGCTTGGTCCAATAATGACGATTTTCTCTCCTTTCTCTATCCTTAGATTGATATTTTTTAGCGTCGGTTTATCCAGCGACTCATATCTAAAAGAGAAGTTCGAAAATGCTATAGTCATTATCGCTTATGCCTCAGTCAGGTTACGGCTTTGTTTGTTGCGTTTAGCGACTGATTTAAGGATCAGTAAGCCAACAACAGCGATCAGAACGGTGTTACCCGCTGCAATGATAGACAGTTGAGTGAAGACTTTAGTAAACGGTTCTGCATAAAGGATGGTATCTAGGAATGCAGAACATCCGTAACCGACCACATTACCAGCAAGGGCAAGTACCACAAACAGCGCGAAGTCTTTCATAGGCAACTCACCTTGCTGAAGGCGGTTCTTGGTCAACATCGGGAATAAACCGATGATCATACCCACAATACCTGAGCCCAATACCCAAGTTAACCATACACCCCAGCCTGCGAATAGGTCTGTTACCCAGTGGCCAATGAAGCCGACTAAGAAACCTACAATTGGGCCGAACAAAACAGAAAACAGTGCTAACACCGCCATTGCTGGTTTTAATGTCGTATTAGCGAACACTGGCACACCAAACATAGGTAAACCACCAATGCCGTAAAGTGCTGCACCAATGGCAATGACAACCACTGTTTTAGCTGAAAAGTTCATAGGTAACCTCAAATACTGAAAGATAAAAATAACAAAGAACGTATATTCGCCATTTTTAGTAGGTATCTCATCGAGATCGTTTTTTAGGCAAATATAAAAAATAAGGCGCGCATTATACAGTAGAACCCTTCCATAAGGGAAGGTAAGTGTCTAGATGTCTAAAATTCCATCCAGATAAGTTTATATGATGTAAAAAGCATTGGTTTATGGTTAATCAAGCAACAAAAAAGCCAGAGCAGGTCTGGCTTTTTCATTCACATTAACAGTGTGTTAAGTCAGTTCTTGACCAACCTATACCTGGCTTAGTGATCTAGGTATAGGTAGTTTTGCCAACTCTTCATGCGAATAAGTACTTTACGCATGATAGATACATGAGTGAAGCTATCTGAATAAACTGCAACTTCTACTGCTGTACCCATAGGTAAGTGGAAATCAGACAGGTCATCAGTAATGGTCAATTTCACAAACACACGGCCACTAGTACGCAATGCCTCAGTACCCAGTAGCGCACCTCTCGCTTGGAATTGGCTCTCACCGATGGCTGGAATCACTTCTTCGATGCGTCCTTTGAATACTTTGCCTGGTAATGCTCTAAACAGGAACTCTGCTTCATAGCCTGGTTGTAAGCGCTGCAAAGAGTTTTGTCTAAAGGCTGCGGTGTAGAACTGGTCTTCTGTGTGAACAAAAGTCATCACCGGAGCAAGTGGCAGTGGCACTGCCATAACACCTGGGCGCAGTGCTAATTGAGTCACGTAGCCATCGGTAGGCGCTCGAACCACGGTCTGCTCTAAGTCAAACTGAGCTTTACGCAATTCAGCTAATAGGCTTAATACTGCTGTATTCTCGCCACCGATCTCAGAATCCAAAGCAATTTTTGCTCTTTCTAAAGTCGCATCTGCCACTTTTACGGCAGCTTCTGATGCTTTATACGCTTGTCTGCGAGTATCCAGTTGTTGCTCAGTAAAGGCACCACTGTCGTAACCGCGTTTGTAACGAGAGAACTCACGTTGAGCTTTGTCTCTCTCAGCAATAGCTTTGATTCTTGCAGCTTCAGCTTCAGCAACGTCAGATTCCATTCCTAGCGCACCTTGGCTTGCTTCCTTTACTTTCGCTTCTAATCTTGCGACTTCAGCCTCGAACGGAATAGGATCGATTTTAAAGAGGATATCGCCCTTTTTCAGAGGCTTATTTGCCTCTACTGGCACTTCAATTACTTTACCTCTAACCCCTGAAACGATAGGCGTTGTTGAGTAAACTTGGTTACCAATCTGAGTGAAAGGGTGGTTGTAGTTCATCAGTAAGATCAAAGTACCGATGATGATCACACCGCCAAGAACAGCAGTAGGGACAGTCCATTTATTTAGCGGAATGTTGAACACCTTAAAAATGGTGATACACAGTGCCGCGTAGGTCATTATCAGCAGTAAATCCATTACTTAACCTCCTGATCTTGAGCTTTATTTTGATCGTTATCTTGCTTACTTTGCTCTGGCTTTGCTTTCTTGAGTTGTGAGATTTCTTCCTGAAGAGTGTTCACTTGGTCGATTAAGATATCAACACGGTGGTGAATGTCGTGCTGTTCTTCTTCGAGTTTGGCAAAGCCCCACCCACGATCTTTGCGCCATAATGTCGCCCAGATCCAAAGAAACGGCCAGATAGTATGTAGAGTGAAAAGGCTAACCCAGCCAGAGACATGAATAGCATCTTGATGAGGATGATTGCGTTCTTTCGCAATTTCATAGGGAATATCGTGAATGACGATGATGCCGTAGAAGATGACTAATGCTACGAAAATCAGTAGACCGAGCGCAAAGTAGTCTAAAAACATAACAGATCCTTGTGATGTTAGATATTAGTTATAAATATACTACGCTATCATCCAAGTAATTGTTATCAAAATGATTTACCGAGTTATAAATAATGTGTTTTTGCTTCTAATGTGAGCGATGTCATTATTGGAACTTATAAAATCACTCTCTAATTTATTGAGTTATTTCTGTTATCTTGTTTGTCATACTGACTCAATAGTGATCGTTGAAATATGCGGGATGCACATAACCACAAGGATGGATACAAATGTATATAGGTGAAATAGCGGCGATCGGTGCCGCTATCGTGTGGGCGTGTGCGACTTGGATTTATGGGCAATTTGGGCATCGTTTCTCAGCAATGCAGCTCAATATCATCAAGGGTTTGGTTGCTTCAGTCATGATGCTGCTTGTGATGCCGCTCATCCAAATGCCAGAGTTTGAACTGAGTGCTAATCACTTTTGGATATTGGCGATTTCAGGAATTATTGGAATCGCAATTGGTGACAGTGCTTACTTCGCTGCTTTGAAAAGAATTGGTGCCAATAAGACACTGCTGCTTGAATCGTTAGCTCCGCCTCTTTCTGGTGTGCTGGCTTTGATGTTCTTAGGTGCTGCGTTGACACTTCAAAGTTGGCTCGGTGTCGTCATCACCACTTTAGCGGTGACCTTCGTAGTATTTCAGCCATCTAATTCGGTGAGTGATGATTCAACTAACCAAGCGCAATGGAGCGGCATTGGATACGGGCTAGTAGCAAGTGTGTGCCAAGCTTCAGGTGTGGTCATTTCTCACTATGCTTTGGTCGCTGGTGATATCCCACCATTGTTGGGGGCGTTGATTCGCCTGGCAATCGGCGTGTTTGCGGTGATGATTATTATTCCTTTTGTTGAGAATAAACCTTACTCATCAATCAAAAGGGATTTGTGGGAGATGACTAAACTCGACAAGCTATGGTTACTCAGCGCAATTTTTGTTGGGACGTTTCTCGCGCTTTGGTTGCAACAAATCGCTTTAAAAAATGCCAATCCCGCGATAGCTCAAACATTGATAGCGACCAGTCCGGTCTTTATTCTGGTGATCTATGCGTTGAAAGGGGAGAAGGTCTCAAAACAGAGTCTTATAGGCACGCTTGCCGCAGTAGGTGGAATATCTTTGTTCTTCTATCAATAACGTCTTTTCATGAATAGATAAAGCTTGAAGCAAGCTATTGTTTTGTTATTGGATAGTGCCGAGCTTAAGTGGCTCGGCACTACTTTAACTATTTCATTACTCGGTGCAGACTTGGTTTCGACCGTTTGCTTTTGCACGATATAAGGCTTTGTCTGCTCGATAGAAGGTACGCTGTGTATTCTCTCCCTCACGATGCATCGTGATACCAATACTGACTGTTAAGCCACGCTCACCGAGTATTTCATGCCAACCAAATTGGAAAATGCGCTCACGGTAATTCTCCGAGTGCATTTCTGCTTTTGCCATGTCGGTATTCTCAAGAATGACTAGGAACTCTTCTCCACCGAATCTGACACAGGAAGCGCCTCGGAACTTGAAGTATGACCTTAACTCTTGAGAGACACTCACAATTGCTTTATCACCCACTAGGTGGCTCAGTTCATCATTGATCGACTTAAAGTGATCAATATCGACAACCATGAGTGCGAAAGAGGTGTCGTGTAACAACATATCTTTTAGCTTCACGTCTAACCATCGGCGGTTGTGCAAACCGGTTAATGGATCGGTGAACACATCCTGTTGGAGCTGTGCCACAGCGTTTTTGTGCTGTTCGGTTGTCTCTTTTAGCTCTCTGTTTTCTTGTTCAGAGAGGATGAGTTTTAGTTGCAGTTCGAATCTCGACAGGCGACGAAGTTGGCTGGCTCCCAGCTCACTGATTGGGATCTGTTTCATTAGATCCGTCTCAATTCGGTAGCCTTTTTTCTCGTAGCTTAGTGCTTCCTGAAAACGTCCTTGGTTCATGCATACATCACTAAGTGAGTCATAGAAACGTTTAGCAAGTACAGGGGATGAGTAAACCTTCATGCGCTTGTCTGTACTCGACAAGATCATGCTGGCGTATTCTTGTTTGCCGATGGCACTTAAACAATGAGCGAGCTCGAGACGTGTCATGGTTGCTAACCAACTTGCTTGCGTGTTGTTAGCAGAGTATTGAATCTTAGACAGGCAACGGAGCGCCTCGTGATATTTCTTCTTTGCACGCAACA
The DNA here is from genome assembly GCF_013114585.1 of Vibrio sp. 99K-1. NCBI lineage: Bacteria > Pseudomonadati > Pseudomonadota > Gammaproteobacteria > Vibrionales > Vibrionaceae > Vibrio > Vibrio sp. 99K-1. The sequence continues at coordinate 60,226 of NZ_VTXF01000006.1, forward strand.
CTTTTGCTTGGTAAAGCAAGATCTGAGCGGTAAGCAGCTTGTTACTGACCAGAATACTGAGTTCTTCACACTCATTGAGTAAGTCGCTAGCGGCAGTAATGCGGTTGAGTAGCAGTAAGCTTGCGACCATATGAAGTTTGAACTTGAGACGAAGCGAGCGACTACTTATCGCATGGTCTATGCTATTGATTTTTTGGTAATAACGAAGGGCTCTACTGTGGTCGCCATAAGCGTCACACAGGTTACCCATGCCTAGAATTGCCATTACGTATTCATCGATATAGCCATGTTCAACCGCGATGGATGATGAGCTAACGAACTCATTAAGCGCCGAAGTGTAATCCCCAACTTCTACCAAGCGATCACTTAGGCTGGTTTTGACGGTCAGAATATCTTCTATATCTGTTGGCAAATTTAATAGATTGAGTGCCAGTCTAAGTTCTTCGATACTGGTTTGGGTTTGCTGCAGTTCAGCGCGATATTCCGAACTAATGATATAGCAGTGCGCTTGCTCGGTTTTGGTTGTCGAAACATGCTGGCGAATATGGTTCCAGAATATGATCGCTTCTTCACCTGAAACGGAAGAAGGGTCTAGACCTGCATCGGTGATTTTACTTAGTAGCGTTTCCATCAAACTCTTACCTCGGCATCGTCTTCTTCTAGTTGTTCAAGAGTGAATGGGAACGTCAAAATGTCATTGAGGCTGACGGTTGGTTTTGAACCTTTTAATCCTTTTCGATGCCATGGATAAATATCAAGCATGGTACTTAGAGTTTGGAAGGTTTGCTCTGCGGCTTCGCCTTTTTCAGAGAGCATGAGAGCAACACGCTCAGAACTGAGCCTTGAAATGAAGTCATCTTGATTACATAAGGTGTGAGCGATTTCGGTGCAGACATCTAAATAGTCAGGATCGACGTGTTGGAACATGATAATGCTGTGGTTTGAACGCTTAAGCTCTGTTTTGAACAGAACCAGCTGTTCCCACCAAAAGGTTTCAGACACGACATAAGAGAAATGCTTTTCAGGGTCATACTCGTGTTGGCCACGAATACGGTTGATGAGCTTTCTCGCTCTCTGTTCGAGTTGGCGTTTGGAGCTGCGCGCTTTATCTAGACCAACTCGAGTAGTCTGTTCTCGAAGCATACCGATAGAATATTGACGGTACTTTTTAAAGGCGATCAAAGCGGCTTTAAAATCCTGGTTTTCTTCTGCGACCAAAGATTGCTGATAACAGATTTGGCTGAGTAGCTCACCATTATCAAATTCGTTTGCTGACTCTTCCGCAAGCCTAAGCAGTTCCGCAGCTTGCTCTGGTCTTTTTCGTAGCAACTCTAGACGAGCACGACTGATATACGAGTGCGCTTTCATCCAAACTAGGTTGTGTTCAACTGCCAAGTTGTGCGCTTTGGCTGTTGCACGTTCAGCGTCGTCTAAGCGCTCAAGGCCAAGTAGAGCTAAGCCTCTGAAGTCCCATACTTCTGCGTGCCAAGTGTTGTCTTTATGTTCTTTTAACGCTTCCTCTGCACCATCTAATACTGACAGCATTTCAACATAGTTGTTGAGTAGGTAGTAATCCCATGCGAGAAGGATTCTTGCTTTACCTTCTAACCAACCAATACGGCTGTTGTTGGCTACTTTAACGGCAAGCTGGTGTGTAGAGCGAGCCAGCTTATATTCGTGAGTCATTCGCCAGATGTTGCCAAGGCCAATGAGGCATTCGATTTGAATCTCGACCTCATCGACCAGCGCTGATTGTTCTAACGCATTGATCCAGAACTGTTGTGCAGAGTAGTACTTAGCTTGTCCCCAGAACTGGAGCGCGTGTAAATGGAGGATTTCGGGCAGAAAAAGATCGGTATCTAAGCGGCTTTGTCGCTTATAGGCTTCCTTAATGTACTTTAACCCTTTTTGGTAATCCATTAGGTTCCAGCAACATCTCGCCATCAACATTAGCGACTGAATCGCGCCTTCTTCAAACAGAACTTGTTCGGATCTGACGAGGCATTGTTGTGCAATCTCTAGGATCACCAATGGTTCAGAGTCGACGCGAGTTTTGAGTTGTTCTAGTTCTGTTTCAAGAAGGTACTGATTTTTGTCCAAGGCTTAGATCCATAATTATCGAACATATTGATAACACAATCATTATAAGAGTGTGATTTAGGATAAGCACCAATTATCTTTCTCAGAGCACTAAAGGAACATGAATCTTTTCCAATTATGGGGGATGCCTCATGTTGTTACTTTAAAATCAATGAGTTCCCGAATAATTATCTAGAGCGCTTGTTTTTATGAAAGTAGTTGCTTTAACGTCAATGGGTGCTCTGCTACGCCTAAGCGCTGCGCTGCAGTGAGTCCTTGCTTATCTTGATAGCACAGATTGTGCCAAGCCCTGAATATGTCGAGTAATGGAAGAATGCCGCCTGGACGAAGCTTACGTCTTGGCTCATTGATAAAGCTATCAAAAAGCACCTGAAAACGCTCTTGATAAAACTTGGTTTGTTGAATTGATGCGGTATTAAACCACTGTTTTGGCTCCGGATTACTGCCTGTTAGGTAGCAGATACCTTTCTGCTTATCACCTTGATTGGCAATAGCCCAGCGATCGCGCCACCAACTCATGTGAACGATATCGATCTTTTCAAAACTTTGATCGTCTTGCCAGCCTGCGTCTTCTTCTACATACATAAGGTCAATATTTTGACTCTGGATACGCGGCAAACATACGCTCAGGGCGGCAGATCTTAGTAATGGATCTTGTGGCATATAGATCGCAACGTGTTTGTTCTCATCACACATATCAAGCACATGCAGGAAGTGAGCATAAGACGTATAAGGCGGTCGAATGAGCGCCCCTTTCGAAGGGTAGCTAAACGTTGTGAGGTTACCCATTGGGTCTTCAACATTGCCTCTTGCCAAAATGACTTGGTATTGCTGTTCAATACGCTCTTTGAGTTTGTCTGATCGCTGAGGCAGTTCAAGATTCGCTTCTGAAGAGTGCTCTTTAGATACAAAGCGCGCCACATCATCATAAGGGTTGTGATCGACATTCCCTGATGGCTCTTCATTTTGTGAGTAATTCACGTGTTGGCAAAGGATATAGCCAGAATGCGCCTCACCCGTCGCTATCCAAACCACTCCGTTGCTACTTTGTGGTTGTAAGCGCTGATAATGGGAAGCGAACTGATAGTCTTTGGCATGATTTACCCATCGTGCATCGATCATCGCTAATTTGCGACGGCATCGGCTCGCGATATGGTCAACATGGTCATAGAAAGTCTTTGGGTTGATCTCTAGTTTTCGGCAGATTTCACGTACGGAATAGCCCATGAACAGTAAGCCCATGAGGTTCTCTTGAAACTGGAGTTTTTTATTGGAACCAGACCACTTGTCAACAAACGTTGATTGGCAGTCTTTGCATCGATAACGCTGCCTGTCGCCGCTGTAGCCGAAGGCATGATAAAGATGTTTATGGGTATGAACCGATAAGCCGAAGTTATCGCAATCGTCATTACGACAAGCAGGGAGCCCATCGCTATGAAGTTGTCTTAGGCGATGAAGTTCGCTTAACACTTCACGATTGTTAAGTAAGGGGGGGAAAGCTCCACATTCACGACAAACCATCGCTGGACGCTTAGGGTTCGCGTGTTGCAAAACATAACGTTTTGCATCGCTCAAGCCAAAGTTGTCACACGCCAATGTTTTACAAAAGTTGAGTTGCAAACCATCCGCATCTTTTGGCAGCTTGTCGTTAGACACGATCTCCCCCTCGGGATTATTTGAGCAGCCAAGTGAACTTGGCTGCGGGGTAACGCCTTTCAATGTATCTTTTATCAAATCGTTAGATGTTGATTGCAGTCTCTAGAGCAACTTTCATCATGTCGTTGAAAGATTTTTGACGCTCTTCAGAGCTTAGTTTCTCGCCACGGATGATGTGGTCAGATACTGTTAGGATAGTCAGTGCTTTAGCACCAAGGTCTGCAGCAACGCCGTAGATACCAGCCGCTTCCATATCAACACCTAGGATGCCTAGCTTTTCCATTTTTTCGAAAAGGTCAGCTTCTGGAGTGTAGAAAAGGTCTGCAGAGAATACGTTACCAACTTTAACTGGAACTTCTTGTGCACGTGCTTGGTTTACTGCTTCTTCTAGAAGACCGAAATCAGCGATTGCCGCGAAGTCGTGGTTGTTGAAACGAATACGGTTTACTTTTGAGTCTGTTGAAGCACCCATACCGATAACAACGTCCATCAATTTAACGTCGTCACGTACTGCGCCACAGCTACCTACGCGAATTACGTTCTTTACACCGTACTCAGCAATTAGCTCGTGCACGTAAATGCAGCATGATGGGATACCCATACCGTGGCCCATTACAGAAACTTTCTTACCTTTGTAAGTGCCTGTGTAACCGAACATGTTGCGAACGTCACAAACTTGCTTCACGTCATCAAGGAATGTTTCAGCAATGTATTTTGCGCGAAGCGGGTCACCCGGCATCAGTACTGTTTCTGCGAAATCACCAGCTTGAGCGTTAATATGAGGTGTAGCCATGGTCGTTCTCCAAAGTTTAAACGGTAATTATAGGAACAGGATTTAATCAATTACCGATTCTGTTGAATTGAATTCGTTTTGTTGAGGCAATATTAGCGAGTTAAAACGAGGCTCCATGAGACCCTAGTCACAAAATGGCTCTGCTATTATCGTTTTATTAATATTGATAACTAAATATGTTGAAATCTTAAAGGCAATCGATTTTGTGTGGAATAATTGAAGGTGATTTAAAGAAAAAACTCAAATTAAAGATCGATTGCATATGGGGTTTGAAGTAACAATTCGTTGTAGAGACGTTTAATCAACGATAATCTAAACTTTGATAAGGACAGTAAACCAAGGAATTGTATGTTGTATTGCGCTAACTCGACGCTTTTGTACTCCATGACAACAAAAATACGCAAGACCGTTTCGTTTGCATTGAGAGCAACTACGTTTGCAGTGAAAGGTACTTTGATTGCTGCTGGGATGGTGTCGTCGTGGGTGTCTGCGGCGACCTTTGAACTGCCTCCTGAAGAGAGTCGCATTGTAGGTCGAATACAACAGCACGAAGTCGCAGCAGGTGAAACGCTAGCGAACATTGCAAAGCAATACGATATTGGTTTTCTCTCGTTAATGGCGGCAAATAAAGGCGTTGATCCTTTCCTTCCTGCTGAAGGCTATGTACTGAGTATCCCTAGTCGTTTGATTCTGCCGGACACCCCAAGAAAAGGAATTGTGATTAACCTTGCCGAGTTAAGGCTGTATTACTTTGAGCCCGAGAAGAACCAGGTGCACGTATTCCCTGTCGGCATTGGTCGAGTAGGACGTGATACGCCAGAAATGATCACCAAGATAAGTCAAAAAAGACCCAACCCGACCTGGACACCACCGAAGTCAATCCGTGAAGAGTATCTAGAGAAAGGGATCGAATTACCTAGGGTGGTTCCAGCTGGGCCAGAAAACCCATTGGGAGAATATGCATTGCGACTTGCTTATGGTGCGGGGGATTATCTTATACACGGTACTAACAAAGACTTTGGTATCGGTCTGCGTGTTAGCTCAGGTTGTATCCGAATGGAGCCTAAAGATATAGAGTGGCTTTTTGAACAGGTAAACCGTGGTGAGCAAGTGACCATTATTAATGAGCCGATCAAGGTTTCATTAGAGCCAGATAGAAGTGTGTTTGTTGAAGCGCATGAGCCATTGACTCGAAGTGATGGTTCTAAAAAATCACTACAAATCCCGGTAGAGTTGAAATGGTGGCTTGAAGATGCCGATCTACCAAACTCAAAAGCCAAAGCGGTTATCTTTGCTCAAAATGGTGTGCCTGTTGAAATCGCACCTCCTGTGATTGAATTTTAACTCGTAGGCTTTTGTTGAGAGTCGGTTTACTTTCTTCTTTTAACCTATTTAGTTTTCCCCAAATAAAAGCACCACATCCGTTAAGAGGTGGTGCTTTCTATATACTGCTTTTTGCGACTTATTTAATCTACAGCTTAATCGCGCTTAGATATCAAACTATTTAGTGTAAGACTCAGCGATGTTGTCGATACGGTCGTTAGCACGATCCGCTTCTTCTTTTGCTGCCATAGCGGCTGCAGAAGCTTCTTGAGCTTTCATTTCTGCTGCTGCTTTGTCACTCTTAAGAGCTTCAACTTCGCTTGTTAGTTGAGCGACTTGGTTAGTTAGTTGATCCATTTCTGATACTGCAGCTTCTTCTGGCTCTGAAGAACAACCAGCTAGAATGAAAACTGAGGCTGCAGCTGCGATTAACGTCTTATTCATAAGAACTCCTTGCTTATTTACCATCAAAAAATGCGCTATACATTCTTTATCATATAGTCGCTTCATTAATGATTGTAGCGACTAATTTTTTAACTGCAAAAACAATAACTAAAGAAATTGCTAAATTTTTGAGGGAATTAGCTAAGCATCACGTTCTGTCTCACTTATGAGATGGCCGCTTTTGAAGGACTTTTTCGTCGATTGAATGGGGCTAACCCTTTGCTAGCAACGCATACAATGTTCTAGACAACTTTGTTAGTAGGGATAAATTTTCTGTGATCTCTATCCTTATAAAGCATTTTCGCGGTATCATGTCGCGTTAAAATAATTTTATTCAATACCATCATGACTGGAGAGTCCTTTGCACTTTAAAGATTTAGGCTTAGATAACCGCTTACTGAAGAACTTAAAACATTACGACTTTAAGAAAGCGACAGAGATCCAATCGAAAGCGATCCCTGTTGCTATTGCCGGTAAGGATCTATTGGCTTCATCAAAAACGGGTTCAGGCAAGACATTGGCGTTTGTTCTGCCAATGATTCACAAGGCATTAAAAACCAAAGCGTTTTCTGCTCGTGATCCTCGTGGTGTAATTTTGGCTCCTACTCGTGAGCTGGCTAAGCAAGTTTACGGTGAATTACGTAGCATGCTGGGTGGTTTGTCTTACGAAGCGGCGCTTATCTTGGGTGGCGAGAACTTTAACGACCAAGTGAAAGCACTGCGTAAGTATCCTCGTTTTATCGTTGCGACTCCAGGTCGTCTTGCTGACCACCTAGAGCACCGCTCGTTGTTCCTAGATGGTGTTGAAACGCTTATCCTTGATGAAGCAGACCGTATGCTTGATCTAGGCTTTGCTCCTGAACTTCGTCGCATTGCAAACGCTGCGAAGCACCGTCGTCGTCAAACTTTGATGTTCTCTGCAACACTTGATCACGCTGAAGTGAACGACATCGCGAATGAGATGTTAGACGCTCCTAAGCGTATTTCTGTTGGTGTTTCGAATGAGCAGCACCTTGATATCACGCAGAAGTTCTACCTTTGTGACCACTTGGATCATAAAGAGGCGATTTTAGACCGCGTTCTGGAAGAGGCTGAGTACCGTCAGGTTATGATCTTCACGGCAACTCGTGCTGACACTGATCGTCTAACCGACAAGCTTAACGAGAAGAAGCTAAAAGCGGTTGCACTGAGTGGTAATCTAAACCAAACGCAACGTAATGCCATCATGAGCCAGTTTGAGCGTGCGGTTTACAAGATCTTGGTAACAACAGACGTTGCTTCACGTGGAATTGATATTCCAAACGTAAGCCACGTTATCAACTTTGATATGCCTAAGCACACTGAAGAGTACGTTCACCGTGTTGGTCGTACCGGTCGTGCTGGTAATAAAGGTGATGCAATTTCTTTGGTGGGTCCAAAAGACTGGGACAGCTTCAAGCGTGTTGAGCTTTACCTGCAGCAAGACCTTAACTTCTCTGTTCTTGAAGGGCTAAAAGGCAAGTTCAAAGGCATCAAGCCTCGTAAGCCAGCCTTCAAGAAGGGCGGTCCAGCTAAGAAAGCGGGCAAACCTCAAGCGAAGAAGACAGCGAAGAAGCCAGTTAAACGCGATAAGAGTTTCCATCAAAATGTGGCTGTGGGTGATAGCGTATTTATCCCTAAGAAGAAAGTCGCGCCAAAAGTGGACGACGAGTAATCACTAGTCAGCTTAAAGGCTCTATTGATAAAACTTAGATAAATAAAAACCGCCTAAATAGGCGGTTTTTTTGTATCTGTAGTCTATGTAAGCCACTGATACCTAGTATTTCATTTGGCATCTGAACATACAGATCAGTTGCTAAATCACTAGAAATTAAAGGAAGAGAACGAATATGCCAAGATATGGTCGGCAATATACTTGTGAGTAGCGGTAGTAGGATGTGTTACGCCCCAAAATACATAGCTATCTGAACCATAGGTAGCACAGTCATTGGTCAAGCTATGGCTTCGCAAATAATCAGCTGCAGAGCTTCTATTGATATCAAGGCAAGCATCACTCGCATTTCTAAAGCCATGCTGCTGTGGGTTGTCGGTAATGCTTGCAAACAGTGCACTTGCATCGAACAGCACCACATTTTTCCCCATGTTTTGGTAATACTCGGCCTGTACTTTAATGAATTGATTAAACTCAATGATCTTGCCACGAACCTTGATGATCTCTTGTTCTGTCGAGTACTTGAATTGAGGCGCCTTTGTCGCATCAGGCAATGTGAATAACAAGATATTGTTGGCTCCAGATTCAGTCAATCGAATGAGAGCACTGCTGAAATCGGCTTTGACATCAGCGACTTCTCGGTCGTAATTCATAAAGTCATTGAGCCCAAATTCCAGCGTAAACAGCGAGTTTTCTGGGTGATAGTTTTTGGCGACTTTCATATAGGTTAAGTAGGACGTGACTTGGTCATATACCCCGGTTAATGCGACATACTGATTGGTACCTGCTGCGCCACCTACAGCCCAATTATATAAAGGGACGTCTTTGGCTTTTGCTAGGTATTCTGTCCAGACTAAGCCATTAGAAAAATGCCCTAGAAACCACGAGTCCGCATTTGGGAAAACCCATTGAGATCCGTTAAATAGATTTCCAGTATCAGAAAGGCTATCACCAAAAGTAACAATGCGATTTATCGTATTTCCTTGAATAGCGTTGTCATTGGTCCAAATTGAGTGGTTATAAGAGAAGCGATTATCTGCGGCAAAGTAGGTAATGTCTGCGGCATCATGCTGGATATCGAGTGTTTGTTCACAACGCTGTTTGATTTCAGATTGCGGAGTATCACTGTAAAACATATTTTTGAACGAGACGGACGACCACCAATATCCGTTGATCGTGTAATAGTCCCCGTTTTCTTTTTTCGCCCATTTCCAATCGGTAGCGGCTGAGTCATGAGAGGCATCTGTGCGATACCAACATCGGACGTAAGAGTAGGTTTCTGAATCTTGTGTGCTGAGTACTTGAGCAGAGGAAATAGATTCCGGTGTTGGTGTTGAATTTTCAGCAGCATAAGCACCAAACGGCACTGTTAACGCGAGTAATAAAGCCGTATTTTTCATTACTGTATTCTCTTTTTATGTGTAGGTAAGCCGAATAAACGTTGTTTATTGTTGATAACTGAGTAAGTAAATGGCCGGTACGACCTATATCGATAATTGATAATTACCGTCAACACATTCAGCTTCTTGGTGTTTAATAACTGGCATAAATGTCAAACTTCCAACGATTTTTTGGTTATTGCTCTCAAACCTCGAGAGTAAGTGATTAACACGTAATCTCCATTAAATGTTAATTTAATCAATACCTTATTGTTATTTTTGTTGATTGATCTTCGCCTGCCTAATGTTAATCCCTATTGTTTATTTCCAGTTCAACATCACAAATCTCGAGTCACTCTTTTTAGTTTTATAAAATTATCACCTACGTTTCTCTTACTCATCAGAGGTCTAACTTGTTTAAGGAAAGAGCATTGAAGAAGATATTAATTTGGACAATCGCCTGCCTATCCAGTTTGGGTGCCTATGCAGGAACAAGCGCTTCGGCATTAGAGGTAAGTGGATACACGGAAACCAAATATCCCATTGTGTTGGTACATGGCTTATTTGGGTTCGATACGTTAGCGGGTGTGGATTACTTTTATGGGGTGCCTGAATCTTTAACCAAAGATGGCGCGAGCGTATACGTTGCACAAGTATCAGCGACGAATAGTTCAGAGGTTAGGGGAGAGCAATTATTGGCTCAGGTCGAGACACTTTTAGCGGCAACAGGAGCAAATAAGGTTAACCTTGTCGGGCACAGTCATGGTGGCCCCACAGCGCGGTATGTGGCCTCTGTCAGACCAGACCTTGTCGCATCGGTAACGAGTATTGGCGGCGTTCATAAAGGTTCAAAGGTAGCGGATTTAGTTCGTGGAACCGTACCTGAAGGGTCTGTCACTGAGGGAATTGCGGTTAAGTTGGCGGGTGGTTTGACGACACTCATCAATCTATTGTCTGGTGGCTCAGACCTCGAACAAGATGGCTTGGCATCACTAGAAGCGTTGACGACAGAAGGTTCTCTTGCTTTCAATCAATTTTATCCTGAAGGGGTTCCAACCTCTGCATGTGGTGATGGTGAGTGGCAAGCCAGTAACGGCGTTTATTACTACTCATGGACAGGGTCTTCCACTTTTACCAATCTTTTGGACCCGACCGATGCGGCGATGACAGTGCTAGGTTTAGCGTTTAACGAACCAAATGATGGGCTTGTTGGAGCTTGTAGTGCTCACCTAGGTAAAGTGATTGGGGATGATTACAAAATGAATCATCTGGATGAGATCAACGGTTTGTTGGGCATCCATCATTTGTTTGAGACTGACCCGGTAACATTGTATCGCCAGCACGCGAACCGATTGAAGTTGGCAGGCTTGTAGCTTGTACTGATGATTCGTTAACACAATAAGGAAATATAATGAATAAGGCCGCCATTTTTTCGATAACCACGATAGCCCTGATGAGTGCAGCGGCGGTCTTTATTTTATATCCAGTGGAAGAGAGCTTAAACCCAAGCGGTGACGAACAACAAAGTATCTCCTCGTTGAAAGTGAGCTCTCAACAAGATACTGATATTGATAGTGCATCGGCCAAAGACACTATGGATTACTTCGTCTCTGGACAAACAGAGCTAACCCTTGAAGATATTCGTAACAACGTTGCTCAGCACCATGCTCAATCAAAAGGTGCAATTATCGATGAAGCCTTGTTTGCCAAATATCTTGATTACAAGTCGGCATTGACGTCATTGGACGTTCAGTTCGACCCCACCTCGCTCTCTGTCGATGATCTGCAACGCTTAAACCAAGCCTTACTTGATCTCCAGGCTCAGTTTTTTAGCCCGAGCGAGATAAGTATCTTATTTACTCACGATAACCAAATGAGGGAGGTTGCTTTAGAGAAGCTTCGATTGAAGCTAGAAGGGCTGAGTGAGCTGGAATACCAACAACGGTTAGATTCTTTAATCTCTGAGCAAGCAGACTACGTCCAAACGAGCCACAAGAATCAGGTGTTGCTTCAACAATTATCCAAGTCTGAAGGGCTTGAACAGCAAGAGAAATACTTGAAGCGAAATGAACTGGTGGGTGAAGATGCCGCGCAAAGGCTTGAAGAGCTCGACCAACAAAGAGCTGATTTTGAGGGGACTTTAGAGATTTACTTAGCGGAACGAAAAGATATTTTAGACGACGCAGGGCTATCACAAGTCGAACGACAAGAGACAATCGCGGAACTCAGAGTTGCCCACTTTCCTTCAAAGCAGATCCGAAGAGTAGAAGCGATAGAACGGATTTGGGACGCAGAGCTTGAGTAGTGAGGTTCGTTCAATGAAAGAGCCTATGAATAAAAAAACCAGTCACGAGTGACTGGTTTTTTGCTACGAGGCGGGTTGTTTCGACTATAAAGTCAAACCCTAAACCTTGAAGTAACCCAACTGTTGTTTCTGTTGCTCTGCAAGGTTCGATAGCTCATGGCTTGCAGCAGCAGCTTGAGTAATCCCGGTTACGTTCTGGCTTACTAAGCTGTAGATGTTGGAGATATTGCGGTTGATGTCTGACGTCACTTGGCTTTGCTCTTCGGCTGCAGAGGCTACCTGAGTGTTAATTTCCGTCATGTCTGTTACCGAGTTGGCAATACCAGAAAGAGCCTCGCTTACTTCAGCTGCAAGTGTTTGGTTGTGCTCTAGCATCGCCAGTGAGCTGCTCATGCTCTCGTTCGCATTGCCAGATTGAACCTGCAAACCTTCGATAATGGTTTGTATCTCTTTGGTTGAGTCTTGAGTACGTGCCGCTAGCATTCGAACCTCATCGGCAACCACAGCGAAACCACGACCACTTTCTCCCGCACGCGCCGCTTCAATAGCTGCATTCAGCGCAAGTAGGTTGGTCTGTTCAGAGATGCTTTGAATCACCTCAATCACTTTACCTATCTGTTCTGAGTGCTCTTTCAGTGTTCCCACAACATTCGCTGCTTCACTAAGCTGAATAGCCATTTGCTCATTGGCTTTGTTGCTTTCGTTAAACAAACTCATGCTGTGCGTTGCCATTTCGTCGGCTTGCTTAGATGCCGAATCTGCTTGAACTGCATTTTCGTTAACGTGAGAAGCTGTGCTCTCCAATTGATTCACTGCAGAAGCAACTTGCTCAACTTCTTGCTTCTCTTGATCTGAGTTCACGCTTGATTGCGTCATTACTGCAGCCAGCTCTGTGGATGCAGAAGCGACTTCAATACTGATTCGAGAAAGTGAACTTACGGTGTCACGCAGTTGGTCTACCGATTGGTTTACGTCTTTTGCTAAGCGAGAGATTTCGTTGTCGCCGTACTCTTCTGCTTTTACTAGCAAGTTACCATTTGCGACTTCGCGCATAGTTGCTTGAATATTGCTGATCGGCTTAACAATGATGCTTGCGAGTACCCAACTGATGACTAATGCGATTGAAAGGATAACTAATAGAGCTACCGTTGCCGTATTAAGTGTATTGGTGTGTTGCTGACCATTGATGTCTACTTCTTGCGTTGCAAGTAAGTTGAGCTTTTTAGATAGGGTATTGATGGCTTGTACCATCTCGTTACCTGCATGACGGTATTGGTCAATAGCCACTTGGTAACGTGCATCGAAGTCAGAAGACAGAGCTGAATTACCATGTTTTGCCTTTAGCAAAGGAAGCATTGTTGTACGAGAAAAGTCGACATAGTGATTCATCGCCTTACTCATTGCTGCCACTTCGTCTTGCATCCCCGGCACAGTATTTAAGGAGTTTAATAGACGAGTGTTTAGGTCGCGCTTTTCATTAAGAGTTTGAACTAACGTTTTCACATCATCTGCATTGAACAAGCTGTAGATCGCTTTGATGCGCATACCGTAGCTGTTGTCGACGATTTCGCTGAGTTCTTCTTTATGTAGGATCAGTTGGTCTGTTGCGTTAGATACCTCTTTAAAGGCATTTTCTAGTTTGTCACCACCGATAATAACCCCCGTCAAAAGCAATACGACGGAAAAGAGTACAGGTATTAGTATTTGTATTTTTATAGATAAGCCACTGAGAAGTTGGCGCATGTAATGTCCCTCTTTGAATAAATAAATGAGCAGAAGCAATTGTTATTATTGTTATTAGCAGGTGATTCTAACTTCTGAGAATGACAATTCAATCAGTAATAGATTCGATTTAGATATATGCGATAGGTATTTGATAAATATTGATTATTTATCGTTCAATTAAGCCTTTTAACCTTTGTAAAGGTAAGGCTAATAAGGGGAGAGTTGGCCATGTTCTACGTAAAAATCAGCATTGATGGTTATTTGAGCGGGTTGTTTTAATTTGGTTGGAATAAATACTTAGTGCTTATAGAACAAGGCAATGTATTACCTCGAAGGCATCTAATAAGGAGAAAACAAGAAAATAAATTGCAGTTGTCATATAGGCTTCAATTTAGTGAAACACAACTGTCACATTCGGATTCTAAAGTGGGCACCGTTCAAGCAAACACAACATTAAGGCAATAACGCCACTAAAGGAAATTTGTGATGAAAAAGACAGTTATCGGTGCAATCGCACTTCTAGGCGCTCTAACAGTGAATACAGCTTCAGCTAAAGAAACTATCTCTGTAGTTGGCTCTAACAGTGCTTCTCCACTGGTTGAAGTTTTTGCAGAAACCTACATGAATAAAGGCGAACCAGTGTTCATCGAAATTCAAGCTCCAGGTTCTTCTGCAGGCATCAAAGCAGCAAAAAATGGAAGTGCTGACCTAGGTATCTCTTCTCGTGACCTTAAAGAAGAAGAGAAATCTGCTGACCTGAAAGAGCTAGTTATCGCTCGTGACGGTATCGCAGTTGTTGTAAACCCAAATAACGAAGTATCTGCTCTTACTGCTGAGCAAATCACTTCAATCTACAAAGGCGACATCACTAACTGGAAAGATGTTGGTGGTGCAGACAAGCCAATCGTAGCAATCACTCGTGATACTGCATCTGGTACACGTGGTGCATTCGAAGACATCATGAAGCTTAAGAAGAAGATCGGCGATAAGAAAGTATCGGCTATCTCTCAACGTGCACAAGTTGCTAACGGTAACGGCGCACTTAAAGTTTCTGTAGCAAGCAACCCATACGCAATCGGCTTTATCTCTCTAGGTACAGTTGACGAATCTGTTCAAGCTCTAACTATCGACGGCGCTGAAGCGACTGTAGATAACGTTAAGAACGGTTCTTACAAAGTTGCTCGCCCTTTCCTAGTACTTTACAAGTCTGGCGCTCCAACAGCTGAAACTCAACAGTTCCTAGACTGGATGGTTGCAGACGAAGCTCAAGCTATCGCTGGTAAGAAAGGCTACATCACAGTTAACTAATCTTAACTGACTCACTTTAAATTATTGCTCAGCCTGACTTTAGGCTGAGCCTTTTCTTTCAACTTTGGTTATTTCGAGCTCTTTTTGAGCCACAAAGTTTGAGATTTTATATATGACCATCGCAAATAGTGAAAAGCTTATGAATACTGAAGCGACTCAAATCAATAAGCCGAGTCTGCGCACCAAGAAGCGCGTTGACTGGAGAGAAAGAATCTTCCACGGCTTGTTCTTATCGAGTGCTGTAATCGGCATCGTATCACTAGCCGTTATCGCTTACTTTATCGTTGCAGAGAGTATCCCTGCATTCCAAGAAGCCGGTGTTTCTGGCATCGTTTTGGGTGTTGACTGGTTACCTCCAGCTCTATTCGGTGTTGCAACTATGATTGTTGCATCGATTGTGTCGACACTAGGCGCTGTAGTTGTTGGTGTTCCAGTAGGTGTACTAACCGCTATTTTTATTGCTGAGATTGCTCCTAAGCGTCTTGCAGATATTATTCGACCAGCAGTTGAACTTCTAGCGGGTATCCCGTCGGTAGTTTACGGCTTCTTTGGTCTAGTAATCATCGTTCCAATGATTCAGAACATCTTCTCTGTACCAGCGGGTAACACTATTCTGGCAGGTATCATCGTTCTAGGTATCATGATTCTTCCTACCGTTATTACGGTTTCTGAAACTTCGATTCGTGCGGTACCTCGTACGTACAAAGAAGGTTCACTTGCACTGGGTGCTTCTAAAATCTATACGATTTTTAAGCTGCTCGTTCCTGCTGCTCGTTCAGGCATTATGACTGGTGTGATTCTAGGTATCGGTCGTGCACTTGGTGAAACCATGGCAATCATCATGGTGATGGGTAACGCTCCAGCAATGCCAGAAGGTATTTTGGACTCGGCTCGTACACTAACAGCAAACATTGCGATTGAGATGTCTTACGCAAGTGGCGTTCACGCAAATGCACTCTACGCAACCGGTGTTGTACTTCTAGTGTTCATCATGATGTTAAATGGTGCTCTACTTTATCTTAACCGTGAAAAATCGAAGTAAGCGGGGATGAGTAATATGGATCTCGTAAAACTAAAACAAGCCCGTCAAACTAAAGATAACATCCTAAAGGGTTTTATCTGGGCGGCAGCAGCAGTCACTGTTGGTTTCTTATTCTGGATTATTTGGTACATCCTATCGAACGGTCTGCAATACGTAGATTGGAACTTCATCACTGACGATTACACTCGTACTGGTGAAGAGCGTGGTATTTTCCCAATGATCATCGCCACGATCTACATGGTAATTGCATCGATTGCCGTTGCAGCACCACTGGGTATCATGACGGCAATCTACCTAACTGAATATGCGAAAGTTGGTAGCCGACTGGTTAAAGCGATTCGGTTCTGTACTGAGTCTCTAGCGGGTATTCCGTCGATTATCTTCGGTCTATTCGGTATGACTTTCTTTGTATCGATTCTTGGTCTTGGCTTCTCGATTCTATCGGGTGCACTAACGCTAAGTATTCTGATTCTTCCTGTAATCATTCGTACTACAGAAGAAGCATTGATGGCAGTACCACAAACTTACCGTGAAGGCTCATATGGCCTTGGCGCTTCAAAAATCTACACTATCTGGCGTTTGATCTTACCAAGCGCAATGCCAGGTATCTTAACTTCGGTCATTCTTAGTATTGGTCGTGTAATTGGTGAATCAGCGCCTGTGTTCTTAACAGCAGGTATGGTGGCACGTGTTCCTGAATCTGTATTTGATTCTGGACGTACACTAACGGTTCACTTATATAAGCTGACAACAGAGCTATTTACTATCGATGAGTGGAACCAAGCCTACGGCACGGCGACAGTCCTAATCGTATTGGTTCTCTTGATCAACATGGTTACAAAACTGATTGCGAGACGCTTCAACACGGCAACTTACTAAGCTCACTAGCCACTGGCTCAATAATAAAGAGAGCCCCCGTGATAAAGAAAGCATCAAGTTAGACACGAATTTAAGAATTTAGAGATTACGAACATGAACAAATTTGATATTGAGAACCTAGATCTGTTTTACGGCGACAACCAAGCGCTTAAATCTATCAACCTGCCAATTCCAACTCGCCAGGTTACTGCTCTGATTGGCCCGTCTGGCTGTGGTAAATCAACACTATTGCGTTGTTTGAACCGCATGAATGACCTAATTGAAGGCGTTACGATTAAGGGTAAGCTGGATATGGATGGCACTGACATCTACGGTAATATCGATGTTGCTGACCTACGTATCCGCGTAGGTATGGTATTCCAAAAGCCAAACCCGTTCCCAATGAGCATCTACGAGAACGTGGCATACGGCCTACGTGCTCAAGGTATCAAAGACAAAAAACACATTGATGAAGTGGTTGAGCGCTCGCTACGCAGTGCTGCACTGTGGGATGAAGTAAAAGACCGTCTTAAAGCGCATGCATTTGGTCTGTCTGGTGGTCAACAACAGCGTCTATGTATCGCACGTACGATTGCAATGGAACCAGATGTAATCCTGATGGATGAACCAACATCGGCTCTAGATCCAATCGCGACACACAAGATTGAAGAATTGATGGAAGATCTGAAGAAAGACTTCACTATCGTTATCGTAACGCACTCAATGCAGCAAGCGCGTCGTATCTCAGACCGTACCGCTTTCTTCCTTATGGGAGAGCTTGTAGAGCATAACGAAACCAGTGTTATCTTCAGTGAACCAAAAGATGATCGTACTAAAGGTTACGTAAACGGTGACTTTGGTTAATCGATGATTTACGTGCGGTGTTTAAGCGATTAGATACCTTTGCACACTAACTGAAACGCAGGTTAGATAATCGAATCGATCAATAGAATTATCACTATAACTATAAGCGATGGAAGTTTTGCCCCACTTTAGGTGGGGCTTTTTTATGCCTCTAAAAAAGCCCCAATGTCGATGAAAATTTGGGCAGAGAATCCCATTTTTGTCGTCCTTCTCATGCTTGTGATAATGTAAAAGGTGAAACTGCGACCCGCTTAACATCTCATTTTTACTTACATTGATTGCATATCAAGCCTTCTGTATTTTTGCTTTATTCTTAATCGCCAATGGAAGGAAGCTGTGCCTGTTAAAGCCTTTGCAAAACAAATATCTGCGACACGCGACCACCGTCTGTTGGCTGAGTCTCTTTTTGACTATCTAGTTAAGGTACTTACTCCAAAAGGGATAGGAATATTTGCTGAACCGACGCCGGAGAGCGACGCATTACCGCTTTTTTCTTATGGCGACCTAACCTCATTGGCGAGCTACCCCTCTACATTTTGGCCGTGGGTCTCACAGTTTGATACCGCAGACGGTGTGTTACCGATGGCAATCAACACCTGTAATTGGGAACACATGAAAGTGCTTGGTGGGGAGTCGTTTATCATGATGCTCGACAACGCGCCTGCCTCCAGAACTTATTTAATTGTTCAAAATTGCAATGCTGAGAAGGTTAATCAAACCTTTGACCAAGATCTTGATGTGTTACAGCTCGCGGCTGCCCGTTGGCAATGTATTCGTGCCGAAAAGAATGCGGCGCTTGAAATCAAAAATAGAGACACTCGTGAAGCTCAATATTTAGATGAGATAAAGCTACGTGAACTGTTTGTTGAGAACATGAAGTTGGTTCATCAGGTCGCGCTTGAGCTTTCTAATCCCGAATCACTAGACGCTTTGTATAAAGCATCGGTTGAGGCTGTGCGAGATAGGTTAGGGTTTGATCGTGCGATCTTCATGTTGCTTGATATGAAAAAGCGTTGCTTCAGTGGCACTTATGGCACTGACGAAGCGGGTAAAACCAACAGTGAACACCATACTCAATACGATTTGCATCAACTTGAAGCGGAATACATTGAAGCGCTGTCTGATAACCATACTAATCTAGTCATCATCGATAATGCGCCTCTGTATACAGAAGGTAAGGTGGTCGGGCAGGGCTGGAATGGCATGCTCATCTTGCGTGAAGGGGACAAGCCTGTTGGTTGGATTGCCATGGATAATTACATTCATCGTTCACCGATTACTAACTATCAAAAGCAGATGCTTGAGTCTTTTGGCTCTCTGCTTTCTCAGATCTATATTCGCAAGCGCCAAGAGCAGAACATACGTATGTTGCACTCGAGTATGGTTGAGCTGTCTCGATGCGATAGCGTCAGTGAAGTCTGTAAGTCTGCCGTTAGTTTTGCGATTCAACATCTAGGTATCGATCGACTGGCTGTTTTCCTAACAGACAAAAAGTGCAGTTACATGCAGGGTACTTGGGGTACCGACATCAAAGGCGATATTGTCGATGAGTCCTATTATCGCTCTGAGCTGGTGGAACGTGACATTGTAGCCGCAGCGCGTGCTTGCCCGAATCAAGTCGCCTTCGAAGAATCGGTCCCTATTTACCATGATTTCAATATTGTCGGCGTTGGTTGGACGGCCATGACTATGCTCACCACAAACACGGGTGAGCCTATTGCGTTTATCGCTGCCGATAACTTGCTAACTCGTAGCCCGCTTACCTCACAGCTTCGTGAGGTCATACGTATCTTTGCTTCGAGCCTTGCTGAGGTGCTGCAAAGAACCATGGCTCAAGAAGAACTTAAAAAGCTCAATGAAACACTGGAGCAAGAAGTCAGTAAGCGCACCCAAGAGCTAGAGTTGGCTAATGAGCAATTAGATATCATTTCTAAACTCGACCCTCTGACGCGCCTTGGAAACCGCCGTATGTTGTCGCAGGTTTTAGAAGACTTGAACGGTGACGATCAAGGGGCGTTTGCCTTACAGAACGAAATCACATTTGGCTTGATTCTCGTCGACCTCGACCACTTTGGTTTGTACAACAGTGTCTATGGTCATACTGAAGGGGATGCGGCTCTGAGGACAGTAGGTGAGATACTGAATGCCCATGTTCACAATGATAAAGAAACCTTCTGTCGGATTGGCGGAGAGGAGTTTATGTTGTTGATGATTGGCACGAATCACTCAGAGACAAAGCAACGCGCAGAGTCGATTAGAAAATGCATTGAAGAGGCAAAAATCCTGCATTGTGAAAGTAGTACCAGCCCCTATTTAACCGCATCCGTTGGTTATGCCTCGATAACGTCTGACCAGCATCAGTTCGACTTTGATTTGTTGTACGGCAAGGCAGATAAAGCCTTGTATCAAGCCAAAGATTCGGGGCGAAATCGAATTGTTTCTGCATTAAAACGTAAAAAAGTCACAGTCTCTCTTTCTTAAAATAAAGACCGTTAATCTCCATATGATCAACGGCCTTTGTGCTTTACTGTTCTTGATGAGCAGTGTCGACTAAAGCTTTTCTAGCGAGCTATTCTGCTTTTTACTCGCGACTCTTTTGGGCTTCTTCACTGCTTTGATTGCCAGCTCAGGGCTCCAGGTTTGGGCTGGTGAACCGGCTTTACCATAAAGGCTTTGGTTTAGCTTGGCGAGTTCGGCTTCAACGGCTTGTAACGTCTCATCACTTAGATCTGTATTTTCAGATTTCCATTGCTCAAATAAGGTTCTGGTCATCACGCCATCTTTCGTTCTTAGCGCTTCAATAAGCGCTTCTTCGGTATCTGATTGACGTTCAACAGTGTGTGTTGGTTTTGTCGTTACACCGCGGCGTGACCAGAAGTAGAAGGCCATCGCAGAGCTAATCAACCATAAAGCAGCAAATAGGGCGGTGAGATAAGGCCAGAACCCTGGGTTATCGACGTTAATCACCTTTGGCGCTGTTTGTTGGAGCGGCGCGCTAGCAACAGGAGGTGTGCTTGATACAACACGATCACTTGCTGTTACTGTTAGCTTTAGGCCCTGAGCTTTGCTGGTTTGTTCTGATTGGGCATCAGTATTGAACCAAGTTTGGGAAACATCCGGAAGTGAGATGTTTCCTGCTTCTTTTGGGATTAGAACCTGTTTATACACCACCACCGCATCGCCGGACTGTGTTGTGCCAAATTGCGGTTTTTCCTCATAAACACGAACCGATTTAGGGTAGGTGATATTCAGTTTTGGGAGTTGGTGCTGCGTTAAGTTACTCGCCGTCATGGTAATAGTACGGGTTAACGAATCACCCGCTTCCATTTCGATGGCTTGCTTATCGCCTTCTAATCCTTTGTTACCGGTTAATTCGTTACCTTGGCTATCAGACCATTGCTGTATCAATTTGAAGTTTGATGTTGGTAACCACTCACCCTTGTAGCCTTTTGGCACATCCTTTACGGTGACATCTAAGGTTTCAACGGGTGTGTCGAGTTGGAACAAACGTGTTGTACTAGAGTTGTTGGTTGAGTAGACAACAGCTCCTGTTAGCTTCGGCCCGTTCAGCTTAAATTGACCTGCTTTTTGCGATGAGATACGGAATGACTGTTGAACTACCGTCACCTCCTTTCCATTGAGAACGTCTTGAAATTGCTTCGATTCCCCAATAGGTTCCACATCTAAGCCTGAAGAGCTCGGTGGCGCGATTATCGGATCTTGAAGCCTTCTTGGATCCGCTTTAATGATCAGCTTTACATCAAGCTCTGCGGTCTCTTGTGGGTATAGTGAGTTCTTACTTAGATTAAGTTGAAACTCAGCCATGTCATGTTGAGTTGGCGCCGCTTTATTAACGGCGACACTGATGGTGATAGGCTTGGTTTTAGCCCCTTCAATGTCAAAGCTAGGGATCTGTACCTGGCCTAAGCGTAGTGGAGCAAGGGTGATGTTCCACTCGCTTGACACCGAACGGCTACCATTAATGATGCGCATCGATGACCCAAAGCTTGGTGTGCCAACATAGAAGTCTTGCTGAAGCGCGGCGAGATCCAGAGCATCAGAAGAGACCTTCTCGTCGGTGGTAACTCTAAGTAGGAAGACTTCATCTTTGGTGACACTGTTCTGTGAAACACTTGCTACGGCATTAGCCGCCAGTGCTGAAAATGACGAGAAAGCGCCCAACAGCAGCGTTAGGGCTATGGATAAAAATGGCTTGTTTAGAAATCGCATGGTTACCACTTTTTGTTCTGGTTGTTAGGAGCACTTTTTTGTTGTGCTTGTAAAATCATTTGCGCTTTAAGCAGTTGGCTTGGGTCACGCGCACTCTCTACTTGCTCAAGCTTTCGCATATCCGGGTCATTCGATAGCGGTTGCCCTGAGGCCTGTGCTACAGCTTGTTGAGCATTTTTATCACCTTTCTTATCTGAAGCTTGCTGAGCGCTTGCACTTTGAGGCTGCAACTTATCCTGCCCTTTTTCCTCAGACTGGTTTGCTGTACTTGGCTGCTTAGATTGCTCGCCCTCTTGTTCGCCTGCATTTGCACTCGATTGGTCTTCTGCTTGCTCTTGGCTTGTGCTTTGAGGTTGGCTATCAGCTTTGCTCTGCGAGTTTTCATTGTCTGCAGAGTTTTGCTGTTGATCCTTTGAGCCTTGCGAAGAATCATTTTGCTGACCTTGCTGACCTTGCTGACCTTGCTGACCTTGCTGACCTTGCTGACCTTGCTGACCTTGCTGACCTTGCTGACCTTGCTGACCTTGCTGACCTTGCTGATTCGGTTGGTCTTGGCCTTGGTCTTTTTGGTCTTTGGACTCAGAATCATCTTGCTGTTGCTGTTGCTGTTGCTGTTGCTGTTGCTGTTGCTTCTGGGCTTGTTTCACGATTTCTAGATTCTTCTTCGCATACTCATGAGCAGGGTTGTTTTCGAGAATGCGTTGATACTCTTCGATCGCTTGATCGTACTTGCCTTGCTGTGCTTGAGCATTCGCAAGGTTGTAACGAGCACTTTCATCAGTTAAACCTTGTAGTGTTTGCTCAGCCGCTTCGAAGTCTCCCGCTTTGTACTGTGAGATGCCTTTCCACTCTTGCTGTTTGAATTGTTCCGCAGCCTGCTGGAAATCTTCATCTTGATAAAACTGATAACCTACTTGGTCGTCGGTTTTCCATGGGCTTGCAAACGCCGTGTTCGGTTGGCTAAAAGACAAAACCATAGCTAACCCGCACCAAATAACCCCTTTCCTGAACAGCCCAAGTACAGGGAGTAATAGGAACGGCAGTAACCAAAAGCCATTGTTCACTCTGGTGTTGAGTGAGTTATTGGTTTTGGTTACTTCCGTCGTTGTTGCTATGCGGTCGAGATATCTCGCAATATGTTCAACATCCGAATTATCAAATTGAACCTCAGTAAAGGCGCCACCATAGCTGCGTGTCAGATCGCGCATGTTCTTTAAGTTGGTTCTTGCAACTACCGTCTGTCCTGAGTCGGTTTGCATCATCGAGCCACTTGGTAATGAGATTGGTGCGCCACTTTCACTGCCCACAGCTAAGATAGATAGCGTCCAATTGCCACCAGATAGTAGCGAGTCGATCTCTTTCTTTTCTTGGTCATCGATGTCATCGGCAATGAGCACCAAATCACCTTGGTAGATCTTTGCACGAGTCATCATCTCAATGGCAAGCTTAACCGCTGCGGGGGCATTACTGCCTTGGTAAGGCATGATATCCGGAGACAAGTTCGGTACTTGGCTCTTAATGGTGTTGATGTCTGACGTTAGTGGGCTAATGGTATAAGCATCGCCAGCGTAAGCGACCATTCCGGTTAAGCCCTCATTCCACAATGAGAGTAGATCGAGCGCTTTATATCTCACTTGCGTTAAACGGTTTGGTTTTATGTCGGTAGCGTAGAGCGACATCGACATATCCATCATCACAACTCGTGCCTGTGTTTTTTCAAAGCTAGGCTGCTCATTGTTTTGAAAGCTTGGTCCGGCTAGCGCAATAACACCAACCAACCACCAGATACCAAAGTAAGTACTGCGGTTTTTAGACGGTTTGCTTGATTCTGGGGCTAAATATCGCGCGATATGAGACGCCAATAACCCTTGTTTCGATTGTCTCTTGCTGAGCCACCAAATAGCGGGCAGGGCAGCAAGTGCTAACAACCAATATGGGTAGATAAAAGTAAAGTTAGACATTGTTTCTCCTAATGGCTAACAGCATAAATGCGAAGAACATGGCAGCCGACAAAGGCCATACAAACCACTCTTGTTGTGGTCGCCATATTTTGGTCGCATTTGTCACGGGTTCTAGTTGGTTGATAGTGTCGTAAATCGTTGCCAGCTCTTTGCTGTCACGCGCCCGGAAATATTGGCCGCCAGTGCGTTTGGCAATTTCCATTAGCGTGCGTTCATCTAAATCTTGAGCGGTGTTTACTTTACGAGTCATGAAGAACTCTTTAACCATCATTTCGCCTGCGCCAACACCGACGGTGTAGATGGTTGCGTTGTACTTCTTGGCAATATCTGCAGCCTCTAATGGGTCTAACACTCCGGAGGTATTACTGCCGTCGCTGAGTAGAACCATCACACGTTGAGGCGCATCACTATCTACAAAGGTCTTGGTTGCCAGGCCAATGCCGTCACCAATCGCGGTTTGATTACCGATCAGTCTCAGGACTGCTTGATTGAGTTGCTGTGACAGCGTGTCTCTATCCAAAGTCAAAGGTGTTTGTAGGTAGGCATGATCGGCAAAGAGCACCAAACCAACTCGGTCGCCTTTGCGGCGTTCAATGAAGTCACTCAATACATGCTTCACTGCCGATAAGCGGTCGATGTACGCGCCATTGAATTGCATGTCCTCTTGGCTCATGGAGTAGGAGAGGTCGACAACCAACATCAAATCACGGTGCTTTGGTTGAAACTCAACAGGTTCGCCATACCAAACTGGACGAGCGCTCGCCGTTACCAGCAGAAGCCAAATAATGACGGACAGCGCCTTTGGCAAGCGGGTGCTTGGCGTTTTGGTATTACTGTCTTCTGGTAAAAATGGAAGCTTAAGAGCACCGCTTGATTCTGTTTTAGGTGAGAACAAGTAAACGAGAAACGGCAATGGCGCGAGGAAAAACATCCACCACCAAACGAATTCAATGTTTAGTAAGTTAGTGCTTAGGAGATTACTCATAACGACCTCGCTTTGGAGGAAGGGCTTTGCGAATCCAAGTTTCGCAGTCAGTCACCAATTGTTGTTGGACTTTATATTGTTCTTCGTTCATTGAAGTTGGGTCTTGATAGAGTGACTGTTGCCAATGAGCTTGTTTCTCTACAAACAACGGTTTTTTCAATTGTGCGTCTAAGAACTTCAACCAATCATCACCAGCTAGGCCTGCTACTTCTTCTCGTGGGAAGTAGCTCAATGCAGCCTGACGAAGGATGCGTTGTGCTTCACTTGGAGATAAACGATCTGAAGACTGACTATTGGTGAAGTAAGACAGCGCTTCTTGCTTCGCCTGTTGATTGTTTTTTCTGCGTCTTACAATGAAAAATACAAGGGCAATCAAGATGATGGATGTGACAATCACTGCCCACCAACCCCACGCTAGAGGCCACCATGTTGGTGCATCTGGTGTGATCACAGGGCTTAAATCTAAGGGCTGCTTCATGACTGAGCTCCTGATATCTGGCTCATCAATGGCAGTGCACTCGACAACGAGCTATAGGGTATCGCGAGAGATAAGCTCAGCTGTTGTAGCTGCTGTTTTTTTAATGAGAACGCGTGATTGAGTTTTTGCTTCTCTTTCGTAGAGGAGAAGTTAAACCATTGCGTTTTATTGCCATCGGTGACTTGTTTTGAGCCTTTATAGGCCGTTTGACCTTGCTCTAGCGGATCATAAAAATGTACCAGACGTACTCTGTTGTGTCGGCGAATTTGGCTGATAAGTGAGTAGTCACTTTCTTGGTAACGCACAAAGTCACTGAGCATAATAATATCGCTTCCTTTTGGGCAAAGTTGATGAAGAGACTTCAATCCATGCTCCAAGGTGGTATCGCAACGATTATCGTCGTTGGTTAGCGCTGCATTATTGATTTCTATGACTTTTTGCAAAATACGCAAAGGAGCATGGTTACTGCCACTCGGTTTGATTTCTATGATTTCTTTGCCGGTATCGATGACTGCGCCAATTCGGTCTTTTTGAGCGACGGTTAACCAGCACAATTGACTAGCAAAGTGCGCAAGTTGAACTGATTTCAGCAATAGGGTTGAGCCGAAAATCATGCTGCTTGATAAATCTAAGTACAAGATGACAGGTTGTTCTCTCTCTTCAGAGAACAACTTAGTATGCGCTTTGCCTGTTCTTGCCGTTACTCGCCAGTCAATGCTGCGTATGTCATCGCCCGCTTGATACTGGCGAACTTCTGAGAAATTCATCCCGCGACCTTTGCGGTTGCTTTCGTGTTGACCATTGAGCTGTGACCAGAGGCTTTTCGCTGGAGGCAACCATCGAACAGACTGCGCTTTGTACTGCAGCAGTTCGTCCAGGTTCAGCATCACGCCGTCACTGTGGTTCGGTAATAAATTATTCATGCGCGTGTCCCTATGCGCTACCAACCAACGAAATAAGGTGTGCAATCACTTGGTTTGCTGTGACACCTTCAGCTTGTGCGTGGTAGCTACGAAGCAAGCGGTGACGCAAGACAGGAAATGCCATCGTTTGAACATCTTGAGGTGTGACATAGTCGCGACCCGCAAGCCAAGCATGTGCACGAGCGCAGCGGTCGAGCGCAATGGTCGCACGCGGACTCACGCCCATATCTAGCCACTGATCCAGTTGGTCGCTGTACTGCTTAGGTTGGCGAGTCGCCATTACTAGTCTGATGATGTACTGCTCAATGGTATCTGCCATGTGGATATTGAGTACTTCTTGGCGCGCTTCAAAGATAGTCTGCTGAGAGATTTCTTGTGGTTGTACCGATTCGTTACCTTGAGCTTCACCGCGGTTGAGTCGCAGGATCTCAAGCTCGCTTTCCATGTCTGGGTATTCAACTTCTAGGTGCAGCAGGAAGCGGTCTAATTGAGCTTCAGGCAGTGGGTATGTGCCTTCTTGCTCAATCGGGTTTTGTGTCGCCATCACTAAAAACAAGTCTGGCAGGGCGTAGGTTTTTCGGCCTGCAGTGACTTGCTTTTCCGCCATCGCTTCTAACATCGCCGCTTGCACTTTTGCAGGAGCACGGTTGATCTCATCCGCCAGGATAAGCGAGTTAAAGATTGGTCCAGATTGGAACGTAAATTCCCCTGTCTCTGGTCGGAAGATATCGGTACCCGTTAAGTCCGCAGGCAGTAAGTCAGGGGTAAATTGAATGCGGTGGAAATCCCCTTCAACACAATCAGCGAGTGATTTGACTGCACGGGTTTTCGCTAACCCCGGAGGACCTTCAACCAGAATATGACCATCAGCAAGTAGTGCGATCATCAGTTGTTTGACGAGCTCTTGCTGACCAATGATTTGAGACTCTAAATAGTTTTGAAGGACTTCGAAATTCGTTTTGTGCATTTTGGACTCTCTGGGTATCCATTTGATTTTTATTGTGAGTATTGGTCACTTTTCGAAAGCAAAAAGTTCCGGTACATCTACGTAATTTATTTTTTCAAATTTGGAATGATTTACAAGCGCTTAGCGAGAAACGCGTTTGATAGGTGGTTTTTACCATATCAATCGATGTTTATACACCAAAGTGCTTACTGAGGTAGTTGTGTATGTGTGTGGAAGTTTTAATTGCGTAGAGGGTCGATGACGGTCGAATGACGGCATATTTGGTGTGCCGATACTGTACGATTTTTGATGATTTTGCTTATTACATTGTTTTGCAAATTTTTGCGATATGACTCTTTAGATTTATGGGTATTGGTCGATACATAACTCAGACTGTGCATTTTAGCTTAAGAGTGCACTAAAAAGCCCTGTTTTTGGGATACAAATGAAGAGCGATTCTTTTTAAAAGGTCCAAATATGTTTAAAACTAACTCTCTGAGTATTAAGCAAAAGGTAGTACTAGGTATTACTTTTGCGGTTCTTGCCTCTACGGTTATTGTTGGCGCGATGGCACAGCAACAAGCACGAGACGTATTGAGTCATCGATTGGTCGATATTGAACTTCCTGGAATGCTAGAGCGAATCAATGGTGAGATTGACCGTGAAGTTTCCCAGTTATTACTGGCTGCTGAGCAAATCGCTTCAAATGAATTTATTTCTGATGCAATCGAGTCGACAGATCGCGATCCAGCGTTAGAGAGTAAGTTGGTTAAACAACTGAATAATGTGCGTAACCAATACAACTTAAATGATGCTTCAGTAGCAAACCGTCAAACGGCGTATTACTGGAACCAAAATGGCTTCCTACGCCAGCTTAATCAACAACAAGATGGTTGGTTCTTTGGCTTTACTCAATCTGGGCAGCCAACCATGGTGAGCATGTTCCAAGAAGCCAACGGTGAAGTGAAGATGTTCGCTAACTACCAACAGCCTTCAGGTTTGGCGATGTCTGGTCTATCAAAATCGATGGACGACATGGTGAGCCTTCTTAATGGCTTCAAAATTGAGAATACTGGTTTTGTATTCTTAACCGACAGCCAAGGTGACGTGCAGATTCACCGTGAGCGTTCTCGCAGTGATTCTTCTCTTCAACAACTTTATGGCCCTCAAGCAAGCCAACTTCTGAATAAGTCAGGTTTCAACCTGATCACGACAGAGAGCCAAGGCCAAGAACTGTTTGTCGCAAGTTTGTACGTGTCGTCAATGGATTGGTTCGTTATTGGCGTTGTTCCAACAGGTGAAGTGTTTGCTGAGTTAGATGAGACAGCCCAAAAGATGCTGATCATGACTGCGGTAGTGGCATTAGCATTTATCTTGATGGGCGTAGTACTAGCGAACAGCATCACTCAGCCAATCAAGCTATTGGCTAAGCGTTTCAGTGACCTTGGTGAAGGTGACGGTGATCTTGCGCAGCGTATTGAAGTGAAAGGCAATGATGAAATCGCTCAGCTTTCAAAAGGCTTCAATGGGTTCATTGAAAAGATCCATGAGTCGATGAAGGAGGTATGCTCTACAAGCCAAGCGCTTCAAGTGGCGGCAGAGAGCGTTTCTAACAAAGCACACATCACCCATGACAACAGCCAAGAGCAACGTGACCAAACTCTTCAAGTGGTGGCAGCGATCAACCAAATGGGTATGACCATCAGCGAGATCGCATCGAACGCCGCAACCGCAGCTGAAACGGCAACACAAGCTTCGGGTAATACTGAAGTTGGTCGCTCTGTGGTTAACAAAGCAAAAGATGCGATAAGCCGTTTGGCACAAGACATCGAAAGCACTGGTCAAGTGGTTGAGCAGCTTGCTTCAACAACGCAAGACATTGGCTCTATTCTGGGTGTTATCCGTGATATATCAGAGCAAACCAACTTACTTGCATTGAATGCTGCGATTGAAGCTGCGCGTGCCGGTGAGCAAGGTCGTGGTTTTGCGGTAGTAGCGGATGAAGTTCGTAATTTAGCAAGTCGTACTGCAGATTCAACGGAAGAGATTCAGAAGATGATCAACCAACTGCAAAGCGATGCAAAAGATGCGGTAACCGCAATGAGTGCGGGTAAAGTGATTACGCTTGAAGGTGTATCAGCATCGGATGAAGCGGTTGATGTATTGGGTGGTATTTCTGACCGTATCGTTGATATTTCAGACCGTAACACGCAAGTCGCAACAGCAACTGAAGAGCAATCAACGGTGGTTCACACCATTAATCAGAATATCGAAGAGATCAACGCGATCAACGAAGTTACAACGGGCACAGCGGAGCAACTCGCTGAGGCGAGCCAAGAGCTTCGTGACTTGTCTTCTCGCCTAGATAAGATGGTTGGTTCATTCAAGCTTTAATCCTTTCAAGCTGTAACATGGCTTAGAAAGTGATATAGACGAAGAGCTGGATTCATTTCATCGTGAATCCGGCTCTTTTTATTGGTGGACTCATTTGCTTCTAACTGCCTTTAGCTTGATCTGGTTTCGGGCTTTGCTTTCAATCAACCTAGCATCATAGAGCGGAAATGAGTAAAATCTGATTAGGTTTAATATTTAGGTAAGTATGTATCATGAGCGATTTTGAAAAAGAACTAGAGCAGATGACTCAAGAGATGGGCGATGAGCCAGAAGTAAAACTGCCATCACTTGAAGAGCAGAAAGCGATTGTTGCTGAGTTCAAGCGACTAGAAGCGGAAGGCAAACTGACACCTGAAGTATTAGAAGCGCACTTTGGTCAGTTCAACAAAAAGAATGATACGCCAATTCACTAAGTTAAAAACAAACCTAGTTGTTGGGTTACAGCGTTAAATGATTGGTTGAGCTGAGGCTCAAACTAAACAGATAAAGGTCTAGCACACGCTAGGCCTTTTTTATTGCTTACTGATACAGGTCGAATCTAAAGAAAAAATCCCCCTTACAGCGTAAGAGGGATTTGAATTGGGCAAGTTATATCTTAAAGGCTTAGCGCTTATTCAGTGCCGTACTCTTTGTACAGGCGACGACATGCTTTGCCATCGCTGTGGAACAGGTGACAACGGTGCGCTGGGATACCGATAGCAAGCTTGTCGCCCGGTTCAACCGTTAGTGTGTCTGGTTGACGGTAGATAACATCAGCATCTGCACTTTCAAGGTTTAGGTAAACTTGAGTTTCGTTACCTAGCTTCTCAACAATCATCACTTCGCCTTCAATCGTTGCGTCGCCCGCTTCTGCAGACATCAAGTGCTCTGGACGAACACCTAGTGACATGCGGTCACCAACGTTAACGGTTGTACCATCAACAGGGATCCAGAAAGTCATGCCGTTTGAAAGCTGTACCAGTACGCGCTCTGCTTCCGCTTGTTCAATGTGTACAGACATAAAGTTCATCTTCGGCGAGCCAATAAAGCCAGCAACGAAACGGTTTTGAGGGTAGTGGTATAGGTCAAGTGGCTTACCAACTTGAGATACGTAACCGCCATCAAGTACAACGATTTTGTCAGCCATTGTCATCGCTTCCACTTGGTCGTGGGTAACGTAGATCATGGTGCAACCAAGCTGGCGTTGTAGTTTAGTGATTTGTGAACGCATTTGAACACGCAGAGCAGCATCTAGGTTAGATAGCGGTTCATCCAGTAGGAATACGTTTGGTTGAGAAACCAGAGTACGCCCAATTGCAACACGCTGGCGTTGACCACCAGAAAGTGCTTTAGGTTGGCGCTCTAGTAAGTGACCAAGCTGTAGGATTTCAGCCGCATGCTCAACACGCTTATCAATTTCTGCTTTGTCCGCTTTCGCTAGCTTAAGACCGAAAGACATGTTGTCGTAAAGGTTTAGGTGAGGGTATAGCGCGTATGATTGGAACACCATACCTACGCCACGCTTAGATGGCTCAACGTCGTTCATGCGTTGATCGCCAATGTACAAATCACCAGACGTAATGTCTTCTAGACCTGCGATACAACGTAATAGCGTCGATTTACCACAACCTGATGGTCCAACGAATACTACGAATTCACCTTCGTTGATGTCTAAGGTTACGTCCTTAGAAATCTGTACATCACCATATGATTTATAAACGTTTTTTAACGTGACACTCGCCATCTAGCTTGTCCTCGATCGATCAAATTTTAAGTTTTACTGCTTATCATTATAAGAAATTTTTGGGTCAGCAGTAACTGTAGGAATTGGTAAGTATTGAGTGAGTAAGAAAAAAGTGGGTGAGACTTGGATTCTGTAACCAAGCCCACCCGTCATAGCCAAACTGGTGCCTATTTCCCCCACATCCAGCTAAACCTCCCCCGTGATTCCATCACAGATTTAGCTCGATGCTTAATAAAGACAACAGCGGGCAGTGAAGCCAACTTAATGCATTATGTATGAAACACAACACTCGCTGGTAAAGGGTTCTTACTATCCACTCTTGGATGGATGCAGTTTCGGTGAATTAGCGTAAGCGTACATCCTCCTAATGGAAAATTAACTAGGGGGAGTAGGAGGGGAGGAGTAGATATAGGGGTTTAATAATAATTGGCGATCCAGTTCAAATAAATCCACCGCATAACGGTGATGCTGATCACGATGAGTATGTGTTTTGTGATTCTAGTCTCTAATCTGACCGGATGGTGATCACGAATTTAAGCCATAATAGCTAGGGCGTAGTGGCTAGGATGATGAGCTAGGGGCTGTTTTCTCAGATCATAACCGTCGAAAACTGGCTCGTCTTGTTAGATGTGCCCTACGTATAAATATAAAAAGGATATTCACATGAAAAACGCTCTAAGCGCTGTAGCTCTAGGTACATTAGTTGCTCTGGGTTCTTTTGGTGCAAACGCTGCTATCGAAGAAGGACAACTAACAATCTGGGTAGGTGGTGACAAAGCTTACGAAGGCATGGCTGAAGTAGGCAAACGCTTTGAAGAAGATACTGGTGTTAAAGTAACAGTAGCTTTCCCTGACAAACTAGAAGAGAAGTTCTCTCAAGTTGCAGCTGCTGGTGACGGCCCAGATATGATTTTCTACGCACACGACCGTTTCGGTGGTTTCGCGGAAGCAGGTCTTCTTGTTGATATCAAACCTTCTAAAGAGACAAAAGAAGGTATCGTAGACTTCGCATGGGACGCAGTTTCTTACGAAGGTAAGACAATCGCATACCCTGTTGCTGTTGAGTCAGTTTCTCTAATCTACAACAAAGCACTTGTTCCTAACCCACCTAAGTCTTGGGAAGAGATCCCAGCACTTAACGCTGAACTTCAAAAAGAAGGCAAGAAAGCGATCATGTGGCCTCTACGTGGTGGCGCATACTTCACATGGCCTCTACTAGCAGCTGACGGCGGTTACGCATTCAAACAGACTGCAGAAGGTTACGACATTAAAGATGCGGGCGTAGCGACTGATGGTGTTCAGAAGTCTCTAGGTTTCATCGAGAAGATGGTACAAGACAAAGTTATCTCAGCAGACATGGACTACTCAGTAGCTGAGTCTGAATTCGTTGCGGGTAACGTTGCAATGACTATCAACGGTCCTTGGGGCTGGGCAAACATCGAGAAAGCTGGCGTAGACTACGGCGTAGCAACACTGCCTAAATTCAACGGTAAAGCGTCTAAGCCTTTCGTTGGCGTATGGGCTGGTGGTATCAGCACAGCTTCTCCAAACCGTGACCTAGCGGTTGAGTTCATGGAAAACTACCTTCTGACTGATGAAGGTATGAAGAGCCTAAACGACGACAAGCCACTAGGCGCTGTTGCTCTAAACTCTTTCCAACGTCAACTAGACAGCGACACTCGTATCGCAGCAACAATGGACAACGCGATGAACGGCGAAATCATGCCTAACATCCCTCAGTTCACAACGTTCTGGTACAGCATGGAAGAAGCGATCGGCAACGTAGTTGATGGTCGTCAAACAGTAGACCAAGCACTGAAAGGTGCTGAATCTCGCATGACTAAGTAATAACTAAGCACTACCTTTTAAGGAGGGGGCAACCTCTCCTTACTTTTCAATTTTTATCTATATCGCTAGCAGGTTCCTCTATGCAGTCAGTTCAAGGTACAGATGCTATCCCAGCACCATCAAGCCTTCCAGGCAGTAAAAGCGTCTTCATCAAATGGGGGTTGCTTGGTAGCGTTGGCTTAATTAACGGCTACGCTACAATTCTAATGTATTCTCGCGGTGAGCTTGCTTTTGCATTGCTTACTGTGATCTTAACGGCTTTGGCACTTTACATTTTTGGTAGTAAGAAAACTTACGCCCACCGTTATATCTACCCAGGTATTGCCGGAATGATTCTGTTCATTCTTTTCCCATTGGCATACACCGTAGGGCTCGCGTTTACTAACTACAGCGCAAAAAACCAACTCTCTCTAGAGCGTACACAAACCGTTCTTCTAGACCGCTCTTTCCAAAGCGGCGAAAGCTACCCATTCACTTTGTACAAAACAGATAACGGCCACCAGATCGTGGTTAAAGATGGCGATCAACTGTTAGCGACTGACGTATTTTCTTTAGAAGGTATGACAGCGACAGACATGGACCTATCAGTTATCGAATCGACTCAAGGTGAAAAAGAGAAGATCAAAGCGATCATCCAAAATAGAGCAGCGATCAGCGGTGTTGATTTCCACCTGCCAAACGGTGATGACATCCGCATGAGTGGCTTACGTAAGTTTGCTTCAGTTGCTCCGCTTTATACACTTCAAGAAGATGGTGAAACACTGGTTAATAATGAAACCGGTGATGTTCTAAAGCCAAATATGGATGTGGGGTTCTATCAACCTGTTGACGCAAATGGCGAATTTACGGGCAACACAATCTCACCTGGCTTTGTAGTTGGCATCGGCACACATAACTTTGAGCGTGTGTGGAAAGATGACGGTATTAAAGAACCTTTCATTAGTATCTTCATTTGGACGGTTATTTTCTCTGTATGTACAGTTGCGTTCACACTGGTTATCGGCCTTGTGCTTGCAAACATCGTACAGTGGGAAGAGCTGAAAGGCCGTTCCGTTTACCGAGTTCTACTGATTCTGCCTTACGCAGTACCAGCGTTTATCTCGATTCTTATCTTTAAAGGTCTATTCAACCAGAGTTTTGGTGAGATCAACATGGTACTTGAGAATATCTTCGGTCTAAGCCCGAACTGGTTCTCTGACCCGATTCTTGCGAAAACCATGGTGTTGATTGTAAACACATGGCTAGGTTTCCCTTACATGATGATTCTGTGTATGGGTCTGCTTAAAGCGATTCCTGATGACCTATACGAAGCGTCAGCAATCGATGGTGCGAACTTCTTGGATAACTTCAAGCGTATCACGTTCCCATTGATGATTAAGCCGCTAACACCGCTACTGATTGCAGCGTTTGCCTTTAACTTCAACAACTTCGTAATGATTCAATTATTGACAAACGGTGGCCCGAACATGATTGGTACTTCTGAGCCAGCGGGGTACACAGACTTGCTTGTAAGCTACACCTACCGAATTGCATTCGAAGGCGGCGGCGGTCAAGACTTTGGTCTAGCAAGTGCTATCGCGACGCTTATCTTCCTTTTGGTTGGTGCACTAGCGTTACTAAACCTTCGTTTCACTAAACTGTCTCAAGATTAAGGAGCACGACAATGGCTATGATACAAGGTAAAGGCCTTAAATACCGAGTGTGGGCAACACATGCACTGTTGTGGTGTTTCCTGGCAATGATTATCTTCCCACTACTGATGATCATCGCAATTTCGTTCCGTGAAGGTAACTTCGCAACAGGTAGCTTGATTCCAGATAACCCATCTCTGGAGCACTGGAAACTTGCACTAGGTATCTCAGTAACGAATGCTGATGGTTCGGTAACTGCACCACCATTCCCAGTACTGACTTGGTTGTGGAACTCTGTGAAAGTTGCAGGTATTACATCGATTCTGATTGTGGCACTGTCTACGACATCAGCTTACGCGTTTGCTCGTATGCGCTTTAAAGGTAAGAACACAATCCTGAAAGCGATGATGATTTTCCAAATGTTCCCTGCGGTATTGGCTCTTGTGGCAATTTACGCACTGTTCGACAAACTTGGACAATACGTACCGTTCTTAGGCTTGAATACGCACGGTGGTTTGATCTTCTCTTACTTAGGCGGTATCGCACTGCACGTATGGACGATTAAAGGCTACTTTGAGACGATTGATAACTCTCTAGAAGAAGCGGCAGCACTAGACGGTGCTACGCCATGGCAAGCATTCAGACTGGTTCTACTACCGCTGTCTGTGCCAATTCTAGCAGTTGTGTTTATCCTATCTTTCATTGCGACAGTTGGTGAGGTTCCAGTAGCGTCTATCCTACTTACTGATGTGAACTCTTACACGCTAGCAGTAGGTATGCAGCAATACCTATACCCTCAAAACTACTTATGGGGTGACTTTGCGGCAGCGGCTGTGCTTTCAGCGCTTCCTATCACTATCGTGTTCTTACTTGCTCAACGTTGGTTAGTTGGCGGTTTGACGGCAGGTGGTGTAAAAGGATAAGCTGTATCCTATAAGAAAGAAAAAGAGCGACCTTCGTGGTCGCTCTATATTGGCATTTTTATTACATCATTTGGTTTGGCCGCCGATCAGTAATAAAAATAACCCTCAGGTTACGCATAGCTGGCTACTAATCAGGTTCCTTACGCTATTAATGATTAGTGGTTTTTGTAACTCTAACCCAGGTATTTACTTGGGTTTTTTTATGCCTGCTGTTTTTAATCTTGCCTTTGTGTCAGCTTTGCTCGTTCACTGTCTACCCAGCGCGATTGTTATGTTTACAACGGCTTGAGTATTCAAAGTTTCGAGTCACATCTCTCCTAAACATTGACTGCATCATCTCGGTTACTTGAGGAAATGAACTAGTCTCACAAATCAGACATTCAGTATAAGGGGCTAATAGTCTATTGATATATTGCTAATATTCCATTGCGTGATACTTCAATGATTTGTATGCAACAACTATAGATATTGCATAAAAAAAGGACATAGACACAGTTATGCCTTTTAGAGCTTTTACTCGTTATTTCACGTGCTTATATAAGGTGTT
Organism: Vibrio sp. 99K-1; assembly: GCF_013114585.1. Classification (NCBI taxonomy): domain Bacteria; kingdom Pseudomonadati; phylum Pseudomonadota; class Gammaproteobacteria; order Vibrionales; family Vibrionaceae; genus Vibrio; species Vibrio sp. 99K-1. The sequence continues at coordinate 96,302 of NZ_VTXF01000006.1, forward strand.
TTGGATATTAGTTTTGTGAAGTGTTTGGTTGAGTATTGAGTCAGAACTCTTTACTTGAAGGAGCGCATCCAAGGTGTTGCAGTAATACATAGATACTTTCTTGGTCCAAGGCCACGCGACGAAACAGATCCGCAAATGTCGAGTCACCGCCGAAACAGGTTTGGATGTAGTGGTTGATCTCATTACTGTCGTAGCCTTCGACGTACAAAGTTCTAACCCATTGGTACTCAACAGCCTTCAAATTGTTCAGTGTAGCTTCGCTAAGAGTGGGGCGTGTGACGCTCAAGTGTGGCTCCGGGAAATTTAATACATCCATTATGATTGGCGGTATTTAACCAGAGCAAAATGACGACTTTATTACAGTCAAAATAAATCATTGAGCTTAGGGCAATTCATTCTAAGTGTTGGCAGAGAATCACGCTCTATGGCCGTAACAGAGTGCTTTTGGGGCTTATTAGATAGGAAGGTAGGGTTAGATAAACGAATGCCAAGCGAGTACCTGGCATTGAAACTATTTGGGCTGAAAAATAGCTGTTAAATGATACTGTAGGGCTAATGATTAACCTTATTTCAGGTACTTCACGTGCGCTTCCATCTCTTCACCGATCTGCTTACGCATGTTCATGAGGCGAATAGCTGAATCTCTTAGTTCGATGTCTTCTGGTGTTTCTGGAATCCATTCTGGGACTTTAGTCGGGTTACCATTTTCATCCACCGCAACCATAATAACGATACAGTGAGTGGTTAGTCGGTTATTCAATTCTTTAGGATCGCTGGCTTGTACATCGATAGCAATATGCATAGAAGAGGAACCGGTATAGATGACTTTTGCACTTACTTCTACCAAGTTACCTACATGGATTGGGGCAACAAATCGAATACCACCAGCGTAGGCTGTAATGCAATATTTGCCACTCCATCCTGCAGAGCAAGCATAGGCCGCTAAATCGATCCATTTCATTGCTGCGCCACCATGAACCTTACCACCAAAGTTCACATCCCCGGGTTCAGCTAAAAAACGCAGAGTAACGTCTCGTTTACCATCTTGTCGGCTATTGTTACTGCTCATGTGTCTTCCTTCATTATTATTTTATTGCATAACATGCGTGTTACTTGCTAATAACAATATACTTAAGACGAAATAATTTAAAGCGGATAATCTCAAGGTTACGAGTATTTTTTCAAACGGATGACAAGCAGGTGAAGGTTGTTGTTTGTTGGGCTTATGAGGCTGCGGACTAGGCTCATGGAGTTCGATACTGAAAAAAAACACCTAGCGCAGTGCTAGGTGTTTTTAAGCTGTTAGGTACTCATCGCGGTACCTTTATAATGTTAGCCAACTAACCGTTGTTTTATCTGGTTCGTTAAAGTGATTCTATCTTCATTACCACCAAAGTGGTAGTTAAAAGTCTTTATTGTTGAGCTCACTTTTACTGTTGTATGAAGTATAGATCCTTCGCGTAGATATTTCCTTTCGGATTGTTGTTTGGGAAGCCTTTGAGGGTATTTCGCACTAATCGAGTGTGATTGTAGTGATATAGAGGCATAACTGCTGCAGATTCGTTTAATATCGACTCAGCATGCTGGTATAAAGCAAAGCGATTAGCCTGATCTTCCGTCTTGCTTGCTTGCTGTAAAAGCTCATCGTACTCTGGATTACAGAAACCGCTTTCGTTTGCAGTGTGATCGCAAGTGAATGCTTCTAGAAGAGCAGAAGGTTCTGGGTAATCGCCAAATGCCCATGAACGAGCAAGTTGATAGTCTCCGGTTCCTTTTGCTGCGACGTATGCTTTCCATTCCATGTTTTGTAATTCAACGTTCACCCCGAGAGGCTTCCACATCGAGGCAATTGCGATGGCAATTTTTTTGTGGTTCTCGCTGGTGTTATAGGTGAGTGTGAATTTCAGAGGGTTTGCTCCGTTGTATCCAGCGTCTTCAAGTAGCTGTTTCGCTTTGGCTTGGCGTTCGACACTATTTAATGCTTCAAATACTGATTTCGGCGCCGTGTAGTTAGGAATATTATTCGGTGTCACGCTGTAGGCTTCGGGTTCACCTTGCCCTGTTACCTTATCTACTAGTATCTCACGGTCGACGGCCATGCTTAGTGCTTGACGTACTCTGACATCATCAAATGGTGCCTGACGCGTATTGAACGAGTAGACGTAAGAACCTAGCAAAGCTTGCGCTTTAATTTGCTCTGGGCTCTCTTTGACAAGTTTTTGGTAGTACTCAAGCTGTACGCGATTGGTCATATCAATCTCACCAGACTGATAACGAATAAGCTCAGCGTTTTGAGATGATAATCCTAGGTAGGTTACCTTATTAATAACCGTTGAATCGTTATCCCAATAGTTTGGATTTCTCGTCACTTCGACGTATTCATTGGCAACCCATTTACTGAGAGTGTAAGCACCATTGGTCGCAATGTTTTCTGCACGAGTCCATTGCTCTCCTTTCTCTTCTACTAATTTAGTTGGCAGAGGGAAGAAGGTTTTAATACTCATTAAACTCATGAAGTAGGGAGTAGGTTTCGATAAGGATATTTCTACCGTGCGATCGTCGAGTGCTTTAATCCCTAGCTCTGAGGGATCTTTGTCTCCAGCTAGAATTTCACTGGCGTTGACGATATTTGCCGTCGAGAAAACAAAACCGGTGTTATTGCCCGTTTTAGGAGACACGGCACGTTGCCAACCAAACACAAAGTCTGCTGCGGTCACAGGATCACTATTTGACCATTTAAGGTCGTCTTTTAAAACGAATGTGACCGTTTTTCCACCGTTGCTGAATGTCCAACTTTCAGCTTGTCCTGGAATAATTTGTCCATCGCTGTTCTCGATAACAAAGCCTTCGAACATATCGTTGACGATAATGTCTCCTGGCATGCCAGAGTTGACGAAGCTAGGGTCTAGCGTATTTGGCTCTGCACCATTACCACGAACAAAATGCTGTTCTTTGGCGAGTGAAGTACCAGAGGGCACAGAAGCGGCAATAGCTGAAGTGGAAGAGAGTGCGAGAAGTGATGAGATAATCAGAGGTAGCTTTGGTTGAGTCATTGTAATTCCTTTTACAACTTAAACAGTACTCAATGCATTAAACATGACTCGGGCAAAGGTTGCAATACAGCAAGTGTGCATTAATGGAATTTGAAAGCGGTATGAAAAAACGAAAATGCCTGCGGAGTAACGCAGGCATTCTTAAGTGAAACTTGTTCGTGTGTAGGAAGCTTAAAGCATGGGAATTTTGCCTAACTTTGTTGAGGTAGTGGCGCTTCCAGTCTCGGTTTTCTTTTTACTTGAGCAAGGATAACACCAGAAACGACCATGATACCGCCAATGATATGGAACTGGTTAATCTCTTCGCCTAACCATGTCGATGCTAATACAATCGCGACGACAGGCATTAGGTTCATGAACATCGCACTTGAATCAGCGCCAATCGTGTCAATTGCTTTAACCCACATCCAAGGTGCCAAAATGGAAGCCGCTATAGCTGCGTAAGCAATCAAAGGAATAGCTTGTTGTGAAGGGACGAGTTGTTCGCTCGTTAACCAAAGTGGTGCCAACATCGCGACCGCGAATATCCCTTGCATGTAGATGACTACCCAGTTGCTGATCGGCATTTTCCAACGTTTTAGCAACACGCAGTAAGAAGCGTACACACAAGCTGCGATTAACATGTAGCCATCGCCTTGCGTTAACTCTTGATGGATGAAGAATAGGGGATCGCCTTTACCAAGCATTAACGCTAAGCCTGATAGAGACAACACACCGCCTACAATACTCAAACTTGAAATCGACTTGTTAAGTAGTGGAACGCTAAGAAATACGCTGATCAATGGCACTAATGATGTAATCAAAGCCATGTTCGAAGCGGAAGTGGTTAAGCCAGCGTAGTAACCTAAAGATTGGTTCAACACCATGCCTAGAAAGCCAAGGAAAGCCAGCTTGGATAAGTTTGGTTTGATGATTGGCCACTGTTTGATAACCGAGCGAATGCAGAAAGGAGTCAGAATTAACATCGCAATAAACCAACGGTAAAAACTCATCGCGCTCGGTTCGATGGTGCTTGCAGCGAGCTTGTTGACAATCGCATTGGCACCCCAGATACAGACTGTGAAAAAAGGTAAAAGATAATGCATGTGAATTCCATCGCAAAATGAGTTGATGCGGCTAGTTTGACAGGTCGTTATACTTACAGATATCTTTAAAAAGACATCAGGCGCGATAGGAAGACAAGATTGAAAAAACACTCAAGAAACCTGCACCCATCCTTATCAATTGATAAGGCACCATCCAACGTATTTATGAATTTCGAAGCGTTCTTATCGAATACCGAAACTCGTGTCCACAGTCACCCTTGGGGACAAGTTCAACTGATCAGTGGTGGGATTCTTGAAATGGAAGCAGAGGATACGCGCTTCCTAGCACCACCACACCTTGCGATTTGGGTACCTGCAGGGGTCAGGCATTGCAGCTATAACCGTAAACCTTTGGACTACTGTTCACTGAATATCGCACCAGAGTTAACTCAGCACCTACCAGAAAAGACCAGCCTCATTAAGATCACGCCGATAGTCTCTTCGATTATTGATGACTTTCGTCAACGTGATATCAACGTCGCACAAACCGAACCAGACAAGAGATTGGTCCAGGTCTTATTGGATCAACTCGCAGAGCGCCAAGTTGAACACCACTTCCTACCGTCTACTGACAACAAGTACCTTGCGCCTATTTTAGCGGCGATAGAAGAGAACCCAACGGATGAGATTTCGTTGAAAGATTGGGCGGAGAAAGTACATGCTACCGAGCGTACTTTGTCGCGTCACTGCCAAAGCGAACTGGGTATGAGCTTTACCGAGTGGCGCTTGCGCGTTCGTTATTTATACTCAATGGATCTGCTAAGAAATGGGCAGTCGGTTAAAGAAGTTGCGCTTACGTTAGGCTACAACCAAGCCAGCCCTTTCATCAGTATGTTTAAGAAGTATTCAGGACAAACACCAGAGCAGTATAAGAACCGTTTGTTGTAATAGGTTTAGTTAATTCCTTCGATTAACAGTGTGGAGGTTATGATTTTTATATCTAAACCATTGTTTTATTTGGCTAAACTCAATTGATTTTAGCTTGATTCTAGACCTGATTCTTTTATGGTTTTAATTTGGTTATATAAGCGTTTAGTTTTCTTTCGGTAATTCGGTGATGATTTATTTACCACTTGCTCAACGTATCGAGGAAAACCTTGAAGTTCCAAATCTCAATCATATCAGTGTTAGTTGCCACACTTACTGCATGCGGAGGTGGCGGCGGCGGTTCGACACCCCCGACTCAAAAGAAACAAACCGTAGTGCCTCAAATGTCGGTCACTCCCGCCAAAGGTAGCGTGGCTGATCCCAAAGATGATGCAGCAAAGAAATTCGCTAGCAGACCTGCTATGTATTCGGAAAATACCATTGGTAGCACTGATATCAAACAGTGCGAAAAGTCCCTGAACCTGTTCAATATTTATAGTATTGGTTGGGAAGATGAATTCAACAAGGGGCTATCGGCTAAGCAACGAAAAGATCTTAAAGACTTCCGTGGCATTTATCTCGCAGACGGTAGAGTAGAGAATATCGTTAACACCAAGCAAACGATCGAAGCAAAAGATTGGATCAGCTATTTTTACTATGATGCAAATTTTCAAGATTGCGAAGCTCGCCGCTACAAATCGTATGCTAAAGAAAGCAAAGTTGGCGAAGACATTACTGAGCTTCGTTATAAGTACAGTGTTGACGCCGATGCTACTACAAACACACCTCAACAAAACATAAGTAACTACACCGCTTGGCAAACTGATTCTGCGAAAAACACAGTGATTGGTCTCGTGACCAACATTACAACGGGTAGTATTCAGCATAAACAACAACTGAAAAGCTTTAAATCTGATAGCGGGCGTTCTGTTGATAACGTCAGTTTCAGCAAGATGTTTAGAAACAGCTACTTTTTGGAGTCTTATGACAATGGGAAAGTTGAGTACCAAGTTGTGGGCGGTAAGGTGATTGATAGATATGGGAAGTCAAAATCGTCAGACCCTGATACATATTATGCCATTAACTTAATTTCTGCGTATTTCCCAGATGTAGGTACTCGAATTAACTGGTGTGTTCGAGGAAGCCAGCTGGTCTCAAATCAAGAGAAGCCAATCAGCGAAGCTCAATACAAACGCATTATTGGTGACGGTGACTTAGGTGCTGCGTATTGCGACCCATTTGATAAGAATATCGGCAAAGTTCGTTATTATGATACGAAAGGAAACAAAGTATCAGACAGCTCTGCTATCGCCGACGAGCTAAACAACAAGTTGGTACAAGGCACCGTTATTAAAGATAAGTTGGATCAACGCGTTAAAAACAAGAAGCTGTACTTAGGAAAAACACACCGTGAATATTTCCAGGATACTTCTCTGGTGAATCAAGTTGACCAGATTAAAGCTGACTTGACGCAGTAGGTTTACTGTCGCACTTTGCCCCACAACCTAATCAAATGAGTATTAGCCGAACGCAAATGAAGAATGCGTTCGGCTATTTTATTGCACCACCCATATTATTTTCAAAACAAACCGATTGCATATAAATTGTGTTTTGTAGAGTATGGGGGCACTCATAAATGGTGGGTGAATAACAACAATAACAAGGATAATAAAAACAATGAAAATGCGTTTAAATCTAAGCCTCTTGCTGATTTCGACGGCTCTTAGTCCAGTTGCGCTTGCTAATACTAGCTACCCTGATGGTTACTACCTTGAAGCAGAGGGGCTAAGTGGGAATGCCTTAAAAGATATGCTCGGTGTGATTGCTGCTCGCGGGCAAAAGCAACTCACTTACACTCAGGTGTGGTCTGCATTGAAAGACACCAACGAAGATCCGAATAACCCGAACAATGTGATTTTGTATTATAGCGGTCGTTCACAATCCAAAGACTTTACATCATCAGGCAACAACGACAAGAATGCTTGGAACCGTGAACACCTTTGGCCAAAATCTTTTGGTTTCAAGCGCAAAGATCAGTGGGGTTACACTGACATTCATCACCTACAACCAACCGACGCAGAGATTAACTCAATTCGTTCGAACAAAGACTTCGACTTTGGTGGAGCGCCATTGAAAAAATCACCGCTTAACAAGACGGATTACGACAGCTTTGAACCTCGCGATGCAGTGAAAGGGGATACCGCCCGTTCGCTTTTCTACATGGCCGTACGCTATGAAGGAAATAACGCAAAAATGCCTGACTTGTACTTAGTCGACGACACGTCGAGCTCTTCAGGGCAACCTAAGGTTGGAAAACTGTGCACATTACTACAATGGCATAACGCAGATCCTGTCGATGATTGGGAACGTAATCGCCATGAAAAAGCCGTTAAATGGCAAGGCAACCGTAACCCGTTCATTGATAACCCAAGCTGGGTAAATGACATATATGACAGCCGCTGTAACGGTTGATATATAAACTGAAGCCAATGCAAAGAAGCCATCCTAGTGATGGCTTTTTATCTAGCGGAAACTTTATTAGTGAGTGCTATTTGCAGTAGAGAACACTTAGTGTATCGATAAGCAACATCGTTAAGCTTCAGCCATGCTCTTCGTGTTTGTGTTGAGTGATATGCAGGTTCTAGATAACGATTGAGTGATATCCAAGTGTTGGTACCAGTTATTGAAAACCAGTTCGAAGTCATTAAGAATAATCCGACCAAACGTATGATTTCGATATTGTTCACAGAGGTTAAAAAGTCGCTGAGCATTATTGATTGGTGATCTAAAGCGAATCAAAGAGCTGTGAGCAGTGACCTGTTTGTATCGACTATCGAAAGTGACTCGTAGCCCTTCTTCTACTAACGCTTCACGCAACTTGTTTCGGAACTGTTCAAGTCCATTACCTATAGGAAAGCCTTGGAGGATGATACAGTTTTCAGAAGCACTTATGCCTTTATATTCAATCTCAATAGGTGCAATTGAACCTACAACTTTATTGAAAACCTCAATGTAGGATTGAGCATTAACCTGAGTTATTTCAAAGTTAGCAACGCATGAAATGATGGAAAGAATGGTTAAATGCAACTCCTCCCTAGGATGATAATATTGGTCGGGTTCGAGTATGTGTACAGCTTCTTGAAATCTCATTATTTCATCGAGAAGAGCATTGTTGCCTTGTTTTAGATAGGCTAGAGCAGTGATCCCTCTTCGAGTGTCGTTGGGGAGATCTAATAGATGTGAATCTAGTTCATATTGGTCGGTTTCAGATGCAACTTTAAAGCGTTGCCACATCTTGCTGTAAATATCTTCGCTCACAGGTTTCCTTCGATACTTATTGAGACAACAGGTAAGTACAGAACTTAGTCCATAGAGATGAGTGGATTAAATTCATCCTCACTCAAATATTATGTTTAGCTGTTCTATTACTCGGTTGTGTGGGTTTAGGCTTCAACAGCTCCTATTTTCTTAGACATATTAAAACCAGTAATAGAGAAGCCCACTGCTTGGTAGAGCTTCAGTGCTCTTTCATTATGGTATGCAACTCTCAACTTTATTTGTTCAATACCATGCTCCTTAAGCTGCTGCTCTAATAGGCTCAGAGCTTGCTTTCCATAGCCAGCACCTCGGTACAAATTAGATACGTAGAAGTCGTAGATGAAGGTAGATTTATCTTCTGTATTAATGGAGTGCCAAAGGTAGCCGACGAGACATGCTTGTCCATTTAACTGAGCTTCAATACAAAGAAGCGAATGCTCGTTTCCTTCAAGGCCATTCGGGAAGCAACGATGTAGATCTTTTTTAGCTAGCTCAACGGATCGCTCCATAGAGTGGCCATAGTTTTTCGCTATTTCACTGCTGTAATCGTCAATAAAATAGTCGCAGTAAGCGGGGTACTCTTCATGGCGCATTTCTCTAAGTTTAATCATGTATCTCCTTACTATGTACTTAAATAAAATCGAGATTCAAGGGGTAGATGCGATGTCTTAACTGTAGGTTAGATCGAAAGGTAAACATGGTGTGCCTTGGTGATATTTAAGCTGCCAACCAGCCTCAGTCAAAACCCATATAGAGCAACGTTTGGCATAGTTACTCACATCACCAAGTTCACTTACCAAAGCAGTCTGATATTTTAGTAAGTGTACCGAAGGGCTTAGTAAAAGGCATTCGTAGTTTTGTGAGTGAATTTTTGAGGTGGAAGGTTCCTCTGCTCTCATCATTTTGACGATAGACATAAAGTCATAGCTATCGCCACTGCGACCGACTTCAGAAAAATCGGGATGTATTAAACGCTTAATATCATTGTTGTTTTGTCGAACTTCATATTGATGAAGATCGATTTCTTGCTGAATTAAAATGTCCAATAGAGCTCCCTAGCGTAGATTTCAAATTACCAGTTATCATGTTACGTACCATCCCTAGAAGCATTGTATAGAGTGCTTAGGGGCTTCGAGGCTTGGTAATAAGCGTTTTGTTATAGAGTGGTTCCATTTACTAACGACCAGTGGTGTGGCATTAATTCACGGATAGTTTTGAACACCAGCTTATTCTCTTTTGTTGAGATAGCTGCTTTAACGTCGCCTCCCCAATGAACCAGTCTTTCTTGGCAGACTCCACAAGGAGATAGCACCAAAAACTCACTACTCTCGTCTTCTCGACAGATACACAGAGAGTGCGTGACTTTTTCGTTCAATTTATGCGCTTCCAGAAAGGCGCCGACCTCCATACAAAGAGAAAGTGCATCATTTTTCGTATCGGGAGCAATACTAGTTAAAATTTTGCCTGTTTCCGTTCTTACAGCCGCAGCCCCGCCCCAGCCTCGCGGATACCGTTTTTTAATCAGGTCAACGGCAGCGTGATATAACTCCTGTTCTTCTTGTTCCATAGTATCCTCTCGAGCTGCCACTGTTTGTAGCTAGTTAATGATGACGGCCGTTTTCGCCAACTTGTCACCTATTCTCTGCCTCTTTTTACCAAGAATAAAAAATGCGTCGATAATGCCAAGCAATGGTGATAGCAAATTACGAAAGAGTGATTGTGTTAAACTACAACTTTCTCCTGTAACCGAATCTATAACCGAAATTCCCAGTAGTTTCTTGCCAAGACTTTGACCTCTCGGCAAACCATCAGAAAGTAGGAAGTACGAAGCTGCTATCAAGCTCGCTGACCAACCTGTTATATCTTGAGATAAGCCGATTGAATTACCTAACGAAAGAAAGAGCATGAATATGATAGCACTAATGAAAGTATCGATGAGCTCCCCTACATAACGACGCCCTGGGCTTGCTAGCTTATGCGCTGTAATTACACTGTCATTATTGTTTTTCACTTTTTCCCTTTATATGAATTGGATATTTGAGTTGCTTGATAATGTCAGGTCCACCTAGCTATGTTTTAGCGCGCTGTGACCTCCTTGGACCGATACTCTCTAACATACAGGGTCAATTAATTTGGATGATGACCCTGAAAATCGTGATGGTGTTGCCTGTAAAGAATGAACCGCGTAGCCAAATATTAAGCTATTAGCTTTTGTTGTTTTTACTCTTGGTAATATATATAAAACTTATACTTGTTAGTATTTATTAAACAGACGTCGATGCATGATCGCTTCACAAAACGGAATCTCACTATTGAGTGGTTGCGTTGTTAGGTGTGGATTTAACTTATTGACTTGGTTGTACTTAATTATTTGATGTTGTAGCGAATATGACTTTACGCTGTGACAAGAGCGTTCGATTTGAATAGGTGGCTGGTTAATTCATGTCTTTTTATTGTCATTGCTTTATGACTGCTCAGACATACCTAATACCCGGTCAACTCCATATACCCTGTACCTGAGTGTGTTCCTTTAATTAAGATTGGACCCTCCCAATAGGGAACCGATAGTGGCATTTTTGCGTTTGGGTTGAGTGCCGAGACTGTCAGTTCTATTTGCTGGCTTGGAATTGAAACCAGCCACTCTGTTGGATAATCGCGCCCATCAATTACTGTTTGTTTGGTTGCAGTGAGAGTAATGTCTTGCTGCGAAATGGCAGTACCAGAACCATTTTGCTGCATCAGCCTTGCGTGAGCATAACTGGCTTCGCCTGTTGCTGAGTTTCGCAGTTGGAATACGACTAGGCTCGTTTCATCACTGAGTCTCAGTGCAAACCAATCCCAGCCTTGTTGAGAGTCGAGTAAGAACTGCGAGCTCCATTCTCTGTCTATCCAACCTTTGCCTGAAACCTGATGCGTCACGCCATCAATCGTCACGTCGCCTGATACATCTATGAATGGTTGGCTGTAGTAGTAGGAAGCGACTTTGCCATCGCTGCTTTTAGTGCTGTAGCCTTGCTCTCCTTGTTTTTGGTAGGGAGCGTCGCTAGTCAGTGTTAACGAGTAGCCAAACTGCTCTGAGTTAGCATCCAATGTGGCAGGGAATAAGTCATCAGTAGAAGATGTCCATTGCCAATCATCAAGATAGACGCGAAATGGTGATGTGTTTACTCCTGCCAGTTCTGCGTGATCGCGTGACCATTTTTCATCGGCGTAGTGTTTGTCTTCGGTGGTGACGGCACTGTGCGCCATGTAGATCTGTTGGCTTTGCCATGCGGTTGACTTGTTTTGCTCGACGCTGTTTTCTGGATCTGCGGCAAAGCGGAACTGTGTCCATTGTACGCCTAGAGCATTACCGTCTTCATCGATGAGATTTGCGGTTAGGTACCACCATTCATGACGGAAACTCGGGTGCGCTTGATGGTCTTCAGGGAAGGTGAGTTCAACGCCTTTAATGACGGGACTGAATTGATCACTCTGCTGTTCGCTGTTCCCGCCGAGTATTGATCCCATGTTTTGTGCGGAATTCGGATCGACCTTGTCACAACCCCATAGAGATAGCAGACCCAGTGAGATGGCAGATAGTCTGATTAACTTACTCTTCAAGCCAATGTTCATTACAACACCTCACTTTGCAAACTGGATACCACAGGCTTACTGACCAATCGCCATAGAGGAATGAGTGTTGCAATCACCGCCACAACAATCGTGATGACGGATATGCTGAGCGCATCAATCCAGTTCCACTGGTAATTTAAGCTCCAACCGAAGGCGCGCAGGGTGACGATGTCTGTTAGCACGTAGCCAACCATCGCACCAAGTGGGATGGCGATAACCAAAGTAAAGGTCACAAGCACAACTATTTGCCCGAGAACCATCGCCATTAACTTTTTGCGGCTTACGCCAAGTGCATACAACCTTGCGATAGCAGCCTTACGTGCATCGAGTAACATGAAACACGCACAGAATAGGCCAATGACGGCAACCATCAAGGTGACGCCATTCAACGCACGAGTGATGGCGAAGGTTTGTGAAAAGATGTCTAAAGCGAGGGATTTGATCTGAGCTTGGTCGTAGAGCTGACTTGGATGCAAGTTCAATTGCTGGCGCAGCTGTTCGTAGACTTGTTGTTGGTCACCAGAGACTTTAACCCCTAGGCTAGTCGGCAAGGTAGTAAAACCGCTTTCAAGCCATAAATTAGGGGCAAGCAATACCTCGCCATTGGGTGAGCCGTAGTCGTGGAAAATAGCACCGACGACTAGTGATTTGTTTGGAATAGAGTCGAGCTTAAGTTCGCTATTCAAAGACAAACCAAGCTTCACCGCCGTGGGTTCGCTGATCGCTACTAATTCACCCTGATAGAAGCGTTGCCAAAAGTTATCAAGCTGAGATTGGAACACCATGGTCTGCGCTAATGTATCTTCGTCTTTGGTGCCGAGTAATGTGGGTAAGCCTTGCAAGTTATCGTCGACATAGTATTGCTTATAGACGGTTTCAACGTTTTCAAACTGCTCTAATGCACGTTCTACGTTGGCGATTTCACCTTGAGCTGGGCTAACATAAATGTCGGCATGCAGTCGCTGTTCTAACCATTGCTTTAGAGTGGATTCAAAGCTGCCTACCAAGGTATTCATTCCCATGTTAGCCGTTACAGCAAGAAGCAGCGCCATCATGGCAAGGGATAGTGGAGAGATGAGCTCTCTCAATTCAGCAAACAGGTACTGCATCAACCCCGACTGAGTGCGCTGTTCACTCCAATTTGCTAATACGCTGAGCGTTTTAGGTAGGTACAGAGGAATAGATACCACTAACACGCCAAGCCACGCCATGGTGAAGCGGTGGTGTTCACTAAACCACAAGCCAGCTAATGCGATACCCGTGAGTGTTATTCCGATGATAAACAGTTGGTTTTCGTTTGAAGCTTCTGGCGCTTGATAAAAGCCTCCATGAGAAGAGAGCGGTTGTTGAATGCGTTGTTTAAAGTGCTGCCAACAGGCAACAAGCGTGGAAGCTAAGGTGAGTAATAAGGCCTGAACTAACCATGACCACTGCCATGTGCCAGGCAGAAGTGTTGCACCGTAAAGTTGTTCTAGCGTGATCGCCACGGTGGGGTGGAGCCAGTGGCTCAATTGAATCCCCAAAATGAAACCGAGTGAAGCACCTAGGGTTACCAGAACGGTAAGCTCAATAAGCAAAGCTGAAAATACCATGCTTGGTGCCACACCGGCTTGCTGAATTTGAACCAGTAGTCGATTACGTTTCAGTAAACTGTATTTCACACCGTTATAAGCGATAAACAAACCTACCAAGAACGCCAGCAAGCTCATGGCAGTTAAGTTGAGGTGAAAGCTGTCGGTAATTGAGCCGAGATCGGTACTTTGGTTGTTAGTGATCCATTGCCCTTGTTCTGCGATGAGACTCTGCCAGTTATCTTGTGGTTGGTTCTCGACATTAAAAACGGCGATATAGCTCAGTTGACCTTGTTTGTTGAGCAGTTGTTGAGCGAATCCTATGTCCATCAGCATTCGACTCCCCAGTTGCCACTCATCAGGCAGCACAACCACTTGGGTAACGATGTCATCGAGGATCAGCGTTTCCACTTCGTCTAAGCTTTGATGCTGCGACTGGCTCATCATTACTATGGGCTTGCCTGCTAAGAGTTGAGGTAGGGGAAGTGCATTATCAAAAAGAGATATGCTTTGTTCGTTCTCTTTGGAGTAGCGAGCTCTTGAGGTAAGAGCGGCGATGAGCTCACTACCTTGGATTGACCAACGACGTCCTTGCTCGTCTCTCACACGCCCTTCAATCACAGGTAGTACCGCGCTGAGTCCGTTTTGTCTTAGCTTGAAGTAGAGCGACTCAGGTAGGTAGTTTTGTCCTGCTGGTGGAATGATTAGGTTCTGAGCCTGAGCGCTCAGTTGTTCGGTGGATTCTGCATAGCTGCGTTTGGCATTCAAGTTGATGGCTTGTACTGCGACAAACAAGGTGACCGCTAGCACAATGCCAATCAAGATCGCCGCGGCTTGCAATTGTGACTGACGATAGTGCGCCGCGAATAGGTTTAGCGTCAGTTTGGTGTGCGCAACCTTGAAGCGAGTAGGCGCGTTAGTAGCATTAGCCTTGAGCATGAGTCATCTCACTGGCTTGGTTTTGGTCTATATGCTTGAGACTTCCATTGTCCAAGACCAGCTGTCTCTGCATAAAATCGGCGCATTCAGGGCTGTGTGTCACCAATAATACAGCGGTGTTGCCTTGTGTTGTGATCTCACTTAGTAATCTCATCACCTCCAACCCTGCTTTATGATCTAGGTTGCCTGTGGGCTCATCTGCAAGCAAAAGTTTAGGTTTATGAGCCAACGCTCGAGCGATAGCGACACGCTGTTGTTGTCCACCAGATAGGGCTGATACGTGTCTATTAAGTAGTTCACTGATACCTAATGCGTCGACTAAGTAATCACACCAAGCTCCCCATTTCTGTTGGTTTAAATGCAATGGAAAGGCGATGTTTTGTTTTACGTTGAGTGGGGTGAGCAGGTTGAACTGCTGAAAGATAACGCCGAGCTTTTGGTGGCGGAAACGGCTCCAATGTTGGTCTTTCCACGCTGATGTATTTTCACCATCGAGCCACAACTCGCCTTTTGAAAGTGGTTCAAAGCCCGCAATTAAATTGAGTAGAGTACTCTTCCCACTGCCACTTGCTCCAGTCAAAGCAACGCTGACACCAGTCCCTAGATTGAAGTCGATATTGTCCAGTACTTGATGGCTCTCTTTGCCATCAATAAAGCTCTTACTGGCCTGTTGCAGTGTGACAACTGGGCTTTCCATTTCCTCTCCTTGTAATCAAAAAACGATCACCAAAGGTGTTATGTGTTGGCGATTGCTATCACGATAGACTCTCTCAAACTGTAGACGACAATTTCAGTAATTAGAGCGATTTATATCGAATTATTAGTAACTTGTACTTGATTGTTGAAGGAATGGATCAGTTGGTAGCTGGATAAGTACCCCCTAAATAGGTTGTTATTCTCTAGGCTCGGTTAGGGTACTTGGGGTTTCTCGCGTTGATTGGCACCTCCTAAGATTATTTATTAATAACTATATTTTTAATTTATTGTTATGTTATAACATAACCAAAAGTTGTTTTTTGATACTCGGTGGGGAAATTGAATAAACCTGTATTGTCAGTGAAGGGGCTCTGCGCCAATGGTTTAGCAAACTGGAGGGCGGTCTCGGATGTGACATTTGACGTGAATGATGGGGAGTGTATTGCCATCATTGGGCCGAATGGAAGTGGAAAGTCTAGCTTACTAAAAGGAATTACAGGCGAGTACAAAGCCGTTGCCGGTGAGATGTTGTTGTCTGGTATCGAACTTGAAAGTCTAGCAAGGCAGCAAGTAGCGAAAAAGGTCGCGGTGGTTACGCAACATGAGCATGTGGATCCCCGTTTGAGTGTCTCTGAATATGTTGGCTTGGGCCGTACGCCGCATACTTTTTGCTGCAGTGCGAAAGAGCACAAGCGAGCAGTTAAACAGGCAATGGAAGATGTTGGGCTATTACATAAAAGCCAACATAGCTTTGGTGAGTTATCGGGTGGTGAACAACAACGTGCAAGTATTGCGCGAGCATTTGCACAAGAGCCTAGGCTTTTATTGCTAGACGAGCCGACGAATCACCTTGATCCTCTGGCTCGCCTTGAACTTCTGAGCCTTATTAAACAACGCGGCATTGCATCAGTTGTCGTTCTGCATGATTTGCCCTTAGTCGCCCCATTTGCCGATAAAGTTCTTCTTATGTCTGACCAAAAAATGGTCACATTTGCATCGCCAGATACGGTCATCCAAGACCGCTATATGGTTCCCGTTTTTGGATTGCGAGTTTTGTCGTTCAATCACCCCAATATGTGCAGCACCATCCATCATTTTGAAGCTGCATCCAATCACTCTAATTTATCTCTAATAGGAGCAGCCCAATGAAGTGGCCTGTAATTTCTAGTCTTTTGTGTCTTTTACCTTTATCTATTGCCCATGCAACAAGCACTCAATATCCGGTTACGGTAGATAATTGCGGGAGCCCACTAACGATTGAGAAGCACCCTTCGCGTGCGGTCGTGCATGACATAAACATGGCTGATATGGCATTTGCTCTTGGCCTTCAGGAGGACATGGTGGGTGTGACGGGCATTACTGGTTGGTACAAGATGTCTGGTTCATTCAAACAACGCTTAGGCGATATTCCAGAGCTTGCCCCTAAGTACCCGTCATTAGAAACATTGATTGCCTCGGATGCCGATTTCTTTTTTGCTGGCTGGAATTACGGGATGAAAGTAGGGGGAGAAGTGACGCCTCAAACGCTGAAACCCTATGGAATTGATACTTTAGTGTTGTCGGAAAGCTGTATTCATACTCAGAGCCAAAAGCAAGGCGCTACCATGGACTTACTTTATGATGATATGGAAAAGCTAGGCGTTATTTTCGATAAACAGTCAGAGGCCGAGGCTTTAGTGAATAGTTGGAAAGAGAGAATTGCAAAAGTCGCTGAACAACAAAAAGCGTCAGGAAAACCTAGTCCAAAAGTCTTTCTGTTTGATTCCGGTGAAGACAAGCCTTTTACTTCAGGTAAGTACGGAATGCCTAATGCAATGATTGAAGCAGCCGGTGGACAAAATATTACAGGTGATATGGAAGCCAGCTGGGCACGAACTTCTTGGGAAAATGTGGCTAGCGCCAACCCGGATGTCATCATTCTTCTTGACTACCAAACTGCAAGTGGCGCCGATTCGTTGCAACGTTTTCTAGAAGCTCATCCGTTAATGAAATACACCAATGCGGTGACTGCTGGTCGCTATGTCAAATTGCGTTATGAGCAGCTAACCCCTGGGCCAGCCAATATTGATGCTATTGAGAAACTTGCAGCCGCGTTTGTTTCTGAATAGCAGGCAAGGTTATGATCGAAAAGAGTAGTAGTCTTTTGATTTTATTTGATAAATATCGAGTAGCTTGGTTGATGGGTATCGGCGCAATGTTGCTCGCCTTTATGATGAGCTTACAATTTGGCTCTGTCCCTCTTTCTTTTAAAGAGGTGATGGTTGGATTGATCTCTTTTAATGATCCAAGCCCTGATATGACAAGCAGAATACTGTTCGACCTTAGGTTACCTAGGGCGTTATTGGCTGTTATTGCTGGTGCGGGGCTGGCGATGGTAGGAGCCTTACTCCAGACGTCGACACGCAATGACTTAGCGGATCCATTTCTGTTTGGCTTGTCATCAGGTGCGTCTGCTGGTGCAGTATTGGTGATCACTCAATTGGGTGATGCCTTGGGCATTTGGTCATTGCCGGTGGCGGCGTTCTCAGGAGGTATTGTTTCAGCCACAGCAGTTTTGATTCTGTTCTCTATGCAGAAGAAAAAGGGTAACGACAACCTGATCTTGTGTGGTTTGGCGATTTCATTCCTATTTGGAGCAATCACCAGCTTTTTAATCTATTCCGGCGATCAAAGAGCGGCGAGCTCAATTTTGTTCTGGACGATGGGAGGTCTAGGGCTTGCTCGTTGGGATAATTTGATTTTTGCTCTGGTGGGTGTGCTGTGTCTGGTTGCCTTAGTGGTTAAGCGTTATCGCGAACTCGACACTTTATTAGTGAGTGAGCAAACGACTAGCTCATTGGGCATCAACGTTCATCGCCTACAAAGTGAGATTTTTCTCTGCTGCGCGTTTTGCACCGCATCGATCGTGGCAATGACAGGCGTGGTTGGCTTCATTGGTTTGATGGTCCCTCATCTTGTTCGACCGTTTTCTGGGGTAACCCATAAACGAGCCATTCCTTTGATCGCACTTTGGGGGGCGGTGCTTTTGCTTTTTGGGGATGTGGTAAGTAGGACGATATTGGCACCACAAGAACTTCCTGTCGGGATTGTAACTGCGGCGCTGGGTGGGTTGTTTGTTTTGTATCTTGTCTGGCGCAAGTAGCTTGTTGGTTTAATCTGGAAAATTCACTAACCATAGAGCCTATGGAATTCTAACCACTATTTTCACACTGGCACTTTCGACCATCACTCTGGTGGTTGAAAGTGCATTTCTAAATCTCTTCAACTTAAGCAGGCAGCAAGATGATCTTGCCATCCAATCGTGTGGTTTTAGATTCGATAAGATCAATCGCGGTCTGAACTTGTTCTAAAGGAAAGCAACGGTCGACATCGAGTTGAATCTCGTTCTTGATGAAGTGATCGAGCATGGACTCGAATTGGTCACGGCGTGCTTTTTTTCCTTCAGCTTCTTCCCAATACCTCAAGAAGAAGGTGCTGAACTCGATAGCTTGGTTTTTAGCATACTCGAAGAAACGCGGCTCATAAAAATCCAGAGAAAGCGTACCATAGTTGATGAAACGCCCTTGTTTGCCCAGCGTATGAATAAGCTCGGTTCCTGGAGAACCGCCAATCGCATCAAATGCAACTGTTGGTTGCGGTAGTCCTAGTTGCTGGATCTGTGCAACTAAGTCATTTTTGGCATCCAACACATGTTTTGAAGTCGTAAGAGCGCGTTTGGGTTGTGACGTCACAACGATGATTTGAAAGCCAAGCGATTGTGATAATTGGGAGAAAATCTTACCAATGGCTGAGTTGCCAGCGTTGATGATTAACACATCTTCTTGGGTCAACTTTGCTACTTCAGTGGCCAGTATCCATGCGGTGAGTGCATTAATGTACAACTGACACGCGTATCCGTTATCTAGATGTTGAGGCAGGTGGAAAAGGTTGTCAGGTGAAACATCGACGTATTTCTGCCATGTTCCACTTGTTGCCACCAGCACTCGCTGGCCCACAGTAAACTCAGAGTGGCTAGACTCTACAACCGTACCTACTGCTTCAAACCCTGGCACTCTGGGCGGCTGGTGGCTGTGTTTGTATTGCCCAACACCGTAAATCGACAATAGGTCACTAGGGTTGATGTTGGTCGCTTCAATTTGTACTCGAACCTTATCTATATCGAGTGCCCCTAAAGTGACATGCTCGATCTTGAGAGATTCTTTCGGCTGCCCGAATCGGAACTGGCTAATTCGGGTGTTTCTTTTGGTATCTGTCATGAGTCGATTACTTAAGTTGGGTTAAGTGAACGTATTCGCTTTCTAGATAGCGCGTTCACAAGCAGTCTGGTGTTGGCAATAGGATATGCATTGCTGGGAACTGGTAAGTTATTCCCATCAATGCTGTTTCATAATGCCAGACTGGTGCTGTTCAACCAAGTAACTCATTTTCGTGTCACTGATTTTGAGACTATATGTCGGATTCTTGTGCTGACTTTGTTTTGTTGTTTGACGCTTGTGTGGCTGTCTGTGTAGTACTTATTGCATTGACTGTAGCTGCCGTAGCCGCAAAGTGTTTATCGTTAAGCGTTACTGTCATCGATTCATGTTTTACGGTTGTAGCTTCGGCTTGAGAGTGAGCGCCGTTTGTTGTTTCTGCCAGTGTCATCATTGACGTTGTCGCAAAGATCGTGGCTAGAGTGATTTGAACAAATGTTTTCATAGATTGTTTTCCTATTGGCTAAAGTTATATGTGGATAGCTGATAGGCGCACTATAAAAATTATGGGAAGGTGGTTCTTATCATTTTACGCCATCGTATGATTTTTAGACGGCGTAAAGGTTTGGAGAGAGTAACTGAAAAGTGGGCATAAACCTTACTGTTTATTGCCCCACGTAGCTCTTTATTAGCAAATAACTCTTGATTCCCACGAAGCTTTCTATTGCAACAATAGCTTTTATTGCCACATCACAAGGATTGCAGCGACGGAAAGCAATATCAGCGCAAGGATGTCTTTGCGGGCAATGCTCTGCCCTAACCAGAAGTAGGAGATTATTACCATAAAGACCACTTCGACTTGGCCTAATGTTTTCACGTATGGCACGGCTTGAAGAGACATCGCGCTAAACCAGCCAAGAGAACCAATCACACTCGCTAGGCTTGTCATCACAACCAGTTTTGATTTTTTGAATATCAGGCGCAATGTATCTGGCTCTTTAATCAGGAGAAATGTGCAGATAATTAATGTCTGCAGGCTAATGACCAAAAACAGCACCCAAGCAGCGCTATGAGGGAAGGGGAGTCCAATACTTAGGCTCGCTTCACGTACCCAAAGCGAGGTCAAGGCAAAGGCGGTGCTACATGCCATACCCAAGCAAAAGACTTTAGGAGAGAGGCTTCGCCAACCAGAAGCGCTACTCATGATGAGCACGCCCAATGTGCCGATCAATACGCCTATCCAACCTGTAACACTCAACGCTGTACCAAAGAACAACACGGAAAGTACAGCAGAAACAGGAGCTTCACATTTGGCAAGCCCTGCACCTATGGCGTAGTTTTCGAGCTTAAATAGCATCACCATCAAGCCGGTCGCGAGGATCTGCATGATTGCTGCGGCAACGATATAGAAAATAAACTCACCGGAAAAGTTCGGTGCGGAGACTGGCTGCCATTGATATAAAGCGTAGAGGTAGAGCAGGGCGATCGGACCTGCCCATATAAATCTTGCTAGCGTCACACCAGCCACGCTCATGGTGCCACTTAATTTGCTTTGAAAGGCATTACGCCAAGATTGGCTAAAGGCAGCAAGCAGGGTAAAGGCGATCCAACTAAAAGACATGGCGCTTCCGTGTGTGAGGTAATTTAATGATTATGTTAACAAAAAATTACCTGTTAAAAAGTGAAAGCGGTCTTTTTATGAGCAGAGCTTCACCTTTGCTCCGATTTGGCATGGCACTGAAACTTAAAAGATCGGTGTCTTCTTGTTTTTACAGTAGAACCACCCGCTGATTATTACGAACAGAAAGGCGAAGTAATAGCAGAACGAAGATAGCGACGCCAAGAACGCGAGGTTTTGCTCTATCTCTTGCTCGGAGTAATTATTAGAAACCAATTTGTAGTAGTAAGCATACAAAATACCGATCAGCCCATAACCGAGGTTAAACATCAAACCTTTAAAGCTAAGAACGGTGGCACGGTTATGCGACTCGGTCTTTTTGTTCAGGTGGTAACTGATAAAAATGTTCATCGTCATGATGATAAAGATAAGCACCAGTGCAGGAATTACCCCATAGATTGACCAACCCAAACTGATCCAATAGTAGGTAGCGATACTTGCTAAGCCCATGACGATAATAAAGGTTTTCGGCTCGATACTTTCTGCCAGTCTACGGCTTTGACCCGCTAAAATGATTTTCAATAGACTGATTCCCGCGCCAATAAAACCGAAGTAAATAATTGGAATATCGATGGCAAGATAGTATTGGCTGTTCATAGTGAGGAACATGCGCGATGTGTGTTCGAACAGGCTGTAGTAGAGCAGTATGAAAAGCACGTAGGGCGTAGCGAGTACCCACTTACCTGTATCAGCGGTTAACTTGAGGCTGGCGATGGTCGTTGCTAACTTCGTTTGACCATTTGGTATCACTTTCTTCTCTTCACGCATGTTTACCGCAGCATAAATCGCGAGTAGCGCGACCAATAGCGTGGCAAATACAGGAATACGCATCAGGTCTTTGGTGCTTTCTGGCTCTGCTAATCCAAGAGCATGAAAGATGTTCGCCATGAAATTCACATCGTACATCGCCGCACCAATTAAGGTGACAAATATGCCTACACTTGAGGCGACACGAAGCTGGATTTGCAACACACGAGGCCACAACTCTTCATTGCCTTGTTCCTTTAAAGTGTCATACGCCAGTGCTTCATCAGCACCACTTGCCAATGCCATGGCTAACCCGCTGAGTATCCGGTTGACCAAAAATACCATGAACACCAAGTTAGCGTCTCCGGTTGGCACAAGTGCGATCATGGCGATCTCAATGAACATCACAATCGAAGACAGCACTACAAGTTTTTTGCGACCTAAGGTATCGGCGAACGCCCCTGATGGCACTTCTGCAAGCACGATTGTCGCCGCCCAAACTACGTTGAGCATGGCGAATTGAGACAGGGTCAAGCCGTAATCTAAATAAAGTAAGGTGAATATAGGGTAGTAAAAACGCGCAAAGTAGCTGCTTCTGAACATCAAGAAGTAGCGGACATTGGGAATTTTTAGGATTTCTTTGAGCGTCATGATGAATTAGTCGATTAGATAACACATTATTATGTATAAACCTTTTTGCCTTATAAATCATGGAATTGTTGTCATAATCCAAAATTATCTGATTTAAAGAATCTTCAGGCTCTCTATTCCTCATCGGTTACAGATTTACTCCTCTTCAAATCATTATCCCATCCATTCATTTTGTTGTGCTCGTTTCAACGTGTAAGACGGATTTTGGTTCAAGATCGAACTTCTAGAACGTCGCTCTCGCATTTACATCTTATTGTATGATTTAATTGTTGGTAATAATGATACGCAATGAATCCAATGTAATTGAGGAAGCGAGCATGATCTTAGAGTCATTCAATCTGGAAGGGAAAGTAGCGATAGTGACGGGCTGTAACACCGGGCTTGGGCAAGGTATTGCATTAGGCCTAGCAGAAGCAGGTTGCAGAGTTGTCGGTGTTAACCGTACAGAGCCTGAAGAGACCATTGAGAAAATGAATGCAGCAGGCCATACGTTCCTAAACGTTCGTGCTGACCTTCTCGATCAAGCGTGCATTCCCGGGGTTATAGAGCGCACTTTGGCTGAGTTTGGTCAAGTCGACATCCTCGTGAACAATGCCGGAATTATTCGTCGCCAAGATGCTATTGAGTTCTCAGAACAAGATTGGGATGACGTAATGAATGTGAACACCAAGACAGTGTTCTTTATGTCTCAGGCGGTTGCAAAGCAGTTTAAGGCTCAACGTTCTGGTGGAAAGATCATTAACATTGCATCGATGCTGTCATTCCAGGGTGGCATTCGAGTTCCTTCTTATACGGCTTCAAAAAGTGCAGTGATGGGAGTGACACGTGCGATGGCGAACGAATGGGCGCGCGACAACATCAATGTGAATGCTATAGCCCCCGGTTATATGGAAACGAACAATACTCAAGCTCTGCGTGAAGATGCCGTGCGCAATCAAGCGATCCTTGAGCGCATTCCGGCTGAACGTTGGGGCAAACCGCAAGACATCGCAGGCCCTTGTGTGTTCTTAGCATCATCAGCATCGGACTACATTAACGGCTACACCATCGCTGTTGACGGTGGTTGGTTAGCACGCTAATTGGTTTTTTATTCTAAATATTGAATTTTCAGCAATTTTGCAGGAGAAGATAAATGAAAATCGCTTTAATGATGGAAAACAGTCAGGCTGGTAAAAATGCCATGGTTGCAGCTGAACTAGAGTCAGTGGCGGGTGGCATTGGTCACGATGTTTTCAACTTAGGTATGACAGACGAGAACGATCACCACTTAACGTATATCCATCTCGGTATCATGGCGAGTATTCTGATCAACTCAAAGGCTGTGGACTTTGTTGTGACTGGTTGCGGTACAGGCCAAGGGGCTTTGATGTCATTGAACCTGCATCCGGGTGTGGTTTGTGGTTACTGCCTAGAACCATCAGATGCTTTCTTGTTTAATCAAATCAACAACGGCAATGCTATCGCTCTTGCTTTTGCTAAAGGCTTTGGTTGGGCTGGTGAGCTGAATATCCGTTACATATTCGAAAAGGCTTTCACTGGTGAGCGTGGCCAAGGTTATCCACTAGAACGTGCAGAGCCACAACAGCGTAATGCAGCCATTTTAAATGAAGTGAAGGCGGCGGTGGTAAAAGATAACTTTATTGATTCGCTAAGATCAATCGATCAAGATCTGGTGAAAACAGCGGTTGGCAGTGAGCGTTTCCAACAATGCTTCTTTGATCATTGCCAAAACCCAGACATTGCAGACTACGTTCGTTCACTTTTAGATTAATTTAATCAAGAGCTTATTTGGCTGCTAGATGAAGATAGAAAAGAGAAAGAGGAGCCCTGAGGCTCCTCTTTTGTTTTTTGCTCTGTGAGGCTGATTAGCTATTTTTGGTGTGTACAGGTCTATATGATGAGCTTTAGATGATCAGTCCTCGCTTGAAGTTAGGCTGCAAGGTTTCTGGTTTAGCGAGAAACTATTGAGTCCTTGGCTCTTAATCATTGTCGCGTAATCGACAGCTATTGACGCGTAAACCCAAATGGTTCTGTTTGCTAAGAGATAGAATGAGGTAACAGGAATTAGATAACTTAAAGAGATAGATGGAATATCTACATAGGATAGAGGCTATACTTGAAGCTTATCAATAAGATAATGGATGGAATAATTAATTTGGACGACTATCAAGTCATGGTTAAGCATCATGAATCGCACTACTCAGGCGAGGTACATACTCATGACTATCCTCACTTAGTTTTTATACACCAAGGCTGCCAAATAATCTCTACTGACAAGGATAGTCTGCTCTCAATGCCTGGCTCTTTAATTTACATTCCAGCTGGCGTACCACATCGTGCTGATTATTTAAAACAATCACATGTTTCCTTACTTCGCCTACCCCAAGCTTCAACTCCTAATATCACTGAAATATGCATGTTGGACGTATCACCTATTGTCGCTCAGTTATTCAGTGTGTGGGAAAATGGAGGCCCAGCTCAAAAGCTCACGACTCACTATGTGCACGTTCTAGTCGACCAATGCAACCTTTGTAAGCCAACCAATAACCCCCTAATTGCAAAGGGAGGGATGGACAGAAGGCTGCTAATGGTAATTGAAGCGCTATCAAACAAACCTAACATCAAAATGTCTATCTCAGATTTATCTAATCAAACTGGGGCTTCCGTTCGTACCTTAAACCGACTTTTTCTGGCTAGTTTCAAAACATCTTTCAGGGAGATTCGCCAAAAAGTAGTGATGGACCGTGCTGAGAAAATGATGGCAAAAGGAATTAGTGCTACTGACATTGCATTCGAACTTGAGTACTCAAGCCTATCCGCTTTCTCTACTGCATTTAAAGAACATCAGAAAAAATCACCGCAGAATTAAACTTGGCGCCATTTGTAAACATCGTGGCGTTTCACCCAAAAACTAAGTTCGAAGACCAATTTAACATGATGCTCTGTTCTTAACGTTTACGGGAAAACGAGTGTCTAAAATAACCAATATATTTATCAGCATCTTAATGGCATCGAGCTATTTTTTTGCGTCGAGCATGTATACGCCAAGCTTTCCAGATATACAAAGTGAACTCGGTACTTCTGAGGCGCTAGTACAACAGACTTTGAGTCTGTTTTTTATTGCTTTAGCATGCAGCCAACTTATATGTGGGCCGTTGTCCGAGCGGTATGGACGAAAGCCCATCGCTATTCTTTCATCTGTGATTTTTGTCACTGGTTCAATGACTTGTCTCATAGCTGATAACATAGATATTCTATTACTGGGTAGGGTTGTCCAAGGCTTGGGGGTTGGTGGCCTTTATCTGCTCTGCCGAACAATACTCCAAGATGCCTTCGAAAAAACGGAACTCATGGGGATACTTGCTTGGTATGGGATTCTTTTTATGAGCCTACCAGGTTTAACGCTCATTTTTGGGGGATACCTGACTCAACACTTTGGTTGGCAAGGTAATTTTATCTTCATGGCGTGTTTATCGATTGCAACATTATTGATTATTAAGTTCATGAAGCGTGAAACGATCAGCCACAAGAACCCTGATGCCATTAAGCCTAAACAGATACTAAAAGACTATGCTTTCATCACATCGAACGTACCGTTCCTGTGTTACTTGGCAATGATGTTTAGCGGGACAAGTTGCCTACTGCTTTTCCAAGTTACAGGTTCTTTTGTTGCTCAGAATCAGTTTGATTTAACGGCCGCAGATTATGGCGTTGGGTCAATGCTTTTGATAGCGAGTAGCGTCGCATCAAGATTAATTTGGAACCAGTTTCTTAAGCATCGCATCAGCGAAAATATGACTCTAGTTTATGGCGGTTTGATTCAGGTTATGGGTTGCGTTGTCATAACATTAAGCCTTTCACTACATAGCTACTCAACAATGTTATTCGGGTTTGCGGTGATGGCTTTTGGCTCTGCATTTTTGCTTGCGATAGCTGGCGTTTCGGCATTGTATTTGTTCCCTAGTCATAAGGGGCAGGTTGGTGCTATTTACGGTGCACTGCAGATGGTTGGAGCCTTTGGTTTTACGTTTTGTTTGTCCCTCGTTCCAGCAACTCACGAGGTGATGGTTTTGAGCTGTTGGTTATTGTCTCTGATTAGCTGTGCCGCCATTATTATTATGTACATGTGTCAGCGAAAACCGGATGAAGTGCCAGTCGCTTAACCAAGTTTGAGTTAGATAAATCATTGAATATGTAACCATCTAACTTTGCCCATAAAAAATCCCCTCAAAATAAACTTTTGAGGGGATTTTTGATTAACTATTAATGAGCTTGTCAGTTACCAACTATTCACTTTCAGCCTCTTTGGAAGCCTCTGTTGCCGTACCTTTGTACAGCCATTTATCAAGTACAACTTGCAGTGCATCTAGTGATGTTGGTTTCTCTAATCGACCATCCATTAACTGATTGATCATGTCTAACTCACGTTGCCCTGACTCACCAGAAAGCGCGATGATTGGCGTATTAGGTGAGCGTGCCTTGATGATCTGGCTTGCGTCAAAGCCGTTCATGACTGGCATTTGTACATCCATGAGAATCAAATCGACTTGATGGGTTCTAAACAGTTCAACTGCATTCTCACCATTCTTAGCTTGTAAGCTATTTACACCGAGCCTGCTCAAGTACATCTGAACAAGGGTGCGTTGTACCTCTTTATCATCAACGATGAGCACGGTTGGCGCTATCCCGTTGGTTGTCACTGGTGTTGCCAGTGAGTCCGCGCTGTGTTGTTCCGTTTGAGTGCTCTGAACTTGCGGGCTGGCTTCGCTGTTCTCTTCGCTAGTCTCTTCGATATTTACTTGGCCTTGCTTCCAGTCGTTGAAATAAGGCGTACGTAACGCATCAGCTTTTGGTGCATTGGGCACAACCGGGAAATACAGGTGGAATTCAGTAAATTCACCAAGCTTCGACTTACACTCGACTCTGCCGCCAAACGAGCGCATAACACGTTGACAGTAGCCTAACCCTAAGCCGCTACCACCGCTTTTCTGGTAAGAGAAGAAGTCGTCGAAGATCTTGTGTGTGATCGTCTCATCAATACCTGGTCCTGTATCTCTGAAAGTGAGGATATTTTCGTAAGAACCGACCTGGGTGCTGATTTCGATTTGGCTATCTGGGTACGAATCAAAATAGTAAATCGCGTTACGGATCAGATTGAAAATCACGAAATTGAATAAGGTTTCGTTTAGTTTCGCAACAAAGTCAGCATGTTGTGGTAAACGAATCCTTTCGATGATCTTTTCATTCTCAAACCCGTAGTGGCTGACGGCTTGATCTACGGCTTTGTGGATAGAAGTCATCAGGATAGGACCTTGCTCAGAAGAACTGTCACTTACCTCTCTTAGGATGATATCTATGAGCTGTCGCCCACGTTGAATTGCGGCTTGTCCGTTCTCAATATCAAGTTGGATCTGCTTTGCTGAGGCTTGGTTTTCGATGTGCTGTTTCAAGACCTCGAAATGCAATTGTACTTGAGCAAGTGGGTTACGCATTTCATGGGCTATGGAGTTGGCGAGCGCTCTACTTTGACGAATGCGCCTATCAGCTTCGATAGTACTTTGAACGCGGGTAAGCAGGGTTTGCAGCGCTGAGATCTCTTCATTAGAGAACATTTGATCGTTGCTCTTGTGGGACGACACCAGCAGATGTGTGACCGATTCTCCCTGTCCAAACAGCGGCATAACCAAAGCGGTGTTGTTTGAGCTCATTTTGTCATAGAGAGCTTTGAGCGAAAGTTTGGAAGGCGCTGTGTAATCAAGTTCTTGCGATAACTCGTCGAACACTAGAACTGACTTGTTGGTTGAAAGATAGTCTTCGTAGAAGGTTTCGTTGTAGTTGCTATTAACAAGGCGAAGTTTGTCTTCAGGGATTTGCAACAGCTGACCTAAACGGCGCATTGCATCATCAATCGACAGCTTAAAGTCTTCTTCTAAGGCCAGTATTTGCTGTACTGGTGTTTTCTTGTTTCCGTAAACAAAGAAAGAGGCATAGCGGCTGACACGCTTGTAGAGGACGTGCCATGTGATGCCAATCAGCGCGCAGATCGGGATTGCGATTAGCCACTGATTATCGTCAGTCAGAGGGATGAAGATCGCGCCGAAGGGTATTACCAGTATTGCACAGACCAACAACGCATTAAGGCTCATGTAAGCAAGATATTTCACACTGTAGAAGCGAGAGGTTAAAAGCGCGTAGCCTACAAACAGCATTTCACTGATTGATAGTGCTGGTGGTAACCAAGTCAGTGAGAAATCTCTTAAGAAGTACGTCATGCCGAGGTGAATGGTTGCAGTAGACAGCATGAATACCAAGATACCAGCGATCATATAGCTGGTTTTGGCGAGTACCAGTTTGCTGCTGTTGGCGCGCATCGCTACCAGATTGCAAAGGGTTAACACCACTAAGCTGATCATTCCAGTGAAGAAGTAAGGCGTATGCGGGCCGAACTCGATGACAAACAGACTTGGACCAAAAATGGTGACGTCTTCAACAGTTAAGTTCGGGCTAAGGTTGATAAACAAGGAATAGACGCTAAAACTGACGAAGATGGCTTGTTGCCATAGGTGTACCTTGCCATTACGTTGTTCAGCTGCAAGCTGGCACGAGAAAAAATATGCAAAAGCAAAGGCAAAGCAAGAGGCGAGGTTGGCAAATTTAGCAGCGAACACGGCTACGGACGAACCAAGTTCCAGCAATAAATCGGTATGGAAGTAGGCATTGCTGCTTATCCAAGCAACAATACAAACCGAATAAGCGATGTACGGGACGTGGTGAGTCCCTGCAATGGTTTTACCTTTTTGCTTAAGACAATAGCAATAGTAGATTAACCACATGACTACGATGGCAACGGTTGCGAGAAGCGTTATCGCCTTAGCGTAGACAATCGCCTCCAAGCCGAAATCAAACATGTTCATCTTTTTTTTCCGAGCTTGACGTTGTTCTAACTCTTAGTTTTCTACTGCTACGCACGGCGTGTTTGTAGCCACGAAAATCAGTGTCATTGAATACGTTAACCATCTTTTCAAAATTCCAAAAGCCACGATAAATAGTGGTACCGTCGTTATTTAGCTCACAGAACCCAGAGTGGAAATAGGCTTTAGGATCGATAGCTTGATAAAACTGGAGCATGAAAGGTTGCTCGATGATAGTGAAGCCAGCCTTGTAACCTACTTGATGCAGTACACTCATGAGTTCTTTTTGAGCAAGGTAGAGGAAGTAGAGTTTTTGCTGAGTATTGCCGCTGACGGTTAGGCGTAATACTTCACATATGGCTTTAGTATCCGACAGCTGTAAGTGGAAGGTACTGTCGAACTCTGGCAGAGAGCAACACTTTGAAAGTATTGAAGGTGTAAAAATCTGTAACTCTGAGAGTTGCTGGTAGCCGTGCTCGGGCAAGCAGTATTGCCAGTTTTCGTTGCTGAAGGGGGGGGCATAGCTTAACCAAGTATCATTTTTTGCCCAGTCTTGAATCAGCGCTGAAGAGACCAGCGTTGGAAAGGCTTCATCAACAGGGTGCTTAAGTAAGATAAAGTGCTTCCCAGATTGTGAAAGGTGCAGCAGAGGCAGCATCTCAAACCATTTCTCACCTTTTATGAAGGTTTCTAGGTTACTCAAAGCAATAGCATCACTGATTGGCATCGCTTGTGGGTGGCACGGTGTCTGTACCATGAGAGAGTCGGATTCGATGTGTTCAATGATCGCGCCGTAGTACGCGCAATCTTTAATCGGTAGCTCGATACGTGAGATAGCTCTATCGTTGAGCGGCGATTTTGTCTTTATTGCGGCAATTTCACATTCACACCAAAAGTCCAACCAAGACATATAGAATTGGCTGGCCGCTCTTTCTAACAGAACCATATCAGGAGCTAAAGTACTCGGATACCGTTGAACCAGGTCCCGATAATCCATCAACTCAAATAATACTGAAAGACTTTTGTGTTGGTGCTCTGGGTACAAAGAACCTAGGAGGTTACGGCGATAATCAGTAACGGTTTGGAAAAGAGTAGTGCGTTGTTGTGGCTGATAAGTATTGATAACGAGATCGATCAATACTCGTTGTTTCTTTTCAATAGACTCATCGCTAGCCAACAGCGAGTCTAAAGACGTCAGTAATTTCATGGTGTGAATCTAGCCTAGGTTTATATAATTATTTTTATTCGATCTGCACTTATTTCCTGACACTTATATTATGTAAGCCTTGAAGTAACGTTATTTTCGTTGTGTATAAATGACGTTGCTTGTGTCTATGAAATGAAAACAAGTTGCATAATCGAGCGCAAGTCTACTACTTGCGTATTTTCTTAACAACCGAACTTTTTCTAGTTTATGAAGTGCTAAATTAGTTTTTTCTCAATAACTTAGGTGCTATTCATAGATCTAGCCTAACATTTAGCTAGCGAGCATAAACCTTTGGTTTTATAAACTGATACCAAATATCTATTTTTTGAAGCAATCTCATAATTAATACGCAACTAAATTCACCTTTATAATTGTAGGGAATATAACGACGAGCCAAGCATACAATTGATAAATATAATTATGTCTCAAACTCTTTTATTCCCACGTCACCGTTTGGCGCTAGCTTGCTTACTTTCTAGTGCATCTACTTTCTCTTTCGCTGAAAATCAGTGTGAGGTGCCTGAGCTTCAGTTGTCATCTGATCTCGCTCATGCCGTTTCACTAGCAGACAACAGTTGCTATAGATCTTGGTTCTCAGCATCGAAGAATTCGTTAGCCAATATCTACAGCGAAGCTAGTCTGAACCAAATCAGTAATCTACTTAACTTAGAGATAGCCCGTTACCGAGGCGAAGCTGAGCAAGCACGCAAACTTGAAAACTTAGGTGAATTTGTTCGTGCAGCTTATTACGTTCGTTATAACGCGCGAGAAGAAGATTTCTCTGAGGCTTTAAGTGAACGCTTTGCGCATTCAACCAATGCATTTCTTGCTAATCCTAATTCGCTAAATCAAGGGCGAGAACAAGTTGGTGCGCTGAAGAGCCTGACGCTTATGGTCGACAACGTGAAGCAACTTCCACTCACTATGGATGCACAACTTGCGGCACTTAGCCACTTCAACCGTCAAACGGCGCAAGACTCACATTGGGTTGATGGGCTCAATAATCTATTCAGAGCGATGGCCGGGCATGCTGCTCGAGATGACTTCTACAATTACCTAGCAAACAACACTCAACATATAGATACACTAGCGAGGTTTGCTCGTGACAATCGCTGGGCTTTGGATACAGATGCGAGCTTTTTGGTTTATAACGCGGTGCGCGAGACGGGAAGATTGCTAGCAAGCCCAGATAAAGCGACTAAAGATAAAGCGTTGCAGGTGATGCAAGATGTAATAGTGCAAAATCCTCTGGGTAGTGAGCACGATAAACTATGGCTAGCGGCGGTAGAAATGCTGGGATATTTTGCACCAGAGGGGTTGAACGGACTCGATCTTGAACAGGCGAAACGCGACGTTGCTCAACGTATCTTACCTAACCGCTACGAGTGCCCAGGCCCTGCAATTCTTCGCTCTCAAGATTTAACTGAGTTACAAGCTGCAAAGGCGTGTGATGTATTGGCAGCTAAAGAGGCAGACTTTCACCAAGTTGCCAATACAGGGCAGCAACCGGTGGCTGATGACAACAATCATAATGTTGAGATCGCGGTGTTTGGTAGTAAAGGCAGTTATGTTGACTACTCTTCATTCCTGTTTGGTAATACGACGGATAACGGTGGTCAGTACTTAGAAGGCAATCCGGCCGACTTGGAGAATGTAGCGCGTTTCGTGGCTTACCGTTACGACAATGGGGATGAGCTCTCCATTCTGAATTTTGAACATGAATACACGCACTACCTAGATGCGCGCTTCAATCTACATGGTTCATTTAATGATAACTTGGCTCATGGTTATGTGGTGTGGTGGTTGGAAGGGTTCGCCGAGTATATGCATTACAAGCAAGGCTATGATGCCGCAATTCGCTTAATTGATAGTGGAAAGATGCGCCTATCGGATGTACTTGCGACCACTTACTCTCATGATTCAAACCGTATTTACCGATGGGGGTATTTGGCGACCCGCTTTATGCTAGAAGAGCATCCAAATGAAGTGGAAAGCTTACTGGCGCTGTCTCGTTCTGGTCAGTTTGCTGAATGGGCAAAGCAGGTAAAAGTGCTTGGCCAACAGTACGACGGTGAATTTGAACGTTGGCTAGATACGGTAACAAGTGAAGATAAACCTGAGCCTGGAGAACCCACGGATCCGACAGAACCAAGTGATCAAATCAAGACTCTTATTGCCAACCAAAACCTAGTGTTGAGCGGTGAAGCATACAGTGAGCAGCTATTCTATGTAGACGTCCCTGAGAACACCATACACTTTGAGGTGTCAATTCAAGGGAAACCTCAAGGGGATGCTGATCTCTACATGAGCTACAACCGCGCTGCGCATTACTATGACTTTGAGTTCAGCCAGTATGGTAATGGCAGTAATGAGTTGGTGACGTTTGAGCCAGAGACAACGGGATATATTAAGCCAGGCCGTTACTACATGAGCGTGACTGGGCGTACCGGTTTTAGTGGTGTTACATTGCTTGCATCGTTAGAAACAGAACAACCCGTTCCACCGTCTCCAGAGCAAGATGACCTAACACCTGTGGTATTAGAATCTGGTAAAGCTCATCTGTTTACTGTTCATCAACAACGTTACGCTGCCGTTTATGTTCCAGAGGGAGTACAAGAAGTTCGCGTATGGCTAATCGATCAAAATAATGATCCAGCAGAGAAAGGTAATGTTGATCTGTTTGCAAGCGGTGCATATTGGCCAACCGTTGGGCAGCATGACTATGCGTCGGATTATCGTGGCAGCAATGAGTATCTACAAATACCTGTGACTGAGGAAGGGTACTTACATTTCTTGTTAAGTGCAGAACAGCAAGGTGATGATGTCGAGATGTTGGTCTATTTTCATTAAGGCGCAAATCTCGAATATATAGATAACAAGCCGAGTATGAGTGCTCGGCTTTGTTTTTCTGACAGTTTTCTGTGTTAATAGAGTAGTTACACCATAATCTCTGATGAAGTGATGACATTAGCGGTTTAAGCTTGTAAGCATATGAAACACCGAGATAACGGTGTGATCACTTGTTAAAACTGAATGATTTATTTAGTGAGGATTTATGAAGAAAGCACGATTAACATCACTACTTGGAGTAGCGACTTTAGTTGGCGTGGTTGCTCTGGCTGGATGCAGTCAGAATGGTGAAGTGATGAGTCAATCACAAGAGAATACGAATCCGATCTGTAGTACTAAAAACCTAACTGGTGGTTGGTCGAAAAGTGAAGTCACACCACAAGCAGAGCAAGCGCTAGACGCCGTGCTTAGCCAAATGAACACGTCTGCAAAGCTTCAACAAATCTTGAGTGTTCGAACTCAAGTGGTGGCTGGTTTGAATTACGCGATTGAGTTTGAAATGGATAATGGTGAAGTGTGGAATACGATTGTATACCGCTCTCTACAAGGCGATATCGAAATGGTTCAGGCCGCGCAGCAAGGCCGTTTGTGTCAGTAGTCTAAGCTAGCTATCAAATATAACGTCTCACACAAAAATGGCTCCCGATTGGGAGCCATTTTTTTGACTAGTGTCTTGTCGTAAGCTCGTAACGGTTTATTCCGCCTCAGATAATTCAGGTTCTGATACTTCGCTTTCGGATAACTCAACAACGCAAGCTCGGCTGATATCTTCATCGATGTATGCCATACCCAGTTTATTTAGGTAATCCATGCGGTCTGCAGTACGAAGATCGATATCAGGGCCTGCAATCTTGTTATCTTGGTAAACCTTGGCGAGATGAGCCATGAACTGCTCGCCCACACTCATCATCAGCAAGCTCATTGCGCCAACGTCTGGTCTTACTTTAGCGCGTTGTTTTTCAGATAAATTCACCTCTAATACAACAGGTTGTTCCTCACCTTCAAAACGAACGCTGCGCTCTCTCACCGTTTGTTGTGCCCAGTAGTACGCAAGCTCTTTACTCTGAGTTAGGAACACAGGCTCTACAGATTCGGTGTAGTTATTGCCGATGGTTGCCATGGTTTTTACGGCGGCTTGGTTGAGTGCTTTATCGCCCGAGCGTTTTAGCCCTTGGCCTTTAATGGAAGCGATTAATGCTGAAGAGGTTCCGTGATACCAAGTATCACCTGTTGCGAAACCATTTTCTGATAGCAGTGTTTTTGCATCTTGTAGGTGTTTAGGTATTGAAGTCATAGGCACTCTCAATCAAAAGAAATTTCAACAAACAGGAATCTAATAAAACATGAATACGGTTAGCTTAAACAGATGTTGCTTAGCTGACCGTGGGTTAGGGCACAAATCTGAGACTTTGAGATAAAGCCGGCCATACAAGCTTTATCTCAAAGCCTTCCCCCGGATCTTACCTAAGTAAGAGAGAAGGGCGGGGGAGGCTTTAGCGTTAGCGATTAATCAAAAAAGTGCTAGCGATTAATCAAATTGGTTCGATGTATTCAGTTCACCCGCTGCTTTTAGTGCGTTTTCACCAGCGAAGTACTCTTTATGGTCATCACCCATATCTGAACCAGACATGTTTTGGTGTTTAACACATGCGATACCTTGGCGGATCTCTTTACGTTGAACGTTAGCAACGTAGCCCAGCATGCCTTGGTCACCGAAGTACTCTTTCGCAAGGTTGTCGGTAGACAGCGCTGCAGTGTGGTAAGTAGGTAGAGTAATTAGGTGGTGGAAGATACCTGCTTCACGAGACGCATCTGCTTGGAATGTGCGAATCTTGTCATCAGCTCGTTTAGACAATTCAGTTTCGTCATATTCAGCACTCATTAGGCTAGCACGGTCGTAGGCAGAAACGTCTTCACCAGCTTCAACCATTGCGTCGTATGCTTGTTGACGGAAGTTTAGTGTCCAGTTGAACGATGGAGAGTTGTTGTATACCAGTTTCGCATTAGGGTGTACTTCACGAACGCCATCCATCATCTCTTTGATTTGGCCGATGTGAGGCTTCTCTGTTTCAATCCAAAGTAGGTCGGCACCAGCGTTAATTGCTTCAATACAGTCAAATACACAGCGGTCTTCACCAGTACCTTGACGGAATTGGTACAAGCCAGATGGTAGACGCTTAGGACGTACCAGCTTGCCTTCACGGTTGAAGCAAACGTCGCCTTGTTTCATGTCAGCTACATCGATCTCTTCAACATCTAGGTAAGAGTTGTAGATGTCACCTTGGTCACCTGGCTCTTTCACTACTGCGATTTCTTTGGTTAGGCCTGCACCTTGTGAATCGGTACGAGCAACGATGATGCCGTTGTCGATGCCTAGCTCAAGGAAAGCGTAACGAAGTGCACGAAGTTTCGCGTGGAAATCAGCGTGAGGTACGGTTACTTTGCCATCTTGGTGACCACATTGCTTTTCATCGGCAACTTGGTTTTCGATTTGTAGACAACATGCACCTGCTTCAATCATCTGCTTAGCCATTAGGTATGTCGCTTCTGCGTTACCAAAGCCTGCATCGATATCGGCGATGATTGGCACTACGTGTGTTACGTGGTTGTCGATTTTGTCTTGAATGCGGTCTTGTAGGTCGACATCGCCAGCTTCACGAGCTGCATCTAGTTCACGGAATAAACCACCTAATTCACGAGCATCTGCTTGACGTAGGAAGGTGTATAGCTCTTCAACTAGGCCTGCAACTGACGTTTTCTCATGCATTGATTGGTCTGGAAGTGGGCCGAATTCTGAACGAAGTGCTGCAACCATCCAACCAGAAAGGTATAGGTAGCGGCGATCTGTTTTACCATCAAAGTGCTTTTTAATAGAAATCAGCTTTTGTTGGCCGATAAAACCGTGCCAGCAACCTAGAGACTGAGTGTATTGAGAGCTGTCTTTATCGTAAGCCTCCATATCCGCACGCATAATATCTGCCGTGTATTGCGCGATATCTAGACCTGTTTTGAATTTGTTTTGAGCTCGCATACGAGCAGCAGATTCAGCATTGATTGCATCCCATGGAGCACCTGCAGCGCTTTTTGCAACTTCTATCATTTCGATATCTTGTGTAATTTGCGACATAACTATTCCTTAGTTTCACGTGGGGTATGGTTGCCAAATTGGCTTGGATTAAAACTTTGCTATGGACAAAGAATAACCACACATGTGATAATTTTGTTAATTTATAGTTATTATATTCGGTATTTTTTATATGAATATTGCTCGTATAGACCTTAATTTACTTGTGTATTTAGACATGTTGCTACGTGAAAGAAACGTTACACGTGCAGCGAATCAGTTAGGTATTACTCAGCCTGCAATGAGTAATGGACTGCGCCGATTACGCGATCTATTTGAGGATCCATTGTTGGTGAGAACCAGTGAAGGAATGGTGCCAACCGAGAGAGCGCAAAAGTTGCAACCTTTGATTCGCAACATCTTGGCGAATGTAGAGAAGACCTTGCAGCCGACGACGGAATTTAATGCAGAAGACAGTGAACGCGTGTTCCGTATCATGGCGAGTGATTATGCTGAATCCACCATTATCCAGCCGCTATTAAGAAGGTTGAGTGAGATAGCGCCGAAAATACGACTCGATATTATGACGCCAAGTGACGTGAGTTATCAGGATGTAGAGCAGGGGACCGTTGATATCATCATTAACCGCTTCGACGATATTCCTCAATCCTTTCACCAGATGAGCCTTTGGCACGACGGTTTTTCTTGCCTATTTAGCTGCGATAATCCGATAGCTGACAATTTCGATATTCTTTCTTATTTAAAAGCGCAACACATTTGGGTGAGTAAAACCGGTATGGGTACGGGGGTCGGGATTAACCCAAGTGAGGCGCAGAAGTTAGGGTGGATCGATGAAGCGCTAATGCGTATTGGTAAGACCCGAAACATTACTGTGTTCACTCGACATTACCTGTCAGCGATTCTATTCGCGCAACAGAAAAACCTGATCCTTACCATCCCAACCAAAGCGGCACAGCTGCAACGTAACAACCCTAAGTTATTGATCAAACCCGCTCCCTTTGCCATCGAACCTTTTGAAGTGAAGATGGCGTGGAGCCCATTGTTACAAACCAATCCAGACCACCAGTGGATGCGTCGCTTGATAAAAAGTGTCGCCAATGAAATCGAAAGTGGTGTGACAGAATAACCCTATTTTTATGGTATTTCTTTTGTGAATGTCCATTATAAGCTGCATAAATTAGCTAAATTTTCGTCAGTTACGTAAATTTAAGTGAGTAGTCAGTGATTAACTTGAGAGAGATTTTATGAGCAGTCGTATTCAACAGGGAAGCTTGAGCATAGATAGCACCCTCTACCAATTAGTTAATGAACAGGTCATCCCTGGCACGGGTATTCTTGCAGAAGACTTCTGGCAGTCTTTTGCAACCATCCTTAAAGATCTGGCACCAAAGAACCGAGCATTGCTTATCAAGCGTGAAGATCTCCAACATCAAATCGATGTGTGGCACCAAGAGCGTGCGGGTCAAATACTGGATGCTGCAGAATATAAACAGTTCCTACAGCAGATCGGCTACCTAGTACCTGAAGGCGATGACTTCCAAGTAACGACTGCCAATGTTGAGCCTGAAATCGCAACACAAGCTGGGCCGCAGCTTGTAGTGCCTATCATGAACGCGCGCTTTGCACTTAACGCAGCAAACGCGCGCTGGGGCAGTCTATATGATGCGCTCTACGGCACAGACGTGATCAGCGAGAGTGATGGCGCCGAGAAAGGCGGCAGCTTTAACCCGGTACGTGGTGCCAAAGTGGTGAGTTATGCTCGTGGTTTCCTTGATGATGCCGCACCGCTCAATGGCGTTTCTCATAAAGACGTGACTAAATACAGCATCAGTAACGTGAGTATCGGCAACACGCTTACCGCGACTCTAGATAACGGCGAAGAAGTCACGCTAATCGACCGCAATCAATTTATTGGTTATCAGGGGGACGCTAGTGCGCCTTCTTGTATCCTGCTTAAACACAATAACCTTCATATTGAAATTCAAATCGATCCTAGTGCACCAATCGGCAGCGTTGATGCAGCCGGTATTAAAGATGTGCTGGTGGAATCTGCACTGACTACCATTATGGATTGTGAAGACTCAGTAGCCGCTGTCGATGGTGAAGATAAAGCACTGGCTTACCGTAACTGGTTAGGTTTGATGAAAGGTGATCTACAAGAGTCATTAGAAAAAAATGGCAAGACTATTGTTCGTAGCTTGAATCCAGATCGTCAGTACACCAGCGTAACGGGTGGTGAGATCTCGCTTAAAGGCCGAAGCATGTTGTTTGTTCGCAATGTTGGTCATTTAATGACGAACCCAGCGATCATTGATGATGAAGGGAATGAAGTACCTGAAGGCATCATGGATGGCATGATCACTTCACTGATCGCAATGCACGATTTGAAAGGCAACAGTGCTTATCAAAACTCGACAGCTAACAGCATCAATATCGTAAAACCTAAGATGCATGGCCCTGAAGAAGTAGCATTTACCAATGAACTTTTTGGTCGCATTGAAGATGCATTAGGGTTAGAGCGCTTTACTATCAAAGTTGGCATTATGGATGAAGAGCGCCGTACCTCTGTGAACTTGAAAGAGTGTATCCGCGCCGCTAAAGATCGAGTTGTTTTTATCAACACTGGTTTCTTGGACCGAACGGGTGACGAGATTCATACGAGTATGGAAGCGGGTCCATTTGCACCTAAAACACAATTGAAAACCATGACATGGATTGGCGCTTACGAAGATCAAAACGTTGATCTGGGCTTAGCTTGTGGCCTGCAAGGTAAAGCCCAAATTGGTAAGGGTATGTGGCCAGAACCAGATAACATGGCGAAGATGATGGATGCCAAAATTGGTCACCCACAAGCGGGTGCTAATACCGCTTGGGTTCCTTCGCCAACCGCGGCTACTTTGCATGCCTTACACTACCACAAGGTCAGTGTTCCGAGTCGCCAAAAAGAGCTGCGCGAGCGTGTGAGAGCGAACGTTGACGATATCCTTACTATTCCTCTACTGGGTAATCAAAAGCTGACTGCACAAGATATTCAAAATGAATTGGATAACAACACGCAAGGTATTCTAGGTTACGTGGTGCGTTGGATTGACCAAGGTGTAGGTTGTTCGAAAGTTCCTGATATTAATAACGTAGGACTCATGGAAGACCGTGCCACGCTGCGTATTTCAAGCCAGCACATTGCAAACTGGTTACGCCATGGCATTTGCGATGAAGCCCAAGTTATGAAAACAATGAAGCGCATGGCTGCTGTTGTTGATGAGCAAAACGCTGGGGATCCAAGCTACCAGAATATGGCGCCTAATTTTGAAAACAGCATTGCGTTTTCTGCAGCGTGTCAGTTGGTGTTTGAAGGCTGTGCTCAGCCAAGCGGTTATACCGAGCCAGTGTTACACGCGATGCGTCTAAAGTTGAAAGCGCAGAGTGCTTGAGTCGGAAAGTGTTGAATCGCAGATAAGCGAAAGCACAAAAAGCCAAATCCGCTGAAATAGCGGAGTGAACGAATAATAAAAACAGAGAATGTAAAATACTAAAAAAAGAAACACCCCTTAACCGAGCCCAAGGTGCCGCGCAATAATAGCGCGGCTTTTTTTTAGCTTTCGTTTTTAGAGGGTTAGAGGAGCGAAGAGAAAAGTCTAGTTTCCACCGAAGCCTTAAGTTCCACCAAAACCTTAATTTCCCCCAAAACATAGATACTTAATATCCATGTACTCATCGATGCCTTCTTTTGCCCCTTCACGACCAATACCCGACTGTTTCACCCCACCAAATGGTGCTACTTCAGTAGAGATCAAGCCGTCATTGATGCCAACCATACCGTATTCCAGCGCTTCTGCTACCTTCCACACACGGTGAATATTCTGGCTGTAGAAGTAAGACGCTAAACCATAAATCGTATCGTTCGCCATCTCGATGAGTTCTTCATCATTGTCGAACTTCATAACTGGAGCGACAGGGCCAAAAATCTCTTGCTGAACGATGTCCATGTCATGTTTCACGTCTTTAAGAATGACGGGTTGAATAAATTGGCCATCGAGTAATTGAGTTGGTGTCACTGGCTGTGCACCTTGTTCAATCGCTCGGTCAATTAAGCCTTGGATATTTTGCTTTGCTCTTTCACTGATGACTGGGCCAATGTTGACGCCTTCATCTAAGCCATTGCCGACCTTAAGCTGTTGTACTGCTTGGTCGAACTTAGCCACAAACTCGTCGTGTACCTTGCTGTGGATATAGAACCGGTTAGCACAAACACAGGTTTGCCCTGCATTACGGAACTTAGATGCCATTGCTCCTTGCACGGCAGCGTCGATGCCTGCGTCGTCAAACACAATAAAGGGTGCGTTGCCGCCAAGTTCCATTGAGGTACGTTTGATGCCTTTGGCGGCTTGTGCCATCAAGATGCTGCCAACACGGGTAGAGCCGGTAAATGAGATCTTTTTGATTAATGGATGTGAGGTAAACAGTTCGCCGATTTGTTCCGGACTATTACCTAAAACCACTTGAATAAGGTCTTCAGGGATTCCAGCTTGGTAAGCCAGTTTAACGACCGCAAACGCAGAAAGTGGTGTTTCGTCAGAAGGCTTCACAATGAAGCTACAGCCAGCCGCTAATGCAGGCGCTGCTTTACGGGTGATCATCGCAACTGGAAAATTCCATGGCGTAATGGCACAGGCCACTCCAATCGGCTGTTTGATGGTGACTAAGCGTTTATCTGCCGCCGTACTAGGGATCGAGTCGCCGTAGGTACGTTTAGCTTCTTCGGCGAACCACTCAATAAAACTTGCGCCGTAAACCACTTCGCCAGTGGCTTCAGCCAATGGTTTACCTTGTTCCATAGTCATTAAGCGAGCAAGATCATCTTTGTTTTCAAGGATCAACTTATACCAATTATTCAAAAGCGCAGCGCGAGTTTTAGCTGGCACTTGTGCCCACTCTTTCTGTGCTTTATGTGCACGCTTGATGGCGTTATCTAATTCCACTTCGGTAGAGATTGGCGCATAGCCAATAACCTCACCGGTTGCTGGGTTGGTGACCGCAACCGCGCTGTCTGCTTCTGTCACCATAAAAGAGAGTAATTGCTTGTTGTTGATTTTGAGCATTGTGGTTCCTTATTGATGATTACTTAACACGTGTTGACCTTGTGAGTGAACTTACCGCTGACCAGGAGCCAGATAGCCTCTAACGCTTTATTGTTGGCCCCAGTTGTCTGCTTCGATTTTCGCTAGTGCTTTCGCTGCTTTTTGCAGTGCAGGCAAAAACTTAATCGCTTCATCTGGCTTCACTCGAATCACAGGTGCTTGAATTGCTAAACCAAGGTTGGATTGACCGGTTGGTGATGGGATGAGTACCGCAATACACACCAAACCTGGAAGAAACTCTTCATCGTCAATGGCATAGCCTTGGATCTTCGCTTCTTCGATATCTTGTTCTAGAACGGAGTAGTCGGTAATGGTTTTCACTGTGTACTGCGTCAGAGGCACATTCTCGATCAGTCGTCTGCGCTGTGATTTCGACATGTGAGCCAAAAACAGTTTGCCGGTAGCCGAGCAATGCACAGGAACGCGAGAACCTGGTTGGAGGTGGAAACGAAGTGGGGCTTCCGTTTCTGCACGGTCAAGGTAGATGATCTCGCCGCTTGATAGCGCTGTCAGGTTGCAGCTTTCGCCAACTTCTGCACGCAGGTTTTCAAGAATCGTGCGTCTTGCACTGTGCATAGTGCTATTGAAGAGTAGGTTTTCGGCCAGTTTTCTGAGTCGAATACCTGAGCTGTAGTGCTTATCGTCACCATCTCTTTGAATGATGCCTGCTGACTCCAGTTGTTGCAGCATACGGTGTAACGTCGGTTTCGGTAGCCCGGTTTCTTCGACTAATCCTTGAAGAGAAATGAATTCGTCTTTCTGTGCGATTACCTCTAATAGAGCAAAAAGTCGAAGAGTGGGCGTATCTCCTTGAACTTGTGGTGTTTCTGTTTGCATACAGTGATTCATCCTTGCGATATGTCTATGTGTAAGAGTGTACATAGCAAATCAATTTCCTTCAATTATCTGAATAATATTTGACCTTTTTTATTATTTCAATAATATAAAGTCAAATTATGGAACAATTAATCTCAATAAATGGAATTTTATCATGAAGGCAATTGAACGGATTATTGATAAGGCTCACTTAGATCGTAAGCGCGTGGTGTTGAGCGAAGCGGAAGATCCTCGAGTGCTCGCCGCAGCACGATTAGCGATAGACAAACAGCTCGCCCATATCACGCTAGTGGGGGATGAGAAGGCGATTATTGAAGCCGCGCAGTTGCATCATATTAATCTTGCCGGTATTCACATTGTTTCACCTCAAACGTCGGCTCTGAAAGTCGTATTAGCTGAGCGCCTATATGAGTTAAGAAAAGCCAAAGGCATGACGTATGAAGATGCTTTGGAGAAGGTTAAAGACCCACTTATTTTTGCCAACTTGATGGTGAGGGAAGGGTTAGTAGACGGCACGGTAAATGGTGCGGTGTATACCACTTCTGATGTGGTGCGAGCTGCACTGCAGATCATCGGCCCTGCTCCCGATAGCGAGTTGGTATCGAGTTTCTTTCTCATGATGTTGTGTGAGCCTTTCCATAACTTAAAAGGTGGCCTGATTTTCAGTGACTGTGGCTTGGTGATTAACCCCAATGAAACGGAGCTGGCATCAATCGCGGTAGCCGCTTCTCA
This sequence comes from Vibrio sp. 99K-1, assembly GCF_013114585.1. Classification (NCBI taxonomy): domain Bacteria; kingdom Pseudomonadati; phylum Pseudomonadota; class Gammaproteobacteria; order Vibrionales; family Vibrionaceae; genus Vibrio; species Vibrio sp. 99K-1. The sequence continues at coordinate 139,475 of NZ_VTXF01000006.1, forward strand.
AAGTGCTCAGGCATTGCTAATGGAAGAGCCTAAGTTGGCGATGCTTTCATTCTCCACCAACGGTAGTGCGAAACATGAGTCGGTGGACAAGGTGCGCAGTGCTGCGCAGATCGTGAAACAGCGTTGCCCTGGTATTGCGGTTGACCAAGATGTTCAGCTTGATGCCGCAATTGTCACCGAAATCGCGGCTAAAAAGTTGCCTGATTCCCAAGTGAAAGGTCAATCCAATGTGTTGATCTTCCCCAACCTTGAAGCGGGCAATATAGGTTACAAGTTGGCAGAAAGGTTAGGTGGTGCGGTCGCCATTGGTCCTTTGCTCCAAGGGTTGAATCAACCGGCTAATGATCTGTCGAGAGGCTGTAGCGCGGAAGACATTTTTAACGTGATTGCGGTGACAGCAGTTCAAGCGCAGCAAGGTAAAGCAGCAAACTCAACTTTTGATACCGAAGCTAATGTTGAAGAGAAAGAAGAATCAGGATTTGAGTTTAGGTATTAAGCCTTAATTGGTCATAGCTGAATACCTAGATCTCGCCCTCACACTAAATAACAAGTATCGAATTAGGATTGCTAATGGAGTTACCGGTTTTACTCGCCATTTTGGTCACCATTGCGTTAGGCACCTATTTTCAAACCGTCACGGGCTTTGGATTAGGCATCATTGTGATTGGTTTGACGGTCAGCCTTAATCTAGTTTCCCTAAATGTTATTGCCGCTGTGGTGAGTATCGTGACCTTGTTCAATTGCTTGGTTGCTTTGATGGGCAAGCCGTTGCTTGGCGAGCTCAAAATCCTTGTGGTGTTAGTGATCGGTATTATCCCTGGCGTTTCGCTTGGGGTGTTCTTGCTGGGCGAATTGAGCGAATCTGCAACGCATATCCTACGAGCTTTGTTGGGCGCTATGGTGCTATTCGCAGGCTTGAGTTTTATGTTCAAACCTAAAACCAGAACACAGCGCTCTACAACCTTGTTTTTTTTGGTGTCAGGTTTTAGCTCTGGTCTCGCGGGCGGGCTGTTTGGGATGGCGGGTCCACCGATTGTTTACCATCTCTATCGGCAGCCTTTTACGCTCGATCTGGTGCGAAGTACACTGCTGATGGTGTTCGCTTGCACGTCGATGTCTCGTACCGTGAATGTTTACGCTGCAGGCGATATGGAAGCAAGCATATTGTGGCTATCTGCGATTGCTATTCCCGTCGTGGCGCTTGTGACCATGTTTGCGCGGCGCTTTCCGCCACCCTTGTCTAATGATCAACTGAGGAAGTTGGTGTTTGGTGTATTGATGGTAATTGGTGGATATTTGATGGCCGTGTCGGCATGGTCATTGTTGGGCTCTTCGTAATACACGCTCTATCAATGAGGCTAGCGACTCGCTAGCCGAAGCTTCACCGTCTAAACACGCTTTAGCATCTCAAAGATTCCTCTACATAGTCCAAACAAGCAGCTCTCTTGAGTATCCAACGTGATGTTGCTGCGATAATAGAGGCTTAAATCTACCCCCATTCCTACGCCGTGGATTTCAATATTATTCTTGGTCGTCTCGCGATCAATCACCTGTTTGAGGTGGTTATCTAAATAGAATTGATCATTGGCTGTGCTGGTGGCGGTGTCCATCGGGCAACCGTCAGAAAACACAAATAAGATCTTTCGTTGTGCGCTGTGCTGCTGCAATCGCTGGCTGGCAAACTGAACCGCTTCGCCATCAATTCCTTCTTTGAAGATGTCCGCTTTACGAAGGCTTGCAATACCGAGTCGAGCACGCCTCCATTGCGTATCAAAATCCTTAAATACGATATGTCTAACCTCGTTTAAACGCCCGGGATGTTTCGGTTGGTTTTGTTTCAGCCATTGACGATAGACCTTGCCACCGTTCCAGTTGTTGGTGGTGAAGCCGATAATTTCAAAGGGGATATTAGCGAGTCCAACGGATTTGAGAATCGTATCCATTAGTAGGCTGAGTTTATGACTGTGTTTTTGCATCGACCCTGAACAATCCATCAAAAACGTGATGGCACATTGATGAGACGGGCCAATTTCAGGTTGATAAAAAACCGTACGGTCTGAAGGAGATGTGATGAGCTTAGTGATGGAGGTGGCGTTGACGATACCTTCTTCTAGGTGTTCTTGGTGTCGAACTCGTTGTGGTGTGGCGACAAAACCAGACAGCATGGCGGCTAAGCGTCGGGTATTCACTTGTCTCGTCATCAAGTCATCAGTGAGTTTTTGCCTCAGTTCGAATAATAGGGCACGCCGGACGAGCTTATCTGCGGCGATCACTTGGTCAAATTCTGAATTGAATATTTGATAATTAGCGCCTGACAATTCGAAGACCTTACTACTGCCAGTGATGTCCGCATCAATCTCTTCATCTTCTATGTCACCATCAACGATTAAAGCAAGTTGCGCGAGGATTTTAATGTCTTCTTCGATCGTCGGTGTGCTTGAGCTTTCACTCTCTTGTTCTTCGCTGATAAGGTCATGTGCCAGAGACGCGAGCTCGTTGGCATAGTGCGCAAACCGATGTTGATCGGCTCGATGCACTTTTAATTGCTTTAGACTGCTGCCGAATATAGGCACGATGCCTGCTCGAGTAGATTCAATGGTTTCAGCGATGGGCTCCGAGACTGGGACACCCGTTAAACGCGTGTGGATGACCTGCATTAATGTGAATAACAAAATACCAATGCGGGATTCAGTAAAGCCATTTTGATGATATTGATCGCTCCAATACGCAAAGTTGAACTGAATACTTTTAGAGACGCCTTTTAGGTAAGCTGGGACTTGTGACTCGATTCGTACCTGTTCGCAAAAATCGAACAGTAAACGCTCAACTTCATTTTTGGGGCGCAATGAATAGTGAAGTTCAGCATCAGAAAGCAGCAACCTCAATGCGGAGGAGTCAATTTTACCGTTCATCGATAATTTACTGTTGATGAGCTCATGGCGTGACACAAAGGTGAGATCGTTGGTGTGTGCCGATAAGTGATAACAAGGACGACTACCGTTGTAGAGGCGCGCTCCTCGGTAATTCAGGTTCAACTCACCGCTGATCGCTCTGGCAACCGATACGCCAATATCGAGGATCTTTTTCTGTTGGGAGGAAATATTAGCCATCGATTAAGACTCCGACTGAGCATAGCTCTGAGCATGATCCTCTAGAGCTTCACCAAAGCAGCGGAAGTAATATTCGCGAACCAGCTCCTTCTCTTCATCTTCACAACGGTTGAGGAACGACAGCCTAAAGGCTGTGGCTACATTGTTGAATATTCGAATATTCTCAGCCCATGTAATTACTGTTCTTGGCGACATAACCGTCGATAAGTCGCCCGCTCTAAATCCATTTCGCGTTAAACCAGCGGTGGCGATCATTTTCTCTACTAACTGTTGACCGCTTTCATCGTTTAGCTCAGGGCGCTTTGACAACACGATCTTAGTTTCATGTTGTGGGTCTAAATAGTTAAGTGTCGCGATGATGTTCCATCGGTCAAGTTGGCTATGGTTAAGCACTTGAGTACCGGAGTACAAACCGGAAAAGTTACCTAAACCGAGTGTATTGCAAGTAGCAAACAGGCGGAAAGAAGGGTGGGGAGTGATCACTCGGTTTTGCTCGAGAGAAGTGTATTTGCCGTCTTGCTCTAAGAGTTGCTGAATCACAAACATCACATCAGGTCGGCCCGCGTCGTATTCGTCCAATACCAATGCGATAGGCTGCTGGATGCTTTGTGGAAGAATGCCTTCCTTAAATTCCGTTACCTGCATTCCATCTTTAATGACGATGCTATCTTTGCCAATGAAATCCAATCGGCTTAAGTGCCCATCTAGGTTGATCCTCAAACATGGCCAATTTAATCGTGCTGCCACTTGCTCTATATGAGAAGACTTGCCGGTTCCGTGTGTGCCTTGTATCAACGTGCGACGGTTAGATGTGAAGCCCGCTAATATTGCGAGCGTGACTTCAGGATCAAAACAGTAGTTGGGATCGATCTTCGGTACGTACTCTCCCGCTTTCTCAAAGGCCAATACCGTTAAGTCGCTATCGATGCCGAAATGCTCTCTTACACTTACCTGTTGCGTTGGTCGCAATTCCTCATTGTTCATTCTTTATTCCCCATTATCGCTTCCATGACTGCTGTGATTTTTGAACTGCTATCGATTATTAACCTCTCTCTTGGAGTTAACGGCACTTTTTGTACGAAAAACTACCAATAATGTGATCCAGTTTTATTAATTAGAATGAATTGTTCCATTTTAACGTAAAAAGTTGACGCGCAAAAAATCTACTACTAAGGTGAATTTGAATTCGAAAAAGAGACAATTCATTCCGAAAAATGAAATTTAGGTTAACTCAAGGAGAATGGAAGAATGAGTGAGCAAGAAAAACGTACGGTTGTTTCCGGCACAGTAACAATGACACCATCAGAAGCGTTCGTTGAAACTATGGTCGCCAATGATGTCACCGATATGTTCGGCATCATGGGTTCGGCATTTATGGATGCAATGGATATCTTTGCTCCGGCTGGCATTCGATTGGTCCCAGTGGTACACGAGCAAGGTGCTGCTCACATGGCAGATGGTTACTCTCGAGTCTCTGGTCGCCACGGTGTGGTTATCGGCCAGAATGGTCCGGGTATCAGTAACTGTGTAACAGCAATTGCAGCAGCGTATTGGGCACACAGCCCTGTTGTTATTGTGACGCCAGAGACCGGCACTAAAACAATGGGCTTAGGTGGTTTCCAAGAGTGTAACCAACTTCCAATGTTCCAAGAGTTTACTAAGTATCAAGGGCATGTAACGCACCCTGACCGTATGGCGGAATACACGGGTCGATGCTTTGACCGTGCAATGAGCGAGATGGGGCCTACTCAACTTAATATTCCACGTGACTACTTTTACGGTGAGACTCAAACTGAGATCCCTCAACCAGCACGCTTAGACCGTGGCCCAGGTGGTGAAAAATCTCTGAACGAAGCGGCAGACTTGATTGCTGAAGCGAAATTCCCAGTCATCATTTCTGGTGGCGGCGTGGTAATGGCTGATGCGGTTCAAGAGTGTGCAGCACTGGCTGAAAGACTGGGCGCGCCAGTAGTAAACAGCTACCTACACAATGACTCGTTCCCAGCAAGTCACCCATTATGGTGTGGTCCACTAGGTTACCAAGGTTCGAAAGCTGCAATGAAATTGATGGCTCAAGCGGATGTGGTTATTGCTCTCGGTACACGTCTTGGTCCATTTGGCACATTGCCTCAACACGGTATGGATTACTGGCCGAAGAACGCGAAAATCATTCAGATTGATGCAGACAACAAGATGCTTGGCTTGGTTAAGAAAATCTCTGTCGGTATTTGTGGTGATGCGAAAGCGGCTGCAGTGGCACTAACCGAGAGATTGGAAGGTCGTGCTCTCTTATGTGATGACAACAAAGGTGCTCGCCAAGACACAGTCGCAACAGAAAAAGCGCTGTGGGAAAAAGAGCTTGATGAGTGGACGCACGAACGTGACTCGTTCAGCTTGGACATGATTGAAGAAAACTCGCATGAGACTCCTTTCTCTGGTGGCGAATACCTTCACCCACGCCAAGTACTTCGTGAACTCGAAAAGGCGATGCCAGAAGATGTAATGGTCTCAACGGATATCGGTAACATCAACTCGGTTGCAAACAGCTATTTACGTTTTGAAAAACCGCGCAGCTTCTTTGCGGCAATGAGTTTCGGTAACTGTGGCTACGCGTTCCCGACCATTATTGGTGCGAAAGCGGCTGCACCTCATCGCCCTGCTATCTCTTATGCTGGCGACGGTGCCTGGGGCATGAGCCTGATGGAGACCATGACGTGTGTTCGTCATAACATTCCTGTGACTGCGGTAGTATTCCACAACCGTCAATGGGGCGCAGAGAAGAAGAACCAAGTCGACTTTTACAACCGACGCTTTGTGGCAGGTGAACTGGATAACCAAAGCTTTGCAGAGATCGCTCGAGCAATGGGCGCTGAAGGTATCACGGTTGATAAGCTAGAAGATGTTGGCCCAACTCTACAAAAAGCCATCGACATGCAAATGAATGAAGGTAAAACAACCATCATAGAGATCATGTGTACTCAAGAACTGGGTGACCCGTTCCGTCGAGACGCATTGTCTAAACCGGTTCGTTTCCTAGATAAATACAAAGATTACGTATAACCAATAGGAAGTTTGTCCGGCACCGTATTATCGAAAGTGTTAAGGAGAATGCCATCGAGGTCGGGGCCGGGCAAGCAAACTAAGTGGTGGTTTTTGATATTAAATTGAACGTGAAAGAAAACTCTTTTTGCATTAAGTGATATTTTTCACGTTCATTGCTCTTAATATTAGAGCACTAACCAAATAGCGATTACTCCACACAATATTTTATCTAAACTGAGGTTTTATCAATAGTTATTATTAACCGAATATTAAGATAGTAATTATTGATGAGTCACTGGATTTGTTCGACTTTAGTATGAGTATTCGAAGAGTCATTAACCTTTATTTTTTAGCTAAGAATGATTATTTATATGGGTGAGTGGTAGAAAATAAACATGAACAATAAACGTTATATAAGCTCACTCAAAGAACTTTATCAAATAATCGATTCTTTTATTAGCGAGTGCAATGAGCCTTGTGGGTTGATTTATAACGTTTGTGATTACGAAAACAATAACTTAATGCCTAGCTTGGGTCGTTCTAATCGTAAGAACTTACGCCGAGTCGAACAAGATTTGCTTTTAACGGTTCGTATCTATGGTGGGCATTCATTGCACTCTCACGACATAAATGATTGGTTGCTGATGTGCTTAGCAAAGAAGCAGGGATTTCCCACTCGTTTACTTGAATGGAGCGATAACCTGGTTAGTGCGCTGTGGGCTTTGTGTCATAGCCAGAGTAAAGGCTGCATTAATATTACTAAAGCAATTGATTTTGAAAGAGTTAGTGATTTCTTCACACCATGTGGTGTTGAGAAAACTCAGATATTTCATGTTGTTGATTGTGATAAGCAAGAACAACGTAAGGACAAATGGTATTCCATTCATCCGTTTAAGGAAGGTTGCAATGATGCCATTCAACCTTTGTACGACGAGCAAGGATATTCAAACGGTCTAGTATCCGTTCATGTTCTTCCGTCAGCCAAAGTAAATCTGATAAAGGAGTTAATATCCATGAATGTGTTAAATGAACCTACAGAGTATAACGAAGAGACACTGGTTGATTTGAAAAGTGAATCACACGTCGATGGAAATAAGGTTATGGGTAAAGATGGAAGTAATATCGAATTACAAGTTAATACTCATAATAGAACTTTGGAACAATATGGTCGAAAGTACCATCAAGATTTTGACTTCGACTAACGACTAATATCTTTATTGAGAATTAAGGCTTCGCTCAAGTCTGATTTTAATTATTTAAATAGAGTGAAGTCTTGTTTAAATAAACTTAGAACACTAATTAAATTTATAAAAATACGAAATCTGTGAGCTTAGAGATTGTATATAACACTACTCGAAGTTAGAGTTGTGCGACTTGTTATCAAGTTGTTAAATTAATCAGGTTTCTAGTTTAAAAACTCTAATAAAAAAGTGGCGCAAAGCTACTGAAATTTAAACCAATAACGTAAACATAAAGGATTCTGGAATATGAATATGCAAACCAATGCAAAGACGTTCGTGCTGGAAAACCAAGTCGACACCGCCTTTTTACAGTCATTCAGTGATGCTTGGAATAACCATGATATCGAAGCGTTAATGTCGTTCATGACTGAAGATTGTGTGTTCCATACTGTGGCTGGTGAAGGCTTAGTTGGAAACACTATCGAAGGGTACGAAGCGGTTCGAAATAGCTTTGAATTGGTTTGGCAGAATTTTCCAGACGCTGCTTGGAGTGACCCTGTCCACTTTGTGTGCGGTGATCGCGCTGTGAGTGAATCAACGTTTTCTGCTACGAACCCAGATGGCAGCATTATCGAAGCTCGCATGGTCGATGTGTTTACTCTGAAAGGTGGAAAAATCAGCGTAAAAAATGCCTTCCGTAAAACACGACCTCTTTTGACTCCCAAAAGCTAGACACGAAATCGCAACCCGTTCACGTGTTATGACTAGGAGAGTCGAATTATGAGTTTAGTAATGGAACAACCGGCTGCCGATGTGCAGCCAAAGGTGAAAAACACCCAAGCAAAAGAAAGTACACAAGCAAAAGATAGATACGATCCAAAGTACGATCCATTGAAGGATAAAACGCCAGGTCATGGTAAAGAATACGCCCCAACGTATTGGGTAGATACTGCAGGTTCCCCACCTGAAGACGATGGCCCAATCACATCGGACATGGATGTCGATGTGGCGATTATCGGTTCAGGCTTTACCGGCCTAAGCACTGCGATACACCTTGCTGAGATGTATGGCATTAAAGCGACAGTGATTGAAGCGAACCGTTCAAGCTGGGGATGCAGCACTCGAAACGGTGGTCAAGCGCAGTGTGCCTCAGGGCGTTTGAAGCGTTCACAATGGATTGAACGCTGGGGCCTCGAAACGGCGCTAAAGATGCACCGCGAATGTGTCGATGGCATGGAAACCTTCAAGTCACTGATCAAAGACATCGATTGTGACCCACAACCTGGCGGTCATTTATATGTTGCTCACCGTCCAAAAGTGATGGCAACACTCGAGAAAGAAGCCAAATTGTTGCGCGACACGTTTGACTACGATGCGCAGATCTTAGATGCAGAAACCGTAAAGCGTGATTACGTTGGTGATCAAGAAGCGGCAGGTGCGATGCATGAGCCAGAAGGGATTGGCATTCATGCTGGGAAGCTGGCGTTTGGTTACTTAAGAAAGGCGCGAGCACTCGGTGTTAAAGTTCACCCATCGAGTCCCGTTATGGGCTGGGAGACTCGTGGCGGTGTGCATTACCTGAAGACGCCAGGTGGTGTTGTGAAGGCGCGTTCTGTCGGTGTTTGTACGGGTGGGTATACCAGCCAAGGCTTGCATTCAGAACTTAAGAATCGCCTGTTGCCAGTACTGTCTAACTCAATGGTCACACGTCCGCTAACTCAAGACGAAATCGTCGCGTGTAACTTCAAAACTAATCAGGTGATTACTGATACTCGAATTCTGCGCCACTACTACCGTTTGTTACCGGATAACCGGGTACAGATAGGTACACGCAGTGCTATCAGTGGCAAGAACGCACCTGAAAAGAAATATGAAGACATGTTGAGAGCGGACCTGACTCGGAAATTCCCGTCTCTCGATCAGATCAAAATCGATTATTCATGGTGGGGTTGGGTGGACGTCAGCCACGACATGATGCCGAGGATCTATCAACCGAATCCAAAACAATCCATCTTCTACGCCCTTGGCTATGGCGGTAATGGCGTGATGTATTCCGCTCAAGCGGGTAAGCGTCTTGCTCAGTGGATTGCAGGCGAAGGTCACACGCTCGAACTACCAATATTTGAATCAAAACTTCCGTTCCCCAACGTGAGGGAAGTGGTGGAATCAGAGATGTTTGCGCCGTTTCGAAGAATGGGGCAGCGGTTCCTTTATCAGTGGTATTCGTTAAAGGATGAAAGGCTGTAACTACCCGAACATTGTTTCCAAAATAGGGAAATAGAACTACGACCAGGAAAGTTGTACCAGGTCACCTTGTGAGCAAAGTACAGGCAGGAAGTCTGTATGAAAGGAAAGGTTAAGACTATGAAATTTATTAAAAATAAAATTATTGCTGGTGTCACCATTGTAGCAACAGCGGTGCTATCTCATACCGCGGCAGCAGCGAATTTTAAAATGGCCATCGGCGATGCTGCTGGTGGTACGCAGTGGGAATTAGCGACATCGTTCTATGAACTCATGGAGCAAAAAACAGACGGTAAAGTGAAAATCGATCTGTTCCCGAACGGCCAATTAGGTAATGAGCAAGACACCGTAAATGATGCGGCAATCGGTCTTCTCGACTTCTCTGTACTGGCGATCAACAACGTGACGCCTTTCTCTCCAACCGTTGGTCTATTGACCATGCCTTACGTGATTCAAAGCGCAGAAGAAGCTGTGCTACTGACTCAAGGTCAAGTAGGCCAAGACTTAGTCGATAACACGATTCGTGATGCTGGTGTTCGTATTGTCGGTTGGGCTTATTCTGGCTTTAGGGTTTTGACTAACTCGAAAAAGCCTGTCGCTTCCCCAGAAGATCTTAAAGGGCTCGTGATTCGTGTTCCTCGTAACGAAATCATGATTGCTTCTTACCAAGCATGGGGCGTAAACCCAACGCCAATGGCTTGGTCTGAAACCTTTACTGGCCTGCAACAGGGCGTGGTAGATGGTCAAGATAACCCTTACATCACAGTGCATGCGATGAAGTTTAACGAAGTACAAAAGTACGTGACCAACATTCGCTACATTTTCTCTTTAGAACCTCTCATCGTGAGTGAAACGGTCTTCCAACAACAGACACCTGAAATGCAGAAGATCATTCTTGAAGCTGGTCAGGAAGCGACAGAGCACAGCTTCGCTTATTTAGAAAACACGGAAAATCAAATTCGCGAAGAGCTACAAGCGAAAGGCATGGTATTCACAGACCCAGCAGACAACGAGCAAGAGTGGATCAGCAAGGTGACTAAATCAGTTTGGCCTAAGTTCTACTCAAGCATCGGAGGCAAAGACAAGCTAGACGACGTTCTTGAGTTACTAGGTAGAAAGTAACGATTAGATTCGCCCTATCTGCTGTTCTCCGCGACTTAATCACCTAGCGATAGAACAGTGAGATAGGGCATTTACATGGCTGTACTCGTTGAGCTGTTCTGTACCTGATCTTTTAGGACCGTGAGCGACTGGTTGTCATGTGAAAATCAACATTGGAGGTTATATGTCAGTCGCTAAAACAATAAAAAAACACCTGAACAACATTGAGGAATATACATGTTGTTTGTTGCTTGCAAGCTTTGTCCTATTGCTGTTTACACAAATCCTGACGCGTCAGCTATTCGACTACTCTATCCCGTGGGGAGATGAAGTCGCTACTTATATGTTCGTTTGGTTCGCTTATCTAGGGGCAGTTGTGGCGGCCAAGATGTCAGCACACAACCGAGTGAGCTTTCACTTCAAATTCTTTCCGCCCATTGTGCAAACCGTCAGTGAAACTATCGCTGATTTCTTATGGCTTTGCTTTAACGGTTACTTTGTCTATCTCAGTTATGACTTCGTGTTTAACAAAATGAACCTGTTTTGGAAGTCTCAGACTACAGGTATCCCGATGAAGTACTTCTACATGATTTTACCTATCGCGTTTTCCCTAATGATGATTCGAATTATCTGGAACAACTATGAGCGTTTATGCAAAGGCGCAACCAACGAAGATCCAGAAGTCAAAGAGCTGCGAAAAATGACGGCACAAAAGTCAGCGCAATAGTCATCACAGAGAATAGTCGTAATAGAGAGATGTAATAATGGAATCCTATTTAACTCTAATTTTATTTGGTGGCTTCTTAACCCTGTTAATTCTGGGTGCACCAATCACAGTATCACTGGCCGGCGCTTCAATGGCGGCCTATATGTTGCTCGACAAAAATCCCATCGCTTTAGTACAAATCGCATTTACCTCTGTAGGTAACTTCCCGCTCATGGCACTGCCAGCCTTTGTTCTTGCGGGCGCATTGATGGAGGCGGCGGGTATCTCCAAACGTCTGGTGGATATCGCAGAAAGCTTAGCTGGTCCCGTAACAGGCGGCCTTGGCGCGGCAACGGTAATGGCGTGTCTTTTCTTTGGTGCTATCTCAGGTTCGGGCCCTGCAACAACCGCCGCGGTCGGAATGCTAATGGTGCCCGCGATGGTTAAGCGTGACTACGATAAGAGCTACGCATCGGCAGTAACGGCCGCATCTGGTGGCTTGGGAATCATCATTCCGCCATCCATTCCTTTGGTTATTTTTGGTATTTCTGCGATGGGCTTAATGGCACCGCCAGAAGCCATCGCTCAACACGGCCAGTTTGCTTCTTTATCGATTCCAAAACTTTTTGTCGCTGGGGTTGTGCCGGGTTTCATCATGGCATCGACGCTGGTGGTAACCAACTACTTCATTGCTAAGCGAGAAGGCTATAAAGGGTTAACTGAAACGTGGTCATTTGGTGATGTAAGGCATTACTTGCGTCGAGGTTTATGGTCGATACTGGCACCATTCTTGATTCTAGGTGGTATCTACAGCGGTATGTTCACACCAACAGAATCAGCGGTTGTGGCAATTTTTTATTCGCTGTTTGTGGGTGTCTTTATTCACCGCGAATTGTCATTTAAAAGCGTTATGAAATCGCTATCTACCACGACGTGGATTACCGGGCGTGTGTTGTTGATCCTCTTTGCCGCTACTGTGTTTGGTCGTTTGTTGATTGAACAAAAAATTCCAGTGGTGGTGGCTGAATCTTTGCTCAGTTTTACTGACAACATGTACATGGTGTGGGCGCTTACGATTACTTTGCTGTTGTTCATCGGTATGTTCATGGAAACCTTAGCCGCGATTATGATCATCGTGCCGGTTCTATTACCAATCATGTACATGTTAGGCGCGGATCCTACCCACGTGGGTATTGTGGTCGTATGTACCTTATCGATAGGCTTTGCTACGCCGCCACTTGGCGAAAACATCTTTGTTGCCTCGGGAATAGGGGGTTCCACGGTTGAGCAAATCACCGCGAAGATCCATCCCTTTGTTCTTGCTTCTGTTGTGGGCGTTTTCGTTATCGCTTTCTTCCCACAAATTACGCTTTGGCTTCCGTCCTTAGTGGGCTATTAGGAGAGATAACCATGAATTTATCCAGAATCATTCTCATTGGCTGTGCTGTGTTTGCTGTCGTGAGTGGCATTAGTTTACGTGCCGAACATTCTGAAACAGAGAAACAAGCTAAGCCTGTTAATGTGCTTGATATTTCTGAGCCCCACGTGGTGAGCGAGGCAGAGAGAAGAGCCAAGACTCTGCTGGCGAAAGCGGTAATCCACGTTCAAACCGAGGGGGATGAAAGCGTCAAAGATTTCATGAGTGACCCTGAGTACATAGACGGTGAGTTATACGTGTTTGCACTCGGAATTGATGGTCAATTTCTTGCCAGTGGCGGCTCTTCCATGGTGCTGGTGGGCGACAGTGTATTGGACACACAAGATGTTTACGGCAATCCATTTTTCCGAGAAATGATCACAAAAGCGGTCCATAACGGTTTTGGCGAGGTGAAATATCACTGGACGAACCCGACTGATCGTATGGGTGAACCGAAAACTACGTTCTTTGAGCGAGTAGGCGATGTGATTGTCGCTGTCGGTTATTACCCTGAACGTTCGAGTGCGGCCGAGGCAAAGAATTTATTGGCGAGAGCGATGACTGCGATAGTGGAGTCTGAACAAGATAGCTTGGTTGAGTTCAATGACGCTGAAGGCAGCTTTGTGGAAGGAGATTTGTATGTGTTTGTGATGGACATGAGTTCTGGAAAGCTACTAGCTCATGGCGTGTCACCGGAGTTAGTTGGGCGATCACACAACGAAATCCTGAGCCCAGATGATAAGCCGATACTCACCGATATGTTGAATCTTGCACGCGAAAATGGCCGTGGTGTGTACACCTACCGCTGGTTAAATCCATTATCGAGTAAGGTCGAAACCAAGCATACCTACTATCGAGTCATCGATAACAAGCTGGTAGGGGTTGGATATTACACAAAATCAAACAAGACGTAAAAATGAGAGTGCGGTGAGTGTAAGTCTATTTAAATTAATGACTTAATGCTCATTTTGCCCCTAAAAATAGGAGTGTGTAAAAAAGCAATTTAGTAAAATTCACAGTGTGTAATTTTTGTTGTGAAATTGTTTCAAGAATAACAGTAGTATGAAAAACATGGAAACCAAGCAGTAAAGAACAAATCTGAAAAGGGTCAATTAGGATGTTTGACCCGAGTGAAATTTAAAGCCGTACGAGGGATAGACTATGAATATGCTGACACTAGACAAAACAGAACTTCACAGAAACCATTCAACTTTTATTGCTGAAGCTGTCTTTGCCGTCGAAATGGTGAAAGCAGACAAGCAACTCGAAAAGCAGAAGATGGCGAAACAGTTGCTAGATACTCTATTTCCTCTTGAGTCGGGCTCTCATGAAGATGTTGTGAGCTATGAGATTGACTACCGACATGTTCAGGTTTACTTCAAAAATGGTGAACACACAGGTCTGAAACGTGCTAAGCATTTTGTGGCATACACAGGTGATAAATCCAAACCATCATCAATCCTGTTTCGCGATGAAAGCGGTACGCACGTTGAAGTGACGATGGGCGCTCGGAAAGGCACAGGTAACCTTGAGCTTGTTGATATTGAAGATATCCAACTAGAGACATGCACTACCTTCGGTCAAACAGACGCAAGTATTTCTTCTGGAATCAGACACTGGGTTAGCCTAGTGAAGGGCGATGAAAGCGGCCGACCAAATGCATCAAGTGAAGATAAAGAGTTCACGGCGAAAAATGGTGATGACTACAATCTTGGATTCTGTTTCGCACTCTAATGTCGAGCGCTGCAGCACGCAGCGCTAACATCCATTTCTCTTTTACCTTTGGTAATTTGCCCGCCCCTATAGCGGGTTTTTTTATTAGAGCTATAAGTAAATTGGGCGATTATCAAAATTATATGCAGAAACTTTGGATGTGACGTTACAGTGTGTGTTTTTGGTTTAAGTTATTGTATTTAAATAATTTTGTTCTTTTATTTTATTCTGTTTTTATTAGGTTAACTATCATTATCAACGGTGGTTTGGGCGACTATTGAGCGAAATCTCAGTCAAAATGCTTTGAGCTGTGCTATAATGCGCGCCTTGGGATTGAGCCAGTAAGTCCATTTATCACTAACTATTGTGATTTTTATTGCCTTTTATTTAGGCGGTGCGGCGAGCCAATCAAGTAGTAGTTGGATATGGAGAGCGTCCTTATATTCGTTGAATCGGATATGCGAACATCATAATTTATGAGTTTTAAATCAAAAAAGTACAGTATTGATTCTACTGACTATCAAGTGGGTCAAGACAACGTCAGTAAATGGGGCATGGATGTCCATAACACAGTTTTCGTAGCCTCAGTCGGCTTATCTCTTCTCTTCATCATCACCCTTCTTGCACTGCCTCCAGCAGATGCCAAAGCGGCAATTGATTCCATCAAGGGTGCAGTTCTATCAAAGTTTGACTTCCTATTTATGTGGGGAGCTAACATCATGTTAATTTTTGCTGTTATTTTGGCATGCTCACCTCTAGGTAAAGTTCGTTTAGGTGGCGAAGACGCAACAGCAGACTATTCAATGGCCTCTTGGATAGCGATGTTATTCGCAGCCGGTATGGGTATTGGACTTATTTTCTGGGGTGTTGCTGAGCCAACCGCGTTCTTTACCAACTGGTTTGGTACTCCGCTTAATGCAGAACCTTTTACAGAAGCGGGTCGTGAGTTAGCGCTGGGTGCAACGGTATTCCACTGGGGTTTCCATGCTTGGGCTATCTACGGCATGACAGCACTTTGCCTAGCGTATTTTGTTTATAACAAAGGTCTACCACTATCTATGCGCTCAGTGTTTTACCCAATCTTGGGTGAGCGAGTGTGGGGCAAAACGGGTGATGTGATCGATGTGCTAACAGTACTGGTTACTCTGTTTGGTTTGGCGACTTCGTTAGGTTTGGGTGGTACACAAGCAGCAAGTGGTATCAGCCACGTGTTTGGCTTGGATAACAACATCTTCCTTCAGCAATCTATCATCGTTCTGATCATGGGCTTAGCGATCATCTCTGTGTTACGTGGTATGGACGGTGGTGTTAAGTTCCTAAGTAACCTAAACATGGTTATTGCATTTGTGTTCTTAGGTCTTATTGCTGTGCTTAACTTCACTACTGTGCTTGATTCTGTCGCGACTGCAGCAACAGGGTATGTGAAAAATATCGTAGCATTGAGCCAGAGTTCAGGTCGTGAAGACACCACATGGTTGCACGGCTGGACTGTATTCTACTGGGCGTGGTGGGTAGCGTATGCACCATTCTTTGGTATGTTTGTAGCGCGTATTTCTAAAGGTCGTACGGTTCGCGAGTTCCTATTTTGCGTACTGATTATTCCGACATTAGTAACCTCGGCTTGGATGTCTATCTTCGGTGGCGTGGCTATCGAGCAGGTGATCAGCCACGTGGGTCAACTCGGTCTCGACCAAGGCATCACAGATGTATCGCTAAGCTTGTTCCATATGTTAGATGCGTACTCGTTCGGCAGCATTCTGTCTGTTATTGCTGTTGCACTGATCATTGTGTTCTTCGTTACGACACTGGATTCAGGTTCGATTGTTATTGATGGCATGACAGCGGGTGGTAAACTAGAAGTACCAGTGAAACAGAAAGTGGTTTGGGCGGTTATCTCAGGCGCTATTGCAATGGTAATGCTGTGGATTGGTGGTACTCAATCTATCCAAGCTCTGCAATCGATCACGATCATTGCAGCACTGCCGTTTACGATCATCCTTCTGATTGGTTGTTTCAGCTTGTTGAAAGGTCTACTGACTGAAGTAGATAAAGAGCAAGCAAGCGTTAGCGAAACGGCTAACTAAAGAAACCAAGCAGGGAGTTAGTGAATGACTCCTCGCTAAGCGTGATTTCAAAGCTCTCTTGCATTGTGTAAGGGAGCTTTTTTATGCCTGAGAAGAAATTAGAGACAAGCAGAAAGGACAAAAGGAGCCATAAGTGAATCGTCACTTGTGGCTCTTTTTTAGTTTTAGGGATTAGCTCTAGGGAGCTAGGTATTAGTTTACGCGTTTAATTCGTGCTGAATTACGTAATCCAAAGCACCGACTACCGCAGCAACTTGAGCGTCATTACACTCTTCGTCTGTCACTTTGTCGCTGTCCGGGTAAACCTCAGTGGTTGTGCCGTACTTACAATCAGTCACACCGCCACATAAGCCAAGCTTCTTCATTGGGTAGTTAATTACACCATGTTGAGTAACTTCAGAACCAATGATCTTGCCGTCTGCATCTGCTGGCGCAATGTGCGTTACTTTTTCAACTGAAGCAATTACCGCCGCTTGGAATTCAGGCTGCGGATTTTCTGTATCGCCAACCGTGTAGAAGCCGTCAGGGATCATACCTTCAATGTACTCAATACCATCACGTGCTGCGAGTGCTGGTCGGAATTCTGTTTCGTCAGAATCCGTCGTTTCGTGTAGATCAACGTGAACCAACACTTCTGGTAAAGAAGCGACTAACGCACGTAGGTTTGCTGATTCTTCTGCTGGCGTACCGTCGTAGAAAGAGCGGTTTGGATCGACAGCATTTGGGTTCCAACGGTTGATCACTTCGTAACCCCAAGGGCTCACACAAGGTGCAACAACAATGTTGAAGTGCGCTGAGTATTGTTCTGCTTGAGTATCCGCGAACTTGATAGCGCCATGCACACCACTGGTTTCGTAACCGTGAACCCCACCGGTTACAAGGATAGTTGGTTTTGATGCGTCCCAGTTTTTGCTTTTGATTGCGAAAAGCGGGAAGCGACCTTCATCGTAGCTCAATGCGCCGTATTGCTCGATGTCAAAGCGGTCTGCCAATGCTTGGATTTTTGGCACGACTTCTTGCTGGTATTCACGCTTAACGGTTCTTTGAGCGAACCATGCTTGACGTTCTGCTTCTTGCCATTTTTGTCCTGGCTCACCAATTGGGTAGGAGTATTCACTTTTCATCTATACTTCTTCTTTTATGTTCGCGAAAGATGAAGACAGACTAGTCCTGTCTAGCTGAGACGGCAATAGAAAACACAACTTGTGACTCTATTTTTTACAGACTCATAACTTTGATGAGTGGATTGATGGTGTTACATTTTATCAATTGTTTAATCCCTTAAAAGAGACCATAAAATGGCTGGAGCAAGTTTATTAACGCTACTGGATGACATTGCAACCGTGCTGGATGATGTCGCACTGATGTCCAAGGTCGCAGCGAAAAAAACCGCTGGTGTGTTGGGGGATGATTTAGCGCTGAACGCTCAGCAGGTATCTGGTGTTTCTGCTGAACGAGAGATCCCAGTGGTGTGGGCGGTTGCCAAAGGCTCATTTAAAAACAAGTTGATTTTGGTGCCCGCGGCATTATTGATCAGTGCCTTTATTCCTTGGCTGATCATGCCTTTGCTTTTGATTGGTGGTCTGTTTCTTTGTTTTGAAGGTGCCGAGAAAATCTTAGAGAAGCTCTTTCCTCATGCTCATCAAGACGATGAAAAGGGGGAGGACACAAGTACTGGTGAATCCATAGAGGAATATGAGAAGAGAAAGGTCGCAGGCGCGATTCGTACCGACTTCATCTTATCTGCAGAAATCATAGTGATAGCACTGGGTACTGTGACAGGTACAAGTATCCTTACTCAGGTTCTTGTCGTAAGTTTAATTGCAGTTGTGATGACGATTGGTGTTTATGGTTTAGTAGCAGGGATCGTTAAGTTGGACGACTTAGGTTTCTACCTTCAACGCACATCTAACGGTAGTGCAGTAAAAACAAAGCTTGGCAATGGGCTTGTTGTCTTTGCGCCAAAGTTAATGAAGACGCTTGCGGTGGTTGGGACGGCTGCGATGTTCTTGGTTGGTGGTGGTATTGTGGTGCACAACGTTCCTGCGATTCATCACTTAATTGAGCCAATTATTATGGATTTTCGTGGACATACGATAGCGACAGCGGTTGTACCAACGCTATTGAACGGTGTTATTGGTGTCTTAGCTGGATTGATCGTTGTTGCTGTTTGGACTGCGATTGGGAAAATTCGCGGTAAGTAATCTCTCATTATTGATCTTAATAAAATTATCTCTCTACGAAACGAAAAAGGGGCACCATAATCATTATGGTGCCCCTTTTAATCTAATGGATCGTGTTTAATTAACACCACGCTCTTATTTTACAATATAAGCGCTTATTTTTACCGACCAAGCGTTTACTTTACAGACCAAGCAATCGTCTCGCCGCCACGGATTGGCACAACGATGTCTGAACCGAAAGGCATGGTTTCAGCAACGTTCCACTCTTCTTTAACAAGAGTGATAGTGTCTGTGTTGCGTGGAATACCGTAGAAATCAGGGCCGTTGTGGCTTGCAAACGCTTCTAGGTTCTCGATCTTACCTTCTAAATCGAACACTTCTGCGTACAGTTCAACGGCAGCGTGCGCTGTGTAAGAACCTGCACAACCACATGCTGACTCTTTTGCACCTTTTGCGTGTGGTGCAGAGTCTGTACCCAAGAAGAACTTCTTGCTACCGCTTGTTGCAGCCTCGATAAGCGCTAATTGGTGAGTGTTACGCTTCAGGATAGGAAGGCAGTAGAAGTGTGGCTTAATGCCGCCAACCAACATGTGGTTGCGGTTGTAAAGCAGGTGGTGAGCGGTGATAGTTGCCGCTACATTGTCGTTCGCGTTTTTAACGAAGTTTGCTGCGTCAGCGGTTGTGATGTGCTCAAGAACAATCTTTAGGTTAGGGAAGTCGTTCACAATCGGCGCTAGCACTGTGTCTAGGAACTGCTTCTCACGGTCGAAGATATCAACATCGTGAGTGGTTACTTCACCATGAACCAGCAGCAACATACCCACTTCTTGCATTGCTTCTAACACGTGGTAAATCTTTTGCGCTGACGTTACGCCTGAATCAGAGTTAGTCGTCGCGCCTGCTGGGTAAAGCTTTGCTGCCACTACTGCACCAGACTCTTTCGCTTTGCGAATTTCGTCAGGTGTTGTGTTGTCTGTTAGGTAAAGTGCCATTAGAGGCTGGAATTGCTCGCTTGGCTGCTCTGCCATGATGCGCTCACGGTAAGCTAAAGCCATTTCGGTATCGGTTACCGGTGGGATGGTGTTTGGCATGATTAACGCTCGACCATTGTAGCGGCTGATATCGCGCACTGTATCTTTTAATACTTCGCCATCGCGTAGATGAACGTGCCAGTCGTCAGGACGAGTAATCGTAAGTTGTGTCATTGAAGGCTCCCACCATTTGAAGTGTTATGTAGTTGGAGCCTAAACTCGGCGAAATCTGTGAAAGCAATCGCTTACGTTTAGGCGACAGGATGATAGTGGAAAAGCACTTTCATTTCATCCTATTTTTAACTCTTCAGGGTTAGGAGCTTGTTTTTATGGATATTTTATTCGGTATCTATTTGCTAATAAGGGTTAGCGGGTGGCTACCCACAGACCATGGATCATTCCTGGAACCCAGAAGAAGAAAGTAAGAATGATATTAATCACCAAATCTTTACCTGCACCACGAGCGAAGAACACACCAACAGGCGGAAGCAGTACACATAAAATGATAATGACGAGTTTGTTCATGATAAATCCTTTTTATTCAATGAAAGTTCAATGCGATAACCGTGTTCACATTATAGAACGTATGGGGTTCTAATCTGGTAGGTATCACAGTGTATGCACTTTCTGGGTTTGCTTAATTACTTTGTGTTAAGTTCTGATTATTCCACTGTGTTGTTTTTATAAGAGTTATTATTTCAGGATGAGAAAGAAGTGTCGCAGTATCAATTTCATACAAACAATGTTCGAATGCTCGGTTACCCAATTTAAAACCTCCGGTATCTGACTCAATATCAAACGCTACCTTCGTGAATCCAAGTTGTTCTAAAATTTGTCCACTTTCAGGTAGGGCATTAAAGAAGTAATAACGTTGCACATTTGAATAGCGGATTAGATTTATATACTGAGAAACTAACATGCACCTAAACACCTCGAAACTAGTAGAGTAACGGTTATAGTTACAGACGGCTAGTGGAGTCGTACTTTTATAACTGACAGTCTTTTTTAGGTTGATGTTGAAGTTTTTGGAATGGATTGCCTTGTCAAAATATTCACTTTCAAAGATAAAACTAAGTGAATGGCCTATAAGTTGCCCACTTTTTGTCGTAAACCTTTTGAAAATAGCTCGTTTGTTTTGCTGATAGTCGTATAAATTGATGTCGAATAGACCTTTGGGAATATAGCTGGCCGTTTCGTAAAAAGCTTTAAGGTTATATAGTATTTTATCATCGTCTTTCAGAAGAAGTGGCAACTCAGTAATCAAACATACTTGTGGCTTTTGCGTCGTTTCGTAATTTGACGATGAAAGCCTGCTCAGCTGGTTATTAAAACGTAGTCTAGAAAATTCATTTAATAATTTTGATTCGTTTGGGTTTGGTATTAATTCATAAAAATCGCTCAAGTCAAGTTGTAAGCAACGCAAGATTCTAAGGCACTTGGCAAGCGTTGGCTTAGTTCTTCCTCTTTCCCAGCGGCTTAGCGTTACTACGTCTACAGAGCGAAACTCTTCATCTGCAAGGTTTAACTTAACAGCAAGTTCATTCTGAGTAAGGCCAAGTGAGAGTCTCAATTCCTTTAAATAGTCACCAAACATCCATTATCTCTATGTGTAATTTGACTTCATTGAAGTATAGCTAGTCAAGATGGATTATGGCGTCTTTTTAGTAACATACCTAAAGGTAGCTGACTCATAAATTCATTTAACTGCTTGTGTTCTCGTCCTCTTCTGGTGTCAGGAAATAGGCATTCAAAGCAACATGTGATTTGTTCGTGCTAAATATTGCCATCTATTGCTCTGTAGTATCGATCAATCACAAAAAGAGGTTTGTTTATGAATACGAGCATGTTGTCTGAAAATTTGCAAGCCGAAGCACTTATTGAAGATGTTGACCAGGGATTGTTTTACCCTGTCTTTCAACCGATAACTAATGGCAATGGAACTGTCGGTGCTGAGGTTTTATTACGTTGGGAAAGAGGGCATGACGTTGAATCGTCAATCCGCTGTCTATTAGACTCTGAGAAGATTGCATGGTTTACACAAAAATTCTTACTCGCTGTGTCGAAAGAGCTTTTGTCTCGTAAGACTGATATAGAGTTTCTAACGATTAATATCTCTCCATTACATGTTTTGAGCTTTACTTTTATTCGTGATATTTACCCAATTTGGCAGGCATGCAATAAGTTAGGTATCACCCTTTGGATTGAGATTACAGAAAATGAACAATATCCAGAAGGTATAGATAAGAAACGGATGGTCTCACAGTTTGGAGTATGTCGAGGCCTTGGGATTAAGATTGCGTTAGACGATTATGGCAGCGGATATAACGTTGGTGAAGCTCTACTTAGTGTAGTTAAACCAAACGTGTTAAAGATTGATAGGTCTTTAATGAGAAACAGGAGTGAGCATTCGGCTTTTTGGGAGCGTCTTAGGTTTTTATCTCGAAAATATCAAATTGAATTGCTGTCAGAAGGGATTGAAAGTTATGAAGACCTGCGTTTTGCCAAGGCACAGGGCATAGCTTACTTCCAAGGGTATTACTTGGGTAAGCCGGGCTCACTGAATCAGTTGTCAAAAAAACATACAGCATATTGCTCATCTCCTTAAATGTAGTTTTGGGTTCATTGTGTTTATTGAACCGTAAGGGGACTTGGAGCTGAAGTTGAATTTTGTTGGTTGTTATAGCAAGAAAATATTGATGCTGTTGGATAACAAAGGGGCGATATTAGTTTGTCTGGCATCATCGTCGTTAGCTTCTAAGATTGTAGATCTACTAGAACATATTGTGACTCTAACATTTTACCTATGTCTACTTAGTATCAAGTGTTTAATAGCTGCCAGTTTATCTATTTATAACCATTTGTTAGCATTGGGACAAACTACAAAACATTGGAATCGTTATGTCGCAGTCACCTCTAGATCGAAAGGCTTCAGAGCAAGCTCCTTCCTTATCTCAAATCAATGTGTTTCCGGTTAAATCAGTGGGCGGCATTGCGCTTTCTTCTGCTTGGGTTGAAAAACAAGGTCTCACTTTTGACAGACGTTTCATGCTGGCATTGGCTGACGGCTCAATGGTTACGGCGCGTAAATATCCGAAAATGGTCAAGGTGTCTTCAAGCTTGCAGCCAGATGGTTTGATTTTTACTTACGAAGGCAAAGAGCCGCTGCGCCTCAAGTATGCAAACTTCAAGATGCAAGAAGCACCAGCAACGGTGTGGAAAGACAGCTTCACGGCATACACGACATGTGATGAAGCCGATGATTGGTTCAGCGATGTGTTGGGCGTGCGTGTTGAATTACTGTTTTCGGGCGAAAAATCGAATCGTGTTCGTGAAAAACTTGGTCATAACGTGAGCTTTGCCGATGGCTACCCAATGTTAATCATCAGCCAAGCCTCTCTTGATGAGCTGAATCGTCGTAGTCCTGAAACGCATTCCATGGATCAGTTCCGCACTAACTTTGTTGTTTCAAATACAGAAGCCTTTGCCGAAGACGGTTGGAAGCGTATCCGAATTGGTGAGGTTGAATTCGAAGCGGTGAAGCCTTGTGAGCGCTGTATTTTAACGACAGTCGATGTTGAGAGTGGCGAATTTAGAACGACAAAAGAGCCGCTCAATACCTTTTCTAAATTCAGAGCTAATGAACGCGGTGGTGTTTTCTTTGGCCAGAACCTTGTAGCGAAAAATGAAGGCCTGGTGAAAGCGGGTGACGTGGTGGAAGTACTCGAAACCAAAGAGAAAGAGCACTATGAAGACACATGGGTAGAGTCGTTGCACTTAACTTGCGTCGAGCGTGAAGAGATCGCTCGAGACTTTACAACTTTCTGGCTAGAGCCAGCGAAAGAGAACCATTCATTACCAAGCTATCAGCCGGGGCAGCACCTACCGATTGAAATGGTGATTGATGGCGAAAAAGTGTCTCGCCGTTACACGTTATCTTCGAGCCCATCTCGCGCGGGTCGTTTAGCGATTTCAGTGAAGCGCGTCAATGATGGCCAGATCTCTAATTGGTTGAACGACCATTTCCAAGTTGGCGATACCTTAGTGGCGCAAAACCCGGATGGTGCTTTCTACTTAGAAGAGAACCCAACGCACCCTTTATTATTGCTTTCTGCGGGTAGCGGTATCACGCCTATGCTGTCGATGCTTCGTTATTTAGCAGACCATGGTCAGATTAATGATGTGGTTTTCTATCATCAATGCAGCAGCGAAGAAGATATCCCTTATCAAGCAGAGATTGACCAGATCGCCAAAGAGCATGAAGGTTTACGTGTGATCTATTCATTGAGCCAACCAACGAAAGAGTGGGATGGTTTGTCTGGTCGTTTAAGCGTGTCTCATGTCGCTAAAATTGATGAGTTACACAAGCGCCAAGCGTTCGTGTGTGGCCCTGATGGCTTTATGGATAATGCCAAGAAACTGCTGATTCAAATGGGGCTTAACCCTCAGCATTATCATCAAGAAGCATTTGGTGTCGCTCAGGCTACTGAAGAAGCCGTGAAGCAATTACAACTGAGTGTTAACGGCTATCTTTTCGAAGGTAATAACCAGTCAACCTTACTAGAGCAAGCCGAGTCGGCCGGTGTGCCTATTGCATCAAGCTGCCGTGCAGGTTTCTGTGGTGCTTGTAAAGTGACCCTTGAGTCAGGACAAGTTCATCAACCGGATGTACCAGCGCTGCAAGAACATGAACGGAACATGGGACAGATACTGGCGTGTTGCAGTGTGCCTCAAACCGATATCGAAGTTGTTGATTAACTAGTTAAGTTATTCCGCACATAGAATAGAAAAGACCGGAAGTTTACTGAACTTACGGCCTTTTTGATTCTGAGATTAATTTAGACTATTAATCGTAGATCGTCGGGATGGGTTGGCGCTTGTGTTGTGTCGCTTTGTAGATGCTTACTAAGCGGTCTGACACATCTTGAGGGACTTCTTTTCCTTCAAGGAAATCATCGATCTGATCGTAAGAAAGGTTCAATGCTGCTTCGTCGGCTTTCTGTGGATCAAGCTCTTCTAGGTCGGCAGTAGGAACTTTCTTAACCAATAGCTCTGGCGCACCTAGCGTTGCTGCAAGTTCACGAACTTGACGCTTGTTCAGGCCAAACAAAGGCGCTAGATCACAGGCACCGTCACCGTGTTTGGTGTAGAAGCCAGTGATGTTTTCTGCTGAGTGATCAGTACCAATCACAAGACCACCTACATAACCTGCGATTTCGTACTGCGCGATCATACGAGCTCGAGCTTTTACGTTACCTTTTACAAAGTCGATCTTCGCAGAGTCTGTTGGTAGTAGACCCGTTCCTTCAAGTGCAACGTGAGAAGCCGCGTGAAGTCCATCAACACCTGCTTTAATGTTCACAGAAACTGATTGAGAAGGCTGGATAAAAGAGAGAGCAAGTTGTGCTTCATCTTCATCTTTTTGCTCACCGTAAGGTAGGCGAACTGCGATGAATTGGTAGTCGTTGCTGCCAGAGTTTTCATTCAAGCTGTCAACAGCCAGTTGTGCTAGACGACCACAGGTAGTCGAGTCTACGCCACCACTGATACCAAGGATCAGGGACTTGCAGCCTGACTGCTGAAGTTTCGTTTTGATAAAGTCCACACGACGAGTCACTTCGAAGTGAGGGTCAATTGAAGGTAGTACGCGCATTTCGTCACGAATTAACTGTTCCATTCGTATTCCTTTCCTGCAAGCAAATTAAAAATCTAGTGTTATCATACCTAAATCATTCGATTTAAAAACCTCTTTGCACAAGCTTAGAAAGAGAAGGCAGCAATTAATAATGGAAAAAATAGCCATTTTCGGTAGTGCGTTTAATCCGCCGAGCTTAGGGCATAAAAGTGTGATTGATTCACTGGCTCATTTCGACAAGATTCTTCTGGTACCAAGTATTGCCCATGCTTGGGGAAAAGAGATGCTAGACTTTGATACGAGATGTCAGTTAGTTAACGCATTTATTAGTGATCTTTCATTGGATCAAGTTGAACTATCATTGATCGAAAAGAGTTTGTTTACGCCCGGTGAAAGTGTGACAACTTATGCTGTACTCAGTGAATTACAAAAGTTACATGGTGACGCTGAACTCACGTTTGTTATCGGACCGGACAACTTCTTCAAGTTCTCATCTTTCTATAAATCAGGTGAGATTACCGAGCGATGGTCTGTAATGGCTTGCCCAGAGAAGGTGAAGATCCGTAGCACAGACATTCGTAATGCGTTGATAAGTGGAAGCGATGTATCAAAACTGAGCACAAAGTCAGTTACAAAGATGTTGCAAGATAGTGGACTGTATACAATAATGTAGATTCACTAATTCAAGAGGTCTGATGACTATGCTAAAGCGCGCGATACCAGCGACGATGATCATTGCAGCATGCAGTTTACCTGCACAGGCTGAATGTGACTTTTTTAGCTT
Organism: Vibrio sp. 99K-1; assembly: GCF_013114585.1. NCBI lineage: Bacteria > Pseudomonadati > Pseudomonadota > Gammaproteobacteria > Vibrionales > Vibrionaceae > Vibrio > Vibrio sp. 99K-1. The sequence goes on from NZ_VTXF01000006.1 coordinate 165,703, forward strand.
AGATTCAATCATGCTGACTTCTGATGATGAGAATAGCTGTCTAGATCTTTCTACGAGCATTGAGTCTTTTGGTGAGCGCATGCTGGAAATCACTGGTATGAGTGAAGACGAAGCCGAGAGCACACCAGACTATTGGTCTGACTGGGTACTTCAAACCAAAGATGCACCACTGTTAACTCAAAGCCTTGAGTCAAATTATGTTGGCTTAGGGATGTGGTTTCCTGAAGACTTAGAAGATGCGCAATATGATATGTCTACTGAAGAGTGGCTTTTGAATCACGGTTTGCAATTAAGCATTGGCTTCGGAGAGAAAGTAGAAGGGCAACCTCGTATGCGCTTTGATTATCGTTGGCATGATTCAAGAGATGCCGATTTGATGATGCAGGTCGAGTTACCGTTTTAGAAGGACGCTATTGTTCTTCAAGATTGCTAACTTAGCTTCTATTTTACCTGAATTAGTACTAAGAATTAAAAAAGCCGCAGAAACTCAGTTTTTGCGGCTTTTTAGTATCTAGGTTCTCGCTTTTCTTAGCGACGATCGCTCTGATTAGTGACTATAGGTCATCACCAAACACCAGCATACACAACTGTTCAAACTCTTCTTCTTTACCTGAGAATAAGTCGTCGATTACGGCAGAGCGCTTTTGACCTGATTGCATGCGCTTCTTAGCTTCGCGCATTACCATGACTAAGGTGTGCTCTTGTGGCAGGTTAGAGTCATCAATGTTCCACTGATTGAATCGTTGAGACAACGCACTTTCACAAAGCAGTGGCTTGAATGCCAACACTTCTTGCTTGAGTACAGAGAGCATATCTTTACACGCTTGCTCGGTATTGTTCGCACCTGAAGCTCGGCCGTGAGTCAGCTCTAGTTTCTCTAGCAACGCCAAAGAGAGGTTAGTTTGCGTGATGTAACCAGCTTGGCGCGGGAAGGCATCTGTCAGTCGCACTGAGAAATCGACACGGCTAACTTGAGTGTTTGGGAAGTAAGTCAACGAAGTTAAGCAGTCAAAGGGAATCCAAATGCTTTGGCCAGGTTCAACAGCGTACTCTTGCTTACCCAGTTTGATCAAAACCAAGCCACTTTGAACCGATACAAGGCTATGTTTTAGTACTTTCTTGCGTGGTGTGATCACCAAGTGTGAAAAGTAAGCCGATGTATATTCAATAGCGAAGTTCATAGATAGTACCTTAATTTTGGGGCGTCAAGATTACCGTTAATCTTAAAGAATGCCAACAATAACAGGGGATTTTCACTGTTTCTGGTCTGACCTTGTCAAAAGTATGGGCTCTGTAGCTGCGAGAAGTCAAAACAACGCGTAGAATGAGCCAGCTTTTTATTATATGAATGAAAAAATGACCTCTCCAACCGATCCATATGTTGATATTCGCCCTTACGGCGATGATGAAATTCCAGCGGCACTAAACCGTCTTATTAATGATGAAGAGTTCATCAGTGCGATTCTGAACTACCGTTTTTCAAATCACGCAGCTTGGTTCCAAGCATTAATGAGCCCAATTCTACGTGTTTACTTAAAAATGAAGTGGAGCAAGCTGACTAGCGTTGAATCCATTCAGATTGAAGTGAAAAAGTACTTACGTGACACGCTAGCGAACACCACAAACGGTGTGACGTACACAGGCTTAGAGTCATTGGATGTGAATCAAGCATACTTGTTTGTATCAAACCATCGTGACATTGCTATGGATCCAGCGTTGGTGAACTACGCATTGCATCAACAGAATCACCAAACTTGTCGCATTGCGATCGGTGATAACCTTTTGAAGAAGCCGTGTGCGACAGAGTTGATGCGCTTGAATAAGAGCTTTATCGTTAAGCGCTCGCTTAAAGGGCCGCGTGAAATGATGAAAGCGTTAGGCCAGCTCTCTTCTTACATTAAGCACTCTTTAGATACTGGTAACTCTATCTGGATCGCTCAGAAAGAAGGCCGTGCAAAAGACGGTAATGACTTCACTGATCCTGCAATCCTTAAAATGTTTCATGTTGAAGGACGTAAGCAGAAGCTGGCGTTCCCTGAATACGTGAAGTCACTGAAGATTGTCCCTGTCTCTATCTCATATGAGAATGATCCTTGTGATACGGCTAAAGCGATCGAGCTGTTTGAAAAAGATGTAAACGGCAGTTACGAAAAAGGCGAATTTGAAGATATCGAGAGCATTATCCAAGGTATCGTGGGTAATAAAGGGCGCATCCACGTTGGATTTGGTCAGGTTATCGATCAAGACTTTGAGACTCCAGAAGCATTGGCTGAAGAGATTGACCGTCAGATCCATGATAACTACAAGCTGTTCCCAGTAAACCTGCTGGCGGCAGAGAAAGAAGATGACTCGATCACAGCTACGGTTAAGAAAGAGTTCGAAGACAAGCTAGCAACGTTGCCAAAAGGTGCGCGTCAGTACTTGATCGACAGCTACGCGAACCCAGTGAAGAACATTGGTTAACGAAGATTTCGCTTAATTGATTGAATTGAAAAAGGAGCCTTGAGCTCCTTTTTTGTTTTTTACTTATACTTTTTGATGGTAAGAGGCTAAGCCATAGGCAAGGCTAGCGCGCCACTGCACCGCCAAGTTCTAAATTTGTTGGCCAAGTCGTGACGGTGTTGCCACCTAAATAGATATTGCCTTTCACCGTCATCGTTTCTGGGAATGCAGTAATTGCTGAGCCGCCGATATACAGGTCACCATCAATCACAATGCCATTCGGCAGTTCGGTTAAAGGGGTGCGAATCACACTGAGGTCGCCTCTCACTCGCAGGCCGTTGGGCAGCCTTTGCAATGGAGTGTCAGTGAAATTAATGAACCCGCCGACTCTTACACCTTTAGGCCAGCTGGTGATTTTGCTCCCCATGAAGTCGGCGTAGCCTTTGATTTTTACACCACTTGCTACTCTGGTTAGCTGACTATTAGAAGCCTTGAGGCTGCCGTTAACATCAAGCCCTTTAGGTAAACGTGTGATCGGGGTGTTTTCGATATTAAGATTACCATCGACCACTAAACCGGTTGGAAGCGCTGTGTAAGGCTTATTTCGGAGATATAAGTTTCCGTAATTGTCCAGATGGTTCAATATTTGATAGTGATCGATTGGTTCTGCACTGACATTTGTTATGGTTAAAGAACCAATAATAAGTGCAATTATTCTGAGCATAACAGGCTTCTTATTACGATAGACGTTAACACTATAATGGAAAAATTATTCTCGCACAGTGTTTTACCCATTTGGCGGTAGATAAAATAGAAATCGTTTGGCCAATCAGAAATTCAGCGACAATGGCAGGTAAATGGATGACTAGAGTAAATATACAAATAATTAAGAGCGTCTTGGTAGCAAGTGCAATGTTTTGCTCAATGCCTGCCAATGCGAATAAAGTAATTTCAACGCCGGGGAAGGCTGCGGTGGTCGTTACTCAAAGCGGTCAACAGCAACGAGTTTGTTATTACGATGACAAGGCATACAGTATTGGAGCGGTACTCGAAGTCTCTGGTGTTGTGATTCAGTGTGCTGCGGAAAACGATTTTGAAACGAATGGGGCACTTGCTTGGATACAAATAAAAAAAGACGAGTAATTTTACTCGTCTTTATATAAGAGCATAAATGCTTATATTAACGCGCTAGAGAGCGAGTCTTAAGTTCGAAAATAATCTTTTCTGCGCTTACTTCGAACTTGAAGCGTGCATGCAATTCAGTACTTTCTTCGGTCATTTCTGACGCTTCATACTCAACATTGCTAGATACTTGCTTTGCTAGCTCTACGTACTTTGCAAATTCAGTTTCAATTAGGGCTTTTGAGTTACCGTAAACCGTTACCTCAGCAACATCGTCGCCTTCTTTGATGATGAACCCGATTTCGCCCGCGCAGCCGCAAGCTTCACATACGTCGTTGTTACCAATATCTTGGCTCATAAATAATCCTCTTACAAAATCTGAGGTTATTCTAACGAGCAATTTGAACTGTATCTACAAAAATTAAAATCTTTGAACTAATTTGTACTGGTATGCTATGTTGTTTGTTGTGGGATTAAATGAATATGTACATTCGCGCCGACAAATATGTATGTGATCTATCTCATGTTTTGTTGAAAAGCAGTGTCATTAATTTGTTAGAATATCATTCAGTTAGTTGCGTCGTGACTAATTTTATAAGACTATCTATTGCTTGATAGGTATTTATACAATGAATTTATTGTTGGGTATTTGATATTCTAAGTAGTTATTTTAGATTAACCACTTAGAGCGGTAAGGTTACTTTCGAAGAATAATTAGACAAAGTGCCCAAAGAGGCAGCACTGTAAAGTTGTTTATGCGAAGTACTGGCGGGTATTTTAATGGAAATACTTGCGAAAAAATGCCTTGCTCACATAATGCTGATAACAATTTTCATTCTGACTTCATTTGATTGAGTTAGATGGATTTACAAAGAGAAGAGCCTGAATATGCCAAAGCGTAGTAAAGAAGATACAGAAATCACAATCCAGAAGATCATGGATGCCGTTGTAGACCAGTTACTAAGGTTGGGTTACGACAAGATGTCATACACGACGTTGAGTCAGCAAACGGGCGTTTCTCGTACAGGTATAAGCCACCACTTTCCAAAGAAAACAGATTTCACAGCTGCTCTAGACGGTCGAATCTTTAAGATGTTCATGGAGCACATTGATTTCGAAAATGGTCTTGATGCATTTTCAGCTAGCTGGGTTAAAGCGCTTGAAGACGCGGAGTTCCTAGCAATCTTACGTTTACTTTTCCATCATATCGTTACTGCTGAAAGCGCGCACGAATTTGCGGCGAACGGTATTGATCGTCTTTACAAGCTGACCGAGACTCAGTTTGGCGATACAAGCGGTAAAGAACTTGAGTGGTTGATTGGTAAATCATTGATTCGTATGAGCCAATAATCAACGCATTCTGAAAGAAGCTCCTACGGGAGCTTTTTTTGTGCCTATCGTTTGTACTCTTGTTCTTTTTCCATCGTACTCACCGCGCTTTCTTTATCTGATTTCTTTGTATCCAAGGTCGTTATTTCTTTTCTTTTTAACCGTTTACATTCATGCCCTTCCTTCGCCCTTACTGTGAAAAGCTAAGCAACCCTAATTGATAATGTTCACTTATAGAGCCTCAAACGCTCTTAGTGAGGCGTTTTGGAGTTCATTGCTATGGTTGCTAATAAAATTGAGTTTAAGGCGAGAGAGAGGCTATGAGCCAATAAAAAGCCTCGATAAAATCGAAGCTTATAGTGACTTAATTGTTATTAGGAGAGGGTGCTCAAAATGAGCAGGATCTGAATCGAGTTTAGTGTGCGGGGTGTACCTGAGGAAAGCTCATCGTAGGGTGCTTTTCTACGATGCTTTTATATCCATAAACATCTTCAATCATTGACGGCTTGAGTGCTTCCCAAGGGCTGCCATCGCACACTAGGTTGCCATCTTTCAGAACCACCAATCGGTCTGAGTACTGAGCCGCTAAGTTGAGGTCGTGCAATACCACGATAACGGCAGCATTATGATTGTCTGCAAGTTCTCTCGCGATCTTTAGCGTGTTGTGCTGGTGGGCAAGATCTAATGCAGAGGTGGGTTCATCAAGCATTAAGATGCATTGATCGCCAGAGTGGTGGAGTTGGGTGAGTACTCGAGCCAAGTGAACTCTCTGCTTTTCACCGCCAGACAGAGAAGGGTATAGCCTCTCTCCTAAGTGAGATACATCGGCGATGTCCATTTTTTGGTTCGCGATGTTGGTCAGTGTTTTGTTTGACTCTTGCAGTGGAATGCCACCAAGCTCGACAACTTCGCGTGCCAAAAATGGGAAGGTCAACGTACTGTGTTGAGGAAGCATAGCCAGATGTTTCGCCAACTTGTGTGAAGGCCATTTGTCTTTAGCATGCCCAAAATATTGAATGTCGCCGATACTTGATATCTCTTGGCATAAGGCTTTGAGCAGTGTGCTTTTGCCTGCGCCGTTTGGCCCAAGTAGTGTGGTTACCTTTCCTGCTTCAATCTCAATAGAAACGCCATCTAAAATCACTTTGCTGCCGAACTTCACTTCGATGTCGGTTGCTTTTAACGCTGCAGGAAACATTAAAGGATTCTCCCTTTCTGTTGGAATAGTAGGTACAAGAAGAAGGGCGCGCCAATAATCGCAGTGACAATACCTACCGGTAATTCGGCTGGTGCAAGAGCAACGCGTGAGAACATGTCTGCCGCTGTTAACAGTAGTGCACCTAGCACCGCTGACAATGGCAATAGAACTCGGTGATCAGGACCCGCTAACATGCGGCCTAAATGAGGGATCACCAGCCCGATAAAGCCAATCATGCCGGACAGGCTAACGGTGATCCCAACGCCTGCAGCCGTCAGTAGAATCAGCTGTCGTTTCAGTTTTTGAACTGGAATGCCTAGGTGTTGCGCTTCTGATTCACCTAAGAGTAAGGCATTCAAAGACATTGCTTGGCGGTAGAAAACGACGAATAGCCCAACGAGGGTGACAGCAGCAAGTATAATCCCTGACCATTTAGCGCCTGCTAATGACCCCATCGACCATAGCGACAGGTCACGCAACATTTGATCATCTGCGATGAAGTTTAAGAAGCCAATCCCTGCACCTGAAAGTGCGCTGATCGCCACACCTGCCAATAGCATGATAGTCACTGAGGTGCCGAATTTGCCAGTACCAAGTTTGTAAACCAGCAATGTGGTTAGAGCGCCACCCAAAAAGGCAAATACAGGCACTGCGGCAAAGTTCATGAATGCCGGGTATTGAAGTGAAAGCTCAGAAAACAAAACAATCGCCAATGCTGCACCTAATGCTGCGCCCGCAGACACACCGATGATGCCAGGTTCTGCAAGTGGGTTTCTAAACAAACCCTGCATTACTGCGCCACACAAGGCGAGGATTGCACCAATCAGCATGCACAAGATGGTTCTAGGTAAGCGAATTTCTTGAATCACCAAGTTGATGTGAGGTGCTAAGTCATTGTTTGGTTGAATTAAGCTTGTGGCGCTGTCCGCTAAGCTAATGTTCATTGGCCCAACAGTAATCGAGTACAGTGCGACAAAAGCTAGGGTTGCACCTAGGCCGAACATCGATGTTTTCAGTGGGACGGATCGTAACAACATAAAGGGCCTCAATATCTATCTCTAACTTTAACCCCCTTTACTAACAACGTGAGTCTGTGGTGAGGGGGAGTGGATTAGCGATAGCAGAAATAGGGTGGTCGAGTTATAGCGGGTAGATAAGTGCGTTTAAACGCTTGGCTTCAGAGAGACTTTCTAGGCCAAGCCCACCAACCAAAGCACTGCCATTCACGGTGATGATTTGCTTGTTCATACCTGCAGGGGTTGCCGCTAACATGGGTAATGATTTAAGAATCGCATCAGCGCCGCCCATTTTTTGGTAACTGCGGCCACTCACTAAAATGACATCAGGTTGCATTTCGACAAGCGATTCCATTGATAATGGTTTGTAAGATGTAAGGCTTTGAGCGGCTGGGTTGATACCGCCAGCCAACTCAATGATCGCATTTGGTGATGTTTCACCGCCAGCAACGTTCGCAGGGCGACCTTCGTGCAGCAATAGGAACAGTACTTTCTTTGCTTCATTCTTCGGTACTTGATTTGCTTTTAGTGCAGCAATCTTTTGATTCACATCGGCTTTGACTTGTTGTGAGTGATCTTCGGTGTGTGTGATCTTTGCGATTTGGTCGATACGTTTTAGTAGCCCTTCAACGTTAGCCTCGGTGTTCACGATTTCGACATCGACGCCCGCAGATTTAAGTTGTGAGATCGCGTTGTCTGGTCCCATTTCATCAGAACCAATCAATGTGGTGGGTTCGAGAGCAAGCAAGCCTTCAGCTGAGAGGTTTCTATGGTAGCCAATCTTTGGTAGGTCTTCAGACTGAGGGAAACGGCTGGTTACATCAATACCCACCAATTGTTCTTCTGCACCAAGCGCCAAAACTAATTCGGTAACGGCACTGCCAGCACTGATGATGCGAGGTTGTTCGACGTCGTTTGCCATCGCAGTTGGCGCAGTCAATACCAGGCTCATAGCGGCCACTGAAAGGAGGTGAGTCTTGGTCTTTAATTTATTGAGCACGTTTAAGTTATTCATAATAAGTTCTTTATATCTTTTTGTATCGCGAAGAAACTCAGTGAGCAGTCCGTTCGCATGTGAGTTCTAATCAATGGAGATATTCAGATCCGACTACTTGGTCTTAGTTACTAAGAGCCAAATCTTCTGAATATCGCGTGTCGCTCTAGCCATCGTCAGTGAGTAATTGAGTTGCAGGAATTCCATTCTCTTGAAGGAAAGACAGCAGTTTCACTAGGTTCTCCACGTTGGCGGCTTTATCCGCGCCAATGATGATCGGCTTTTTATCCGTTGAACCTGTCTCTTCGAGCAAGGCGATCTTGAAATTTTCCCAGTCAATGTATTCTTTTCCGTTGATAGCCCAGTAAGGTTCATGGTCTAAGATATTGACGCTAATCGAATTTTTGTGGACCTCTGAAACGTTTTTTACGTCCGAACTTGGTAGGTCAACTTCGAGTGATTCCAGCTTTACCGAAGCTGTAAGCAGTAGAAAAACCATCACAATAAAAATGATGTCGAGCAGAGGCGTTAAGTCTGGAGTTAGGCTCTGCGTATGGGATGAGTTTGGCGTTTTAATCATGCTTGGCTCACATTACCTACAGAGGCTTGGCTTGCAGACGCATGATTTACATCGCCAGACTGGTTTGTTTGAATAGACATGCCTTCTAGCCATACATTTACGTAATTCAGAGTGTGTTCTAGTTGAGCAAGCACTCGGTCAGCCCAAAGGCCCAATAGTTGTGCACCTGAAATAGCAGGCAGTGCGATCATTAAGCCTGCAGCGGTCGTTCTCATTGCTAATCCAAGGCCGTCTGCTAGATCATTTGGTGTGATGCTGCCTGTAGTCGCGGCAACACCTTTGAACATTTCAATAAGGCCAAGTACCGTGCCCAGCAGCCCAATCAGTGGGCTAATCACGCCGATTAAGCCAAGCAGTCTTAGGCCTGCGTGTAATTGGTGGCGTTTTTCTTGTAGCCAGATCCCCGCAGCATCTTCACGTAACCCTTTTGAGAAAGAGTGGTGAGCAAGCAACATTGACACGCCCTTGTACAACAGCGGTCGCTTACCTGAAATCGACTGAGCAAGCGCTTCAATTTCTTGGCTGTTGGTTGGTGATATTTGGTTGAGCTCGCGGCGAATAGCACGCTTGCCAACACCAATACTGAGCATGACTTGGAAGATTCGCTCAGCGATGATCATTGCCGTGAGTGCTGAACAGATAAGTAGAGGCCAAGTCATTAAGCCAAGTTGATCTTGTAAGTAACTGATTTGTTGCATGATTAATCCAACCTAAAACGAACAGGTATTTGTACACGGTGAGCGATTGCTCGGCCGTTGACAGTGTGAGGTGAGAACTTCCATTGTTTAATGGCTTCTAATGCGGCGTTATCGAGCATCAGTGCGCCTGATGAATTTACTAATGCTTGTTTAACTTGTTTACCTTCAGCGTCTAGCCAGATCTCGTAAGTAGCTACACCCTCAATACCACGACGTCGTGCTTGGCGAGGGTAGTTTGGCGGTGTAGGGCGAGCAGAAAAGGATGGCTTCGTGACCAACACTGGTTCTTGGTTTGAGACGCCTTGGTTTACTTCCTGAGGCTGGTTGGCAGATTCGTCCATATTCTTATCGACTTTCTTGTCGGCTAACTTTTCAGGTTGTGGTGTTGATTCTGTTTTTGGTTTAGGGCGTTCTTTCTTCACGACCTTTTTCTCAGTCACATGTTTCTTTTGAACCGGTTTCTTCTCGACTTTCTTTTCAACGACCTTTTTTTCTACTTTCTTTGGCTGTGGCTTGTTGGTGATCGCCTTTTTCTTAGGTGTTGGTTTAGCTTGCTTGGGTTCAGCGGCTTTTGGCTCCGTTGGTTTAGGCTCAGCCTTTGAAACAGGTTCTTTGATTGGTTCTGGTTCAACGGGCTCAGTGACAGTTTTTTGTTGAGCTTGAGAAGGCATGCTCTTTGGAGTGAAGTTGATCGATACCGTGTTCGATTGGCTACCTGCAGGCATCGCAAATACTTTGGATTCTTGAGCGACAAATAATAGCGCCGCATGAATCACTAACGATGCACCGCCTGCAATAACATATCTAGGAACGTTCACAATCAATCCTTTACCAAATCAAAATTCTGTATCGGATTATTGCTTAGAATCTAAATAAGATCAATTATCAATTGCATTATCATTTGCGTGTATTTATGATTCTCTCAGTTTTTAGCGAATAGTCTTCCAGGCTTTGCTATGTAAGTGTTTAGAGAGATTATATGAGTCTTGATATTTATAAATTTGACGAATCAATCTTGGGTGTTTCTAGCCCTGATCCGCTTCGTTTTGCGTTTGCAAAAAAGCATTCTGCCCACGCCGGAGGAAGTTCAATTCCGGTCGACCCCAGTAAGAAGTTAGAACTCTTTGATGAATTGATGCTGAGTGAAGGGAAAAAACAGGATAAGCGTTGCTTGTATATCCACATTCCTTTCTGTCGGGTGCGCTGTACGTTCTGTAATTTCTTCCAAAATGCCGCAAGCCGTAAATTAGTAGATGAGTATTTCGATGCACTGATGGTCGAGCTAAAGCAGAAAGCCAAAACGCCTTGGGCTCAGTCTGGACTATTTCACGCCGTTTATATTGGTGGCGGAACGCCCACCGATTTATCTCCTCAACAAGTTGAGCAGCTGGGTAAAGCGATTCGTCAATATTTCCCACTAGCAAACGATGTGGAAATGACATTGGAAGGACGCATCAATCGATTTGGCGACGAGATGTTTGATCGTGCGCTTGAAGGTGGCTTCAATCGTTTCTCATTCGGTATTCAAAGTTTCAATACTCAAGTTCGACGTAGTGCTAAGCGCCTAGATGACCGAGAGGTGGTACTGGAACGTATCAGTTCACTGAGTCGTACCGAGCAAGCGCCAATCGTTCTTGATCTGTTATACGGATTACCACATCAATCTATGGAAGTGTTCCAACAAGATTTAGAAGACTACATGTCTACGGGCGCACATGGCATTGACCTCTACCAACTGATTGTTGCGGGCAATGCACCTATGCTTAATCTTGTTGAAAAAGGAAAAATCCCACCACCTGCAAATACGCCAGATAAGGCGAGCATGTATTTGGCAGGTGTGGAGTTCATGGCAAAGCACAAGGTCAAGCAACTGAGCGTAAACCACTGGACTCGTGATAACCGAGAACGCAGCATTTACAACAGCTTAGCGAAAACTTATGCCGAAGTGCTTCCGGTTGGTTGTGGTGCTGGTGGCAACATTGGCGGCCATGGTGTGATGCAACATCGAACTTTAGATAGCTACATGGAGTCTATTAAGCTAGGCCAATTACCTATTGCCATGATGACTAAGCAGAGCGCTTTGGAACCGATGTTCTCAACGTTAAAGGCAGGTTTCGATTCTGGTGTTGTTAGACGAAGTACGCTACCAAGCTTTATGGGACAAGAGACATTCGACTATTTAAAACCGCTGTTCGAACACTGGGAACAGAATGGTTTAGTTGAGCTATCTGAAGACTACCTGACTCTCACAATCGCTGGCAGCTTCTGGGCAGTAAGCCTAGCTCAGAGTGTTATTCAAGTGCTTAACGCTGAGTATCAAGCGATGCACCCAGCGCCGAAAGCATCAGTTTCGGGTGTTCACCCGCATGCAAGCTTGAAGCACGCTTAATATCGAATTTTCATTTTATAACTTACGTAATTACTTGTTTATACGGAAATATATCCAATGACAGATACAACATTAGAAGTAACCGAAACTCTAGAGCAACGTGTCGCGCACATCCTAGAGGAAGAACCAAAACTGCTGCCAACTGCAATTGCAGAGAAGCTTGGCGTTTCAGAGGTTGAGGTAGTCGCTGCTTTTCCAAACGACATGGCAGTGATGCTAGATGGCAGCCGTGCTCAAGAAATCTTGGAAGGCTTAGTGGGTTGGGGACCAGTGACCACGATCGTACACTCATTTGGCTCAATCTTCGAAGTAAAAGCGCCGTTCCCGAAAGGCAAAGTAGCGCGTGGTTACTACAACCTTATGGGCAAAGAGGGCGAGCTTCACGGTCACCTTAAGTTAGACAATATCAAACATATCGGTTTGGTGAGCAAAGCGTTCATGGGTCGTGAAAGCCATTACTTTGGTTTCTTCAGTGAAACGGGTGAGAATATTTTCAAGATTTACCTAGGCCGCAATGAAAAGCGTGAGCTTATTGCTGACCAAGTAGAACGCTTCAAAGCACTAAAAGAACAAGCTTAAGAAAAATCAGCAGCAGTTAATAACACATTCATGCTCGAGGACCACATAGATTAATGGTCATTGTAAATCGCCACTAGGGTCGCTCAACCTCGGGCAAACATAATAAATCTGAGAAAGCGAAGTAAGGAATTACCCATGGAACAGCAAGTAAAACAAGAACGTCTACAAGGTCGCCTAGGTCCAGAAATTAAAGAGTTTCGCCAAGAGCGCCGTACCCTCCAACTGGCAACGGTTGATGAAGAGGGCCGCCCGAACGTGAGTTACGCACCCTTCGTTCAAAACCAAGAAGGTTACTTTGTTCTAATTTCTGATATTGCTCGTCACGCTCGTAACTTGAAAGAGAACCCACAAGTTTCTTTGATGATGATTGAAGATGAAGAGAGCTCAAAGCAGCTTTACGCTCGTAAGCGTTTAACGTTTGATGCACAAGCAAGTGTTGTCGAGCGTGAAACCGAGCTTTGGACTCAAGTGATTGGCCAGATGCAAGAGCGTTTCGGCGAGATCATTGATGGTTTGAGCCAGCTTCAAGATTTCTCTCTGTTCAATCTTAAAGCAGAGAACGGCTTGTTCGTTAAAGGCTTTGGTCAGGCATACCAAGTATCGGGTGACGATCTAGTAGATTTCGTTCACTTGCAAGAAGGCCACAAAAAAGTATCTAACGAGTAACCTCATGTAACTGGTTATTTAAGAAGCCCTCCAATGTGAGGGCTTTTTTACGTCTAAAAATCGTTGTAAACACACTACCGTTGATGTGAGAAAAAGCAGACTAAATCAAAGAGTTTGGTATATTGGCGTCTGATTAATATTTATGTGTAAGGATCGCTACGTGAAACCAGTAAGTCGAGATTGGGACGAGTTTTGTTACCCGTTTATTTATGAAGACAGTCCTATCTGTGATTTTGAGATTCTATCGGATGAGCTTTGCTGCCGAGTTGGATTGGTTCTTTCATTGGAATTAGAACCACAAGTTCGCGAGATCCTGCAACGCCTACAGCCGAACATCTATCATTTAAATGGATCAGTGCGTGGGAAATTAGCGATTACTGAATCCGAACTGGTCGAGCTTAAGCAAGATTACCACCATATCCGTGAGCAGCTAGAAGGTGGCTTCAAAGGGTTTGTATTACCTGGTGGAAATCGAGTATCGAGCGAGCTTCATTTGTGTCGTTGCCAGGCTAAGAAAGTGGTGCGAGCTTTGGTGAGCATTGAGCACCATGAAAGCAAAAAGTCACCGGATCCGATTCTTTTTAAATACGCTAACTTAGTCGCGAACACACTGTATGCATTGGCGTCTTTCACTAATCATGTCAATGAAGTAGAGGAAGTGGAATTCGTGAGTAAGAGCTATTCTATGCCCAAAAGCTCTACGCCGAAAAAGAGTGGCTAGCGATTAGCTCTATACTTATTGATATTTGAAGAAATAAGAGACTTAGAAGCTAAACCATTGAGCATGATGCTGGTTTAGCTTTGTGAAGAGCCCTAAGCAGCCGTAGAGGCGTCGTTTAAGACTTTTGCTCCGCGTAGCATTGCTTCGATTAACTCACCCGCATTGAACTTCTCAAGCGCTTCGTGAGCACCTACCTGATTCGCACGATCAACACAGATCTCACTCGATAGCGAGGTGTGCAAAATACAGTAAGCATGGCTCAATGCACTGTCGTTTTGTACTTCAAATGCAAGTTCGTACCCATCCAATCCCGGCATTTCAATGTCACTGACAAGAAGGTCAATCGCTTTACCCACGCTAGCTTGGCGTCGCATTAGGTCAATCGCATCCAAACCGTTATTACAGATGCTATAAGGAATGTTGATGCTGTCGAGAGCGTCAGATAGCTGCTTACGCGCAATCAAAGAGTCATCCACCAATAAGATGTTTAGTGCCTTGAGGCGCTCCCTTTCTACATCGGTCAGCATTGGAATATGCGCGTTCTCGTAATCTGGGTAGATCTTAGAGAGCAGTAGTTCGACATCGAGCATTTGCACGATACGATCTTCAAAACGAGTAATGCCCGTCACAAATACATTACGACCGACACTCGCAGGTGGTGATTCAATACTCTTCCAATCACATTCAATTATTTTATCGATTGAGCGAACTAAGAATGCTACGACCGTTCTTAAGCAGTCGGTCACGATGAGTACACAATCATTGTATTCAGCGGGAGTGATTGGGCGAAAGCCAATCGCTGCAGACATATCAATCACTGGAACCGTAAGGTCGCGAATGGTCACGGTGCCAATCACATGGTGGTGAGAGTAGGGAATTTGGGTCATCGGTTGAAAAGGCACGATTTCCCTGACTTTAAGCGTGCCAATCGCAAAACTTTGAGTGAGGGACAATTTGAACATCAACATTCCCTGTGACTGACTCGCTTTACTGATCGGTTTGGCCATAATTGGCTCCTATTTACTACACCCTTAATTTATAAAGAATAATTTAAAGGGAAATAGCAGTCGCGGCAAGTAACTCTACTGTTTTTAGGGGCTTTAAGGCGGTTGTTTTCGGTTATAGAGTGAAGAATGGTGTTTCTTGGGTTAAAATCACGCTAAATACTCGCTGTCGACGAATGCAAGTCGGCAAGCAGACAGCAACAAACTGAGAGTTATCATGGCAAGAACAGCAGCAGCGCTTCATATTTTGGTGAAGCACAAAGAACAAGCAGAAGACATCATCAAGCAGCTAAAAAAGGGCGCTAAATTTCAAACATTAGCGAAGAAGCACTCAACGTGCCCATCGGGCAAAAAGGGCGGCGATTTAGGCGAGTTCCAAAAAGGTCAAATGGTGCCTCAGTTTGATAAGGTTTGTTTTTCTGGCGAGACGCTGGTCCCACATCTTGTTAAAACGAAATTCGGCTGGCACGTGGTTAAGGTTCTTTATAGAACCTAGTGTAAGATATGTGTTAGATGGAATAGAAAGGAGCGTATATACGCTCCTTTTTTGTAACTTATCAGTGAATAATGGCTGAGTATTCATCCCAGACGTTATGCGATAATTGTTGCTACGCCCTCAACTATCCGCCGTGACTAATCGGCAGGAGGATGAGGGTTTTTAATGAGTAACTCATATAATAAACACCATTCTTGAGGAAATTTAAGCAGCTTTGCCTTTTAGCCTTTGCCTTATCTAGAAAGTTGTAAACGAGTTTGGTAGGAGAACAACATGGAGAGTTCAGCTATGTTAAGCAACCCAGCGACAGATGTTATTTTGCATGCCTTTGACTGGTGCTACGCTGACGTAATGAAGAACGCCCCACTGATCCAAGAGTTGGGTTATAAATCAGTTTTAGTTTCACCAGCGATGAAGTCGTTGCGCGGCCCTAAGGGCGCCGATAGAGCGTCTGGCACTCAATGGTGGCAACGTTATCAGCCACAAGATTATCGTGTGATTGATAATCAGTTGGGTGACACACAAGATTTTAAAGCGATGGTAGACACGTTAAAGCAACATGGGCTGCGTACCTATGTGGACGTGGTGTTCAACCACATGGCAAACGAGTCTGACATCCGCAGTGATCTGACCTATCCAAATGAACAAGATATGGCGTCTTACCAAAAAGACCCAGAATACTATGAATCTATCCGTTTGTTTGGTGATCTTTCTGAGTCGTTATTTAATGAAAATGACTTCGTAGAAGCGTTTGGAATCAAAAACTGGAAAGACACATGGGAAGTGCAGAATGGACGTATTACTGGCGGAGCCAGCGATCCGGGCTTACCAACCCTGTTAGACAACGACAATGTGGTTGAACAGCAGCGAGCTTACCTAAAAGCTATGAAAGCGATTGGTGTGAAAGGTTTCCGCATTGATGCTGCAAAGCACATGACACTGTCACACTTGCGCAAAGTGTGGACGGATGATATCTGCGAAGAAATGCACATCTTTGGTGAGATCATCACCGATGGTGGCGCGACAGAGGAAGAGTACCAACTGTTTCTTGAGCCCTACCTAAAGCACACTCGTTTAGGAGCTTACGATTTCCCACTGTTCAATACTATCTTCAAAGCCTTTGAAGAGCAGGGCAGTTTTAAATCTTTGATTAACCCGTACTGTTTTGGGCAAGCTTTGTCGAACATGAGAGCGATAACCTTTGCAGTAACCCATGACATTCCAAACAACGAGGTGTTTTTGGAGCATGTAATGGATGAAGTGGACGAGCGTTTGGCTCATGCCTTCATTCTTGGTCGAGATGGCGGTGTACCACTGGTTTACAGTGAATTAAGCACAAGTGGTATCCTGGATCAGAATGGTCAGCCTCGTTGGCTCAATGATTGGCAAGCGCCTTACATGAAAAGCATGATTCAATTCCACAATCATGTTCATGGTGAAGCGATGCGTGTGGTTGAAGCAAATGATGACTTAATGGTGTTTGTTCGTGGAGACAAAGGCATTGTTGTGATCAACAAGTCGAAGCGCAGCAAAACGGCTTCGCTGACTTGGACTGGGCCTGTAACGGATTTATTGTCCGGTGATGTGATTGAGTGTGTTGATAACACCGTTACGATCAAGGTTGAACCTAATCAATGCATGATGTTGATAACCAACTAATCTGAGCCTCATAAAGATCAATAGATCAGCCAGAAGATGAAAAGACCAAAAGAAAGGCCCGCATACTCGAGTGAGTAGCGGGCCTTTTTAATTTGAAGCTAAGAAACTAGTTCCTAGCAGTCAAAAGTAACTACACCGTAAACTTATTCAATAGCTCGTCTTGCTGGCGAACATTGTCGGTTTGTACTTGCATCGCGGTATTCGCTTCTTGAGCAGCAGTCGACACTTGTGTTGAAAGGTCTTTGATCTTAACTGTGTTGTTGTTGATCTCTTCCGCTACTAAGCTCTGCTCTTCTGCTGCTGAAGCAATTTGAATGTTCATATCAGAGATACGCTGAATCGCGTCACGGATACGGTCCAGTGAAGAGTTTGCTTGCTGAGCACGTTCAACGGCATCAGTGGCAGTATCTTTACTTTGATTCATCGCGTTAGATACTGAGCTAGCACCGGCTTGTAGCTGTTCAATCATGTTGCGGATTTCAGTTGTCGACTCTTGAGTACGCTGCGCTAGAGTTCGAACTTCATCGGCTACGACTGCGAAACCACGACCAGACTCACCCGCACGTGCTGCTTCAATTGCCGCGTTCAGTGCCAGTAGATTGGTTTGGTCAGCAATATCGTTGATAACTTTAAGAATTGTCTCGATGTTAGCTGTTGCTGATTCTAGAACTTGTACTTCAGCGACTGCTTGGTCGATACGCTCAGATAGGTTATCAATCGCTTGAGTAGTTTCACTTACTACAGAAGTACCGTCTAGTGTTGCGTCGTCGGCTTCACGAGCTGCTGCCGCTGCGCCTTGAGCATTGTTGGCTACTTCTGTTGCCGTTACTGCCATTTCGTTCATTGCGGTCGCTAGCTGTTCTAGCTCTTGCAGTTGCGTGTTCATCGCGCTTGCTGATTCTCCAGCACCTTTTACTGTGATTTCAGTACCACGTTTAATCTCCACACCAATCGCTTTCGATTGAATGATTTGATTTTGTAGGTTTTCAGTAAAGGTATTGAAGCCTTTCGCTAGGTCAGAGAACTCTTTATCTGTATTGGTATCTAGACGCTTAGTTAGGTCACCTTGGCCACTAGCCACGTCTTGAATCGCTTGGTTAAGAGCATCGAGTGGACGCATTAGCACACGAATCAGAACCGTGAGTGCAACGATACTAAGAATCACAGCGATCAAAGAATAGATCATTGAGCTGTTTTTCAAGTCTTCGACCGTTTGGTAAGCGATCTCTTCATCAAGGATGGCACCAATGTACCAATCTTCACTTGGGATATGAGTGAAGTTAACTAGGAACATCTTACCGTCGACTTCGATCTCTTGAGAGCCTTCGCGAATGGTTGCTTGTGGCATGTAGCTTGAAAGCTTTTCGCCGTTATTCTCAGCGTTTGGATGGGCAATCGTTGTGCCATCAGCAGTCACAAGGAATAGGTAACCGGCATCGAATAAGTTTACTTGGTTAACCAAGGTTGCCAGGTTTGTAAGCTCCAAATCGTAGAACATACCTGCTGTGAAGCGTCCGTTATCTTTAACTGGTGTACCAACCGAAATAATTACTTTTTTGCTTGATGCGTCCACATAAGGAGCGGTAACAACTAAACTGTTTTGGGATTTAGCATCAATATACCAAGGGCGAATTCGAGGGTCGTAATCCGGACCTGCTTCCCAACCGTCATCATTCTCGATAACGAAACCGTTTGCTTCATAACCAAAACCAACCGCTAGAAAGCTGTTTTTCAGTTTTGGTTTTTCTAGAATAGTTTTAACGTAGGTGCGGTCTTGAGGGTTTATCTCGATGACTTCAGTCGTCGATTGCGCCAATGCTTTTTTGGCGTTCATTTCTGATACTACGGTGTTTTTTACACCAGATACCATTTCTTCTAGGCTCGCATTAACGTTGTTTTGTACAGCACTTCTCACAGTGTAAAGTTGTTGTATTGAAAGCAATGATACTGTCACTAGCAGCAAGGCTGATGATGCAGCAACCACCTTATGGCTAAATTTCATTGAATTTTCCCCTTCTCACAGGCTTTGCGAAGACTAAAGTTAATTGTGTTTTTGTATTTATATGTATCGACAGGATGGAAATTTACTTGAATGTAAATTCACAAAATAGACTACAAAAATACAACAATCTAAACAATACAAAATTCACTAAATCACATATTTGTTACTTTTAGTAATTGCTTCAATGAGTTGAAGAATAAGCAAACTGGGTGTTTAAGATGAAATTAAAAATGTATTAATTTTGCACTTATGCGTTTGGTTTTCTATATACGGTAGGCATTTTAGATAAAAGATATGAACTTAAATGATATGCCATTTTTAAACATAAATGGGTTTGAATTTATAATTTGCCCATATTTTGGACAATAAAAAGCCCCACAAAAGTGAGGCTTTATAATTCGGGTTGCTTACTTTATTATATAAGTAGTATCTAATTTAGAATATTAAATGAGCAACGCCTGCAATAACTGGAAGTGTAATTAATGTACGCAGAATAAAGATAATAAACAGTTCTGCGATATTGACAGGAATCTTACTACCTAGAAGTAGAGCACCAACTTCAGACATGTAAATCAACTGAGTTACCGACATTGCTGCAATTACAAAGCGAGTCATTTCGTTATCGATAGACGCTGCAAGGATCGCTGGGATGAACATGTCTGCAAAACCAACCACGATGGTTTCTGATGCTGCAACCGCTTCAGGAACGCCTAATAGCTCAAGGAACGGAATGAAAGGTTGACCTAAGAATGAGAATACAGAAGTGTACTCTGCAATGACCAACGCCATTGTACCAAGACCCATAACCACAGGTAGTACACCAAATACCATGTCCACTGCGTTACGAACGCCTTCGCTAAATACAGACTTAACTGATTTAACTTGTGATGCTTTGTTTACTGCTAGCTCAAGGCCCCAAGAGAACGTTGAGTGACCTACAGGGATTGCATCTGCATCTTTCTCTGGCTTGCTGCCATCGATGAAAGTGTCTTTCTTCATGCTCAAAGGTGGTAGGCGAGGGATGATTACCGCCGCAACGATACCCGCTAGACAGATTGCTGCATAGAAAGGTAAGAACAGGTGCTCTAGCTCTACTTGAGCAATAACCACAAGACTGAACGTGATAGATACCGCTGAGAAAGTCGTACCTACAACCGCAGCTTCACGCTGTGTGTAGAACTTCTTCTCGTACTGTTTGCTTGTCAGCAGGATACCAACGCTGCCATCACCTAACCAAGAAGCCATACAGTCGATAGCACTACGACCTGGCAGGTTGAAGATAGGGCGCATGACTTTACTTAGTAGTGTGCCGAACAGTTCTAATAAACCAAAGTTAAGTAGAAGAGGCAGTAACAGGCCAGCAAAAATGAACACTGAAAATAGTGTAGGCAGCAGGCCTTCTAGCACTAAGCCGCCGGTGTTCTCTTCCCAAATAAACTCAGGACCTACTTGGAAGAACGCCATGAACGCTGCTGCACCGCCAATCAAACGAACCAACAACCACAGGGGAGAAGGGTTGAAAAGACCGTTTAAGAATGAATTCGATGTGATGAATGTAGGCTTGAAAATGGTGCTTAAAACGGAAGCTACAGACATGAAAGCGACGATTGCAGTGATAATTGAGACTAGGTATTCACCGAAAACTGCTTGAATTGACTTGGCTAGGATAGCAACAGGGATAGTGAGATCGCCTTGGTAGCTAATTGGAGCCATGAAAAGGAATAAACCAATCAATGATGGGATTAGGAAAACCCAGAAACTGCCTTTAGATTTCTCTGTTTGAGCAGTATTCGTGTTGTTAGACATGTTATTGTTCTCGAATTTCTACACGTAAAAAAGCCACTTCCTTGGCATTTTTATTCACTAAACGTCCGTGTTTTCTTAATGGATGCAAGATTACCCAGTATTAATATTGCTTGCAATACTATTCATCAAATATCGCTAAATATTCATGCTGGTTATTCTGCTAACCATTAAGAGTTTAGAATAAAGTGTTGCGGATGTTACGTAATTTGAGGATATATTGCCAGTTTTTTATAAATTCACTGATGTATCAGTTCGATAGGACAGGTAGAGCCAGTAGCTAAACGCAATAAAAAAGGCAAAAGAGGCAGGGAAAGCCAGAGCGAGAATTTCAAAGCGCTGGAATAAGCAAGCACCCGTTAAGCCGCCAAATAGAAAACCCATGACGATGAACATCAGCAGTTTGGCTTTACGGCGGTCAAAGGGCATACCTTTGAGGCGCGCGCCAATCATGATACCAAGATCCGTGATGATCCCACTCATGTGTGTGGTACGGATAATGGCGCCACTGTAGGTAGTGATCATTGCGTTCTGCAGGCCACATGCCGCGGAAGCAAAGTACTGACCGGATGTGTAGCCTTGTAGCAGTGCCCATAATGCTAAAAATAGTAGGCCACCCTCAATGCACAGAGCAACGCCGTATCGACGACCTAATTTTAGAGCCTGGTTTTCAATGAAAAAACCACTGAAAGCAGCGCCTAGCATAAAGCTCATGATGACGAGTAATAGATGTACTGAAGCAGAGGTTGGAGTGAGCAAGCTACTCCCCAATAAAGAGACCGTACCTGAAATGTGCGAAATAGCTTGGTGTTGAAAGCCAAGTAGTCCGATAGCATTCACGCTGCCAGCAAGGGCTGCTAGTAGGAGAGCCCCGTATTCAACCCAACGTGGTAGCTTAGAAATCATGTTGTTCACCTTGGGTTGAAAAAGAGGGGCAAATTATAACGCTAGCGAAAAGATACGCTAGCGCTGTGGGGCTTGGATATTTGATCTTAGGCAACACTATTGCAGTTAGTTTCTTTGCAAATGTAATCGCAATATTGGGCAGATGAAAGCTACTAATTATAGTGGCTCATTTGATGGTCAAATTTGACCCAACCGTGTTTACGTTCTTCGTAGACAGAAAAGCTCGGTAACGGAAAGTCTTGTTCTTTAAACAATCCAAGCGGGATGATGTAAAAGTCAGCGGCAGCAACGGATTGGAGCAGCATAGTAGTGCCACATTTAGGGCAGAATTGATAAGTAACTTCATTGCCAGTATCGCTTATGCGTGAAAAAGAGGTTACCTCTCCACTCAAGGAAATTTGCTCTGTTAGAAATCGAGCTTGTACACCAAAAACACTGCCGGTTCGTTTTTGACACTCATAGCAGTGGCAGACAGAGGTTCGTTGAGGCTCTCCTCTACACACGAGATTGACCGCACCGCAGCGACATTCGCAACTTCTGATATTTTTATCTTTACTATGATTGATATCCATCCGTGCTCCAGTTCTGATTAGCCCTGTATTGATAATTATACTAAAGCCCTTTATGGTCTGCACAACAGGATGAAAACAAAAGAATAAAATTGCTCATGAAAAAGAAAATCTTACCAATTCCCCTGATCTTACTGATTCCAATTGTGATGTTGGTTGTCGTGGTGGTGGCGGGCGTATACCGCTTCAGTTTAACTGATGAAGAGATCTTGGCGAAGTTCCCTTCTTCTCAAGTGAGTTATGACACGGTTGTTGAAACCGTGTTTGATTTGAAGACGACCAACCCATGGACAATCAAAGTACCTGAAACGAACGCTTACGCCTTTATTAATGAAGTCAATGAAGCTAAGTCGTTGGCCTCTGGTCGCTACGACTCGGGCGTGGAGCGAGGTGTGGTGACGGTAGATACTCAAAAGTTGTTGGGTGTTGAATTGGGAGATACCAACATTTTCGTTGCGCCAATGTGGGTATCTAACCAAGGCAGCGGGGTCTTCTATTACTTAGGTTTATTTAAGCATGATCAACAGCGTAGCCGCGTGGTATTGGTTGACCAACTTTTCCTTGGTGATCGCGTACAAATTCAAACTTTAGAGGTTGCTCAGCCGGACGTCACTCAAGCAAAAGGTAAACAAAACGGGGAAGGTTTTATCGGTTTTACTCAGCATTCTGCGGAACAATCTTTTGTAGAAGCCCCATCTGAAAAGGTGTTAATGAGTTTTTCTTTTGATACGCAATCAATTGGTAAGCAATAACGTTTTCGTTAATGTGAGGATCTGTTGTTTATGTGAGCCAAATTACATATTATCTTAGGTAGATGAATGAAATTTAGACACTCATAGCTTTGTGTCTGCTTACTTTACAAATGGAGCTTGCGAATGATTAATAAACGTTTTTTTAAAACGAAAGATGAAGTGGAAGTGACTTTTGAGCTAGAGGCTCAAGAAGCGAATTCTGTATCCATCGTTGCTGATTTTCTTGATTGGAAAGCAACACCAATGAAAAAGTTGGCGAAGGGGAAGGTTTACAAATTCAAAACTCGCCTGCCTAAAGATGGCGAGTTTCAATTCCGCTACCTTGTTGACGACCAGCAATGGGTAAACGATGCTAATGCCGATCGTTACATCCCAAATGAGTTTGGTGAAGACAACTGTTTAGTGTCGACGGTGAGTGCTTAATCGCTCATTTTTGAAATTAGTATTTTTACCAAACGTTGGTTGGTAGAGTCGCCGAAGTGCACTAGGCTATTCGCTGGAACCATCAACGAATTCGCTCCGGTTATTAATTAATCGAAACGGAATAACGTAAATCAATATAAAGCAGAAGCTAGCCGTTTCTGCTTTTTTATTTTCAAATTTAGCGGTTAATTTTATTTTAAGATAAGCACGGTTTCAGTCACGGCAACTCAATGACTTAGCGATACTGAGCAAGATTCGCGTCATATTATGACAATGCATTGATGATTTATGCGTTTGAAAAGCATATCCTATGCCTTTATGTCGTAGAAAGACCTGTTTACCGTGTATTCAAAAATATTTTCCTCTCCGTTTGCTGAGCTTTCACCTGTAAAAAAAGTTGCGATTTTAGGACTGCCACTTATTGCAGCAATTGGTGTTGCTTTGCAATCGTCACAATCGAATCTAACCAAAACGATCGATTTAAATTTACCTGACTCAACTGTGATTGAGTCTATCTTGTCATCTTCTCCTGTTGTGGTTATTGAACCGCCAACGTTTGAGTATCAAATTCAAACTGGTGACAACTTAAGTAGCATTTTCACTCAGCTTGGTTTCTCTTACAAATCGATGATGAGTGTGATGGAAACCGACTTAAACTTCCTTGCACTCGACACGCTTCGCCCTGGTAATACGTTACGTTTTTGGCGTGATGAAGCGACTGGCGATCTTTCTAAAATGGAACTTCAATTCAGCGTTGCCGACAAGGTAGTTTATCGTCTGCTTGAAGATAGCTCTTATGAATTTGAAGACATCTCGATTCCTGGTGAGTGGAAGCAAAAACCTTTAGTGGGTGACATTCAAGGCAGCTTCTCTGTTTCGGCAAACAAACTTGGCTTGAATAGCCTTGAGATCGACCACATTGTTACGCTGCTAAAAGATAAGCTGAACTTTAGCCGCGACCTACGTGCTGGCGACAAGTTTGAAGTGCTGCAGAAAGCACAGTTTGTCGATGGTGTTGCCACTGGCAAGCGCGAAATTGAAGCGATTAAGATCATCAACAAGAACCGCGTTGTTTCTGCGTACTTACATACTGATGGGCAGTACTACGATGCAAGCGGTGATAGCTTGCAACGTGCTTTCCAGCGTTATCCGGTAAGCAGCAGCTGGCGTCAAAGCTCTCAATTCAACCCTAAGCGTTTGCACCCTGTGACAGGCCGAATTTCACCTCACAACGGTACTGACTTCGCAACGCCGATTGGTACGCCAGTTCAGGCAACCGGTGACGGCAAAGTGATCATGACGCGTAAACACCCTTATGCAGGTAACTACGTAGTGATTCAACACGGTAGTACGTATAAAACGCGTTACCTGCACTTAAGCAAGATTCTAGTTCGTAAAGGCCAAACAGTTTCTCGTGGCCAACGTATCGGGTTATCAGGGAAAACGGGTCGAGTTACTGGCGCACACCTTCATTACGAACTGATTGAACGTGGTCGTCCTGTCGATGCGATGAAAGCGAATATTCCAATGGCAGACTCTGTGCCGAAAAAGGAAAAATCAACGTTTATCGCGGCGAGAGACGAAGCGGATGCCTTGCTACAGCAAGAATTAGAAGCGCAATCAAACAAGAGTTAATGAATGACGTTTAGTCGTCATTAGTAAGTTTTTTAAGACCACACTATTGAAATAGCCGCGATATTGAGCCTAATTTTGAATTATAAGGCTATGTATCGCGGCTTTTTTGTTCTCAAGGCTAGGGGCTTTTTCTACGCTAGGTATGCTCAAGCGAGTGGCTCAGAATGTGTCACGTAGCTGACAATCGCTTCTGGTCTCATTGGTGGAGAGTAGAGATATCCTTGGATCTTGTCGCACCCCATTGCGTGCAACTTTTCTAACTGTTCCCGTTTCTCAACACCCTCAGCCACGAGTGACACATCCAGTCGATGCGCCAGTTGGACAATCAACCAAACGACGCTCTCCGAGGTGGAGTTAGTCAGCAAATTGCGAATAAAAGTAGCATCAATCTTAATGCAGTCGATCGGATAGCTGTGAATGTAGTTCAGACTGGAGTAGCCAGTACCGAAATCGTCCAAAGCGATAGTAAAACCTTGCTCTCTGAGGTAGTTAAGTGCGGCTTTTGTCTCTTGTGTCGGTGATAGCAATACGGTCTCGGTTAGCTCGATAACAAACTCGTTTGCTGCAAAGTGATGTTGCTCAATGGTTCGAGTAAGGTAAGAGATATAACGTTTAGAGTCGGTAAGCTCGTGGGCAGAGCAGTTTATCCCGAGCTTGATTTTATAGCCTAGCCCTTGCTCTAACGTTTTCTTTGCACGGCACACTAACTCGATGATGCGTTCACCCAATTCAACAATCAATCCAGACTCTTCTGCTACTTGAATAAACTCCACTGGAGAAATATCGCCATGCTGAGCGGTTTTCCAGCGTGTCAGCACCTCAAAGTATTCCCAACGTTTTTCCCCCTGGCCGACGATAGGCTGGGCAACCACGTACATGCCATTGCCATCTGGCGTTAGGTTATTGGAAATAGGGTTTTCAAGTTCACTTCGCAGTGCGGCAATGAGCTCCGCCTTTCTTTGGTAGCGAAACCTTAGATGGGTGTCATAACATTGAATATGGGTATCGGGGCTTTGTTTACACTCTTTTAAAGCTAAGCTGGTGTTGAAGATGATCTGCTCGACATCCTTGTTGTCTCCTTCTGAGCGGGCAATACCAATACTGACCTCAAAGTCGATCTTGATGTCGACGCTTGAGTAGCCGTGTTTGATTTTCGCTAGTATTTGCTCACAAATGGCGATTGGGTCTGAGTGGTAGGTGATGAAAGCAAACTCGTTGCCTGCGGTACGAAATGTAAGGTTGTTCTCAGGTAAGGTGCGGCGCAACGTCTCAGCAACGAACTGTAGCACTTTGTCACCAATATAGTTTCCGTGCTGGTCGTTGATAGCTTTAAAGCTGTTGATATCGAGTAAGGCAACAGAAAAGGGCGTCACGCTTTGCTGAGTGATTGACTCTAGCGTATCTGACAAGCAGCTACGGTTGAGTAAGCCTGTTAAGCTGTCGTGCGAGACTTCATAGCTAAGTTGATTCACCAGTTGCTCAGAACGGTCGTTGAACCACATCTCCCTTAATGTATGGATAATGATGTCAGCGAATAGCTGATGATGTTTGATGACCTCTTGTTGCTGAGTTGGACTAAGTGGTGACGTGAAAGTTGAAAATAGTACGCCCATCACTTCACCACTCTGAGTACGAGTCGGGATCGCGATAGAGTTTTGTGAAGTGATCTCCTGCCGAAAGGCCGATGTAGGTAGAGATTGAACAACATATTGAGCAAACGAACAGTCCGGGTGTTTTTGATTAACAGCCTGCTGGTAGATATGTCCGTGACGTGCATTTATCTTATCGTGTAAAACATGATCAGAGTGCGCGATGACGAGAGGAACGATTTGGTCTGGAAAGTACTTCTTCTCAATGATGCTGGTGTACTGCGTATCAAAGGTTTGGTGTAAGGTGAGCACAGCAGACTCAAGAAGGTCGACACCTTCCAACTTCAATAAGCGACCAATGCGCTCTGTGTTTATTATGCCGTTCTGTGTATGTTGAGTCATAGTCACCATCCATAGTTAACCAGAATCACCGCGTACAATTGTGATATGTGTCTTGTTTATTATTGTCCTCGATGCATATTTTTTCAAATTTATTTGTGATTAGATTCACAAAATCTGAGTGCTACGTTCTTTGTCTAGCCTATCTTTAAGGTGATCCAAAAACAGTTTGGTTCGTGTATGCGAGTAATCAAGCTTAGGGTAGTAAGCGTAAACCATCACCTCATCAGCGGTGATATTTGGCAATACTGGAACTAATGTCCCTTGTTTTAGATCTTCTTTGATCATGGCTTTGATGGTCAATAACACGCCCATGCCTCGCTTGGCCGCGTGAAATAGAGCCTCAGGGTTGGTTGTCGCAAAGTTTCCATTCAATGTAATTCTTTGCCCTTTCGTTAAGGTAACCTCACGAGTAGGGCGCTCACCCCAAATCAGCGAATTGTGTTGTTCCAAATCTTGTTCACAGCTTGGGTAGCCGTGTTTCGCCAAGTAACTCGGAGCGGCATAGAAACCGGCTTTGTGCTCGAACAAAGGTGTCTTTTTAAAGCTTAACGAGTTGAGTTGTTCAAGTTCGCGACTTATCACCAGATCTAAGCCAAGTTCAGGCAATTGTCCCGAGGTTGTGGTGATGAGCTGGACTTTAATATCCGGGTACTTTTCTAGGAAGTCGTCCATATGCTGGACCAAAAATTTAGAGCCAACTGCGATGGTCGCCCCAATTTTTAATAGGCCAGCAGGGGTTTGGTTAACTGAGCGAGTCTCATCAATGATCGACTGCCAGTTATCGAGCTGATCTTTGGCTCGTTGGTAAAAGAGTGCGCCTGCTTCGGTTTGGCTAATCGAGCGAGTCGTCCGTTTTAGCAGCTGAGTCCCGATACGCTCTTCAAGCCAGTTTACTCTTTTACTGATTGCTGAGCTGGTGGTATTGAGCTTGCGGGCAGCACCGTTAAAACTGCCTTCTTCCACCACTTTTACATAACTTTTTACGTTAAGTATCCAATCCATATTCTTTCCTGTTGGGACTTAATCAAATTCCAATTTGGTTCATTATCAATTGCTGGCTCTGAATGTAAACTCATCTTTGAACAAATAACAAACGTAAAGGAAATTTTTTGAGCCAATCGATCTTTAAAAAAACACCATTACTGTTGGCAATGATGATCATTGCTACTGGGCAAGTGGGTGTCAGTATTTACCTGCCATCACTGCCGCTGATTGCTGCTGACTTAAGTGTCACTCAAGTTGATGTACAGCTGCTCGTCACACTATTTTTAGTGGGCTTTGGTTTATCTCAACTATTTTACGGACCGATGTCTGATGCAGTTGGACGAAGACCTATCTTCTTGTTAGGTCAGGGTGTTTATTTGATTGGTACTGTTGTTTGTGTCGTCTTTTCTGACAACATGACAGCACTAGAAGTAGGCCGTTTGTTACAAGGCTTAGGGGCAGGTAGTGCCTCGGTGCTCGGGCGTAGCGTCCTCCGCGATAGTTATGATGGCGCTCAGCTTACTAAAGCGTTGTCTTATATTTCGATTACCGCTTCAATCATGCCGATCATAGCGCCTGTGTTCGGTGGCTGGATATCATTCCACCTTGGCTGGGAAGCGGTGTTCTTGTTTGTTTTACTCTATCTACTTGCGATATTCACTTTGGGCTATTTTGTTCTTCACGAGACGCTGCCCTACGGTAAGAGTCGCTTCCAAGTGAGCCAAGTCGTTAAGAACTACGGAAGTTTGATAACCAATCGACAAGTGTTAAGTAGCGCTAGTTACAACTGGATGAGTTACATGGCGAGTTTGGTATCGTTATCCTTGTTCCCATTCTTAATGCAGGAGCAATTAGGATTGACAGCTGCGGAATACGGCTCATTAATGATTGTGCCTTCGGCGGGCTTGCTGATTGGCAGTGTGGCATTGAATGTTCTGAATCGTCGCTTTAGTACGCCTCAATTAATGAGCTTTGCAATCTTGATCATTTTGGCGTCTGGGGCTTGGTTGCTGACACATGAATTAACCATCTTTAACTTAGTATGGGCGTTTACTTGGCTGACCATTGCACAGGGCATCTCATTCCCCCTTTCTATTAGTATGTTGTTGGAACCACATAAGAAACAAGCGGGTGCGGTATCTGCATTATCTGGGTCTATTCAAATGTGCTTAGCGGGTTTGTTAGGCGGGTACTTGGTTGAGAGTTGGGTAACGACTCATCTACAACTTGGTGTGTTTTACCTGGTGATCGGCGCGGGTATGGGCTCGGTGTTGTGGTCTTCAACACGAATGAAAAAGAAGCTTAGCGATACCGAAGTCGAATACAGTTAGTTTCCTGTGTTGATGTTTGTGTATACGACCTTTAAGACGTTGTATTTGGATAGATGGTTTTCTACAATACTGGCGTCCATTTAATAGGTAATAAAACATGCAGCAAAATGAATTTGAAGTACTGGTAAAAGCTATCTGCGCACTAGATGGCCTGCCACAGGCACTTGAGCTATTAAAATCCAATGAGGATACTGAAGTCGCTGAGGCTGCCGCATCACTGACTGGTCAATTTGCGCTAGCTGAAGTGGAAGGCGAAAAGCGCATTTATCACGTGACACTTCAAGAAAACGAACAAGGCGAAGAGCAAGAGTACATCGAGCATGTGATGAACGAAGGCGATGACTTGATCAAATTTGCCGCTTGGTTCTTTGAAACAATGTTCGAACTAAAGCAAAAAGAGACTTATCAAATTGCTGGTAAAACTTACCGACAGCCAAAGCGTAGCTAAACGTTCGTTGTCGCTAACAGCCATAGCGATAGTTTGAAACGGCTGTTGTAAAGCAAAACATTCATAAAGAGCAGCTCACTTGAGCTGCTTTTTTTGTGAATATCTCAAGCCGCTCTTACGCATAAAAGGTGTGTTGTAATAAAAATAGGTGACTTGCAATAAAGTGTGATTTGGATCTTGTTTTTGAGCGTTTTCAGTGTAGAATCCGCGCACAAGAAAGTTGATTATGTGCGGAGATAAGCATGAACTACGAACTAGGCCACGCATACCTTGGTCAAATGGCAGCAAAAAACATGATGCACGAAGCAATGTACGGTAAGTCAAAGCCGAAAAAAGCATCATTCATCAAGCGAATGATGAAGAAAATGGCTAAGTAAGCATTTTTCAAAACGGAATTTTAAAAGGCCTTAAACTCTTTGAAGTTTAAGGCCTTTTTCGTATGCGCGATAGGTGTTCTTATCGCTTTGTTCTATTGTGGATGGACAAAAAAACATTAATGGGCGACTGAAATATTCTAAGAAAGATCAGCCTGCTGATTGATTGGATAAATCGACGACGTTATTTGGAATGCTGTCTAAACCATTTTCTTTCATCCATGCTTCCAAGTTATCAGCCCCGCCGATGTACTTACCATCAAGCCAGATCTGAGGCACGGTCACTGGCGTTTTTTCACCAATATGTGCCTTTACCTCTGGAATCATTCGATACAGAGCAGCACTGTCTTTAACCACGTCATGGTAGGTATACTCGACACCTGCTTCATCTAGCATCTTTTTAGCTTTTACGCAGTAAGGGCAGGTCGCTTTGCCGTAAACAATGTTGCCTTTTAGGCTGTCTCGTTTCGTCCACTCTTGGATTACCGATTGGACGAGTACACCACGGTTGAGCGCTTCACCTTGGCTTACTACCTTGCCTTCCACAACTAAGATAGGAGCATGCCAAGCCCCAAGTTTTAGAGGCTCCCACCAGTGAGACAACCAATCTTTCACTTCTAGTTCGACGTCGACATCTGCCAGTTCATTCTCAAAGGTGTCTTTCAGAATGTCTTTGGTAAGGGTACATTCTCCACATGGGATGTTTACTTTAAATGGACCCCAGCTGCCTGCCCAACGGTATAGTGTAATCTTGATTGGTTTCTTCATGGTTACGACCTCGCTTCAAATTCTCTTATCAATATAGAACGGACAGCAGAACTATTTATTTCAAACCTTCTAAATTTTCTTCGTTTTAGCTGGTTTTTTTGTTTCCCAGTGGGTAATGAAGGCGACAGACGCAATAATGATTGCCGCACCTAACCATAGACGACCTGGCGGTACCCAACTGAAAACTAGCCATCCAGCAAGCACATTTAGAGGTAATTTTGCATGGTCAAAGGGTTGGACAAAGGATGCATCAGCCACTGAGTAAGCTTTTACAATGGCCCATTGTGCGAGGGCGGTTAAAACACCAATGACGGCTAAAATACCCCATATGGTAACGCCACTCGGTGTTTGCCAGTCTGGTATGGCTAACATGATGTTGAATGGTGTAATCAACAACAGTAGATAGACCACCATAGTTGACGGACTATCTTGTGATGACAGCTTCTTTACCATCAGCGAGTAGCACGCCCAGAAGAATGCAGCGCCAACTGGCAATAAGGTTGCCCAGCTAAAGTCTTCCGCCCACGGTTCTAGAATGATCATTGCACCAATGAAGCCTGCCAAGGTTGCACCCCAACGCGCAGCTCCGACTTTCTCTTTCAAGAATAATCCTGAGCCTATTGTCGCAAACAAGGGTGACGTCATGAGAAGGGCAATACCTTGCCAAATCGGCACTGGGTAAGCGAGCGCCCATATCCAAAGCTGGATTCCAATGACTGACAAAAAGACACGGAACACGTGCAGTTTGAGGTTGTCGGTCTTGAGTGCACGGCGAATGCCTAGTGTTTTCAAGTAGGGAAGAATGGCTAATAAAGCGATGGCGTATTGAATGACAGCAACGGTAGTAGAAGTCAGTCCGAAATGAATGCTAGCAATTTGAGTCAGGCTGTTAATTACGGCAAAGGCTAAACCTGCAGTAAGCATCCAGCTAGCGCCTTGGATCGGATGGTGTTGTGACATGATGTTTCTAATTATTTGATGTGGTTTGCCTATGATACGGATTTAGCACCACTTAACCAGAAAAAAGCATTGATGAAGTTGGTCAGAATATTCGAATATGAAAAAAGGTTGAGCAATTGCCCAACCTTTTTAGCGTCTACCTAAAGTAAATTTAGATTAGAAGTCGTAGCGAACACCTAGGCGAAGCGTATCTTCACCTTCAGTTGTTAGTCCTGTAGTTACGTTTTTCACTTCATCTAAGCCATTGATGTAGTAAGAAAGGTATGTACGGAAGTTGCTGTTTAGTTTGTAGTAGCCAACAAGCTCGATACCATCTACAGAGTCGGCTGTAGAACCGTTTGCCGCTTCATTTTCTTGGTATGTGTATACTGCTGCAGCAGAAACTTGCTTAGTGATTTTATATTGTGCTGCGAATTCCATTGCAGTGAATGACTCAGCGATAGGGCCAACGGCTTTATCGTTTAAGTCACCCGTTGAGTAAGTTGCTGCTAGGTAAAGGTTATCTAGTGAATATGCTAGGCCAGCAAGGATTTGGTTTGCGCTTCCGTTACCTGCACCTAGATCCTGACCAGAGTATGCAAGACCAAGGTCTAGACCGATTGGCAATGAATAAACACCAGAGATGCCGTAACCATCAGTGTCTTTTTCACTATTTGCTTGGTAAGTTGCTTCTAACTGAAGGGCATCAAAGCCACCGCGGTATGCAAATACGCTATCTTCTTTATCTGAAGCTGCATCGATTACTTGCTGAACACCTGAGAACTCAGTGATATCTGTAAAGTCAGATACAATGACTGAAGCCATGTCTTGGCGGCCTACTGAAACTGCTTGTCCATCGAAATCCACACCAGCGTACATGTAACGGTTATCAAACTCGCTATCGCCAGTGCTTTGCTCTGCTTCGTAGAAACCGAATGCAGTAACCGTATCGGTAAGTTCTGTTTTACCGCCAAGGTTTAAACGGAAACGAGTTTTATCTTCCATTGTACCTTCAACTTCAGCACCACCTGAACCAATGAAGTCACCACGGAATTCCGCACGACCACCAATCTTAAGCTCAGTACCGTCAGAGCTGTAAACGGTACCTGCTAGAGATGAACCTGAAACTAGTGCTGCTACCACTGCAGAAGCTAGAACTGCCTTTTTCATAATCACTTACCTTGTATTTTAAAATCCGTGAGCGAAGTGCTCTCCGTTTCGATATGAAGCTAATTTAGAGCAGCTAAATTAAGCTTTCATTTCTATAAAATTACATTTCAGTGAATAGGGGACTTTTTTAAGTGTTGATTTTATTGCACTTTTGTTTCAACTGGTTGAGTGATTAGTGAATAGTTATCCAAATAGAGTAATTGGAGAGTGGTAACCGGGGCGGTCTCAATCTGAAAGATAAATTGAGGAAGTGGGAAGGGAGAGCAAACGAGTAGCGTCTCTTTGGCTGATTAACTGCTTGTACTGGTTACGATATCCTCTATGATGCAAAAACTGGCAACAGAATAGATTTTGTTCAAAAGCATGGAGAAGTTGGATGAGAACAGAGTACTTAGGCGATGTTTTACAAGGTAGGCAGGTTGTTGGCTCTTTGAATGTTGAGGACTTGCCGATTGGAGAGCATCAGTTTTGGTTTCAAGTCACTAGCGATGGATTAGGACAACCAAAAAATATGCCGGTCTCTGTTTTTAAAGGTAGCCAAGATGGACCTAAGTTGATGATCACCGCTGGTATCCATGGTGATGAACTCAATGGTGTGCTGGCTGCACAGCAAATTATCCGAGACTTAGTGGGGAAAGAGCTAAAAGGAACCGTGACTGTTGTACCAACGGTGAATCTGTCAGGTTTACTGAATCATAGCCGAGACTTCATCTCTTCGGACCCAGGTTCTTGCCCTGCCAACCTTAATCGACTTTTCCCCGGAGACCCACATGGCTTGGCAGCCGAGCGCTTTGTTGCTTCTTTATGGGAGCGTTTACTCAAGCACAATGCTACTTTCGCCGTCGACCTACATACCCAAACTCGTGGTGCGGTATACCCGCTATATGTATTTGCGGATTACAGAATTGACCAATGTTTAGAGATGGCGAGACTGATGCAGCCAGACTGCGTGCTCAATGATCCCGGCGATCCCGGCATTCTTGAAACGGTCTGGAATCGAAGTGGAATTCCAAGTATTACGGTTGAAGTAGGGATGGGTAAGTTTACTCAGCCCGATATGATTCAAAGAGCGGTTGACGGCGTATTTAATATGCTCTCTTACTATGACATGTTTGAATCTGATCAAGCCTGTGACCAGATAAACAAGCAGTTACCTGGCATGGATTGGGTTGAAGGCAACAACGTGGTGTCGATTCGTGCTGATATTGGTGGATTTGTGCTGCCTCAAGTTGAACTTCTACAAAGTGTAGATAAGGATGACTTGTTGGCTGTTCAATATGATGCGTTTGGTAATGAGTGCCGTCGTTATCACGCGCCATCTGCTGGACGTGTCCTTAGCTATAACGTGGACGCGCTGAGAGAACCAGGTGCGCTTGTCTGTCGTTTATTGAGTTAGCTCCTATCGACTTTCACCTTTAGGCACTTGCTCTATCACCTTTGAAACACCTAAAAAAAGACCGAGCCAAGCTCGGTCAAAGGACAGTTGTCTCGAGTTAACACGTCTTCGCACTCTTCGACAAAACTGCTTTTAGGCTAACGAGAATAGATTAAGAATCCATTGCGAGACGGTGACACTTAGAGTGTTTTTCTATTTCAAAATGATGACCTTACAGTCATGACCTCTAACCGCTGCGATCAAATACTGATAAACAAAAAAGCCTACTGTGAGTTAAACAATGAAGTGACCCCGTAAAGTTGGACATTTCTGTTAAGCGGCTTTCAAGGCCTGAGTTCGATATTCTATCGGAGTCAGGCCTTTTAGTTTCACTTTTATACGTTTG